>CALXLC010000001.1 GCA_944389095.1 uncultured Alphaproteobacteria bacterium
AATGCTTGATATATAAAGAAAAAACCGTCATTTCTGACGGTTTGTATTCTGTGGCTGGGGTGGCTGGATTCGAACCAACGAATGTCGGCACCAAAAGCCGATGCCTTACCACTTGGCGACACCCCAATCATTACTTTGATGCGTATATTCTATATTTTTGGATTTGGCAAGAGTTTTTTTATTTTTTTTCTGCGGATTTTTAAAAAATTTAAAAAAAATATTTTTTTGTCTAGACATTATCGAAATATGAGGCTATAAAAATTCGATATCTGATGATATTTGAGGGATGTACTCATGGAATATTCAAAAAAAATTGTGTCGGATATCGAGCGTTTTATGCGGCAATCCGATCTTAGTGAAGTTTATATGTTCGGCGGCGCCGTTTTAGATGTTTTGACTCAAAAAAATCCAAAGATTAACGATTATGATTTGTGTGTAAAAAATCAGGAAGATTTTTATGACACTTTGCATAATCTTGAGCAAAAAGGCATTGAAATTTCTGATGTTATGCGTACACATAACATTTATGCGGTTATCAAACATCCGGAGTTGGGACAAATTGATTTTTCCTGTATGGATCCGGAGGATAACGGAATTTTTAATATTGAAAAAATTTATGTTCGTTTTCGTCGGAAAAATAATAAAATTGATACGAAAATTATTGATAAGTACGGAGCCGTTGATGGAATCAAGCGCGGCGAAATAAGACTTTCCTGCGATTTGGAAAAGGAAGGGGCGTATAATATTTTAAGGCGTTTTTTGGCAAATGTCGGTAAATATGATTTGGATATCAGCAAAGGCGGACGCAATCAGGGAACAATTAACCGAATCAATAAGTTGTTTGAAGCGGGGTATCATTATATTCCGCAGGACAAAGTTCGCTGTCTTTCCAGGGTTGCAGCAAGCTTGAAGCGTTCTCCGAACAGAAAAGCTTTTGTAAAAAATATCGGGGAACAGAATATGTTTCAGCATGCGTTTCCCGATTTGCACAAGCTGTTTAACAACGAAACCTTTCAAAACAGCGACAGACTGAAAGATTGTAAAACTCAAAAAGAATTGTTGGAATTTATGCTGGGGAATGTTGATTTTAAAGACAGGGATGCTATGGTTGATTGCCTGATGCTTTTGTCTAAGAGGGAAAAGGCCCGGCAGGATAAGGGAGTGCGCGAATTTGTGGAGAATATCTCCTCCGAAAAGACGTCGCCGCAAAGACTGACAAAATCGATTATTAATCCTCTTTTTCATTATATTCGGACAAATAAAGGAAAGGGTGTGTAAATTATGAAAGTGACTGTTCTCGGTTCAGGTTCCGCATACGGGACACCAATGATTTTTAACAGTTGGGGCGATGCCGATGCCTCTGATTCCCGTAACCGGCGGCAGAGGGCTTCAATCTTTTTGGAAGATGAAGGCAAGCGTCTGCTGGTGGATGCCGGACCTGATTTGCGCGAGCAGATTAACCGTGAAAACATTGCGGATTTTGATGCCGTTTTTCTGACGCATCCGCATTATGATCATATCGGAGGTGTTCCCGAACTGCCTCGGGCTTGTAAGATTTTGGGACATCAGATAGATATTTATGCCTCTGATTTGACGATGGATGAACTAAAAAAATGTTATGCCTATTTGTTCAGCGGTATCGGCGAACCGGACAGCGGCGGTTTGGTTTGGCATGTTTTAAAAGACGAACCAGTAACGGCCGCCGGATTGGAGCTTGATGTTTTTTCGGTGCCGCATCATCATTTGCAGAGCAACGGTTTCCGGTATAAAAATTTTGCTTATGTTACGGATTGGCAGGGACTTCCCGAGTATGCCGCCGCGCGGCTTGACGGGGCGGATTTGCTGCTGGCCGAGTGCAACAACGGGATGACTCCGGCACAAAACGGACACAGCAGCTGGCCGGAAATTGTCGACAGATTGAAAGGTTTAAAAATCGGTAGAATAGTTTTGACGCATTTGTCGGCCAGGGTTGATTATCGCACTTTGCAGGAACAACTGCCTGAAAATGTTCGGGTCGCTTATGACGGAATGGTGCTTGAGGTCTGATTTTCAGACCTCATTTTTTGCACGAAAATACCGGTGCGGGAATGATTTTCTTTTTGTCTTCCTTTGCTTTCAAGACTTCCAAATCACGCTCTTTGGCGAGTTTGTCGAGAATGGTTTTGACCACCTTGTCGAGCTGGGTTCCCTCGCGGTAATCCGCCGGCAGGGCAAAATTAACCCGGTTGTCGCTTAACAGCTTGATGGCTTTTTTCTTTTCGCTTTGTTTTTGGGGATTATAGACAGCGATTGCGTTGCCGCCTCGCTGGTTGATGATTTTCATGGACGGGATGTCTGTCATACCGTCACCGAAGTAAATCATCCGGTCAAAGGGCAGGTAGCGTTTTTCTTCGGGCATGAATTCATTGACGGCAATATCGTCGATTTTGCAGAGGCCTTTGTTGATTTTGGTCAGAAACTGGACCTTGATGCTGTAGTTGATGACGCGGGCCGGCCAGACGGGGAGGCCGTCTTCGCCAAAGGCATAACTGCAGGCAAACATGTCTTTGAAGTATTTGCGGATTTCAGAACCAGCCAGAATTTCTTCATATCCGGAAGAAATCAAATAGTGTTCTACATCCAGGTCAAGAAGGCGGCCGTATTCGTTGATACGCGAAAACCATTCTCTGACGCCTTCAAAATATTCGATATTTTCGCCGCATTTTTTTAAGAAACGGCGGGTGAGGCGGACACCTTTTTCGCGAGCGGTTTTCATGATGTAATACATGGAGCCGGTGACCTGATCGGCTTCCTGATCGGCGGACCATTGGTTGGCGATTTTCCAAAAAACGCCCGGTTTCATGCCAAAGGACGGGATAAGCGTAAAATCTTGCATATAGCCGGTGCTTAATGTTTCGTCAAAGTCATAGATGAGGGCAACTTTTGTAAGTTTTTTGACCATGTTTATTATCTCCGCTTGCTTTTTGGAATAAATCATTATAAAAATAATAAGTTAATTTTTTACTATCTATTTTGAAGAGGAAGTTAAAATGGTTGCCAAAACGATGGATCAGCTGGTTTCGCTGTGCAAGCGCCGCGGATTTATTTTTCAGAATGCCGATATTTACGGCGGGCTGCAGGGAGTTTATGATTACGGGCCGCTGGGCGTCGAGCTGAAAAACAACCTGAAGCAGGCCTGGTGGCGTGCAATGGTTTATGAACGCGATGATGTGGAAGGTCTGGACGCTGCCATTTTGACCAATCAGAAAGTTTTGCATTATTCCGGTCATGAAGATACTTTTTCCGATCCGATGACGGATTGCCGCAAATGCAAGGGGCGTTTTCGGGCCGATCATATCAAGGACGGAAAGTGTCCCAACTGCGGTTCTACCGATTTGACGGAGCCGCGGCCTTTCAATCTGATGTTTAAGACGAATATCGGGCCGGTGGAAGACGGTTCTTCGTTTGGTTATCTGCGGCCGGAAACCGCGCAGGCTATTTTTACGCAGTTTAAAAACGTGGTCGATTCAACTTCCCGCAAGCTGCCGTTCGGTATTGCGCAAATCGGTAAATCTTTTCGCAACGAGATTACGCCGCGCAATTTCATTTTCCGGGTTCGCGAGTTTGAGCAGGCGGAGTTGGAATATTTTGTGATGCCGGGCGAAGATGAAAAATGGCACGAAAAGTGGAAAGAGGAGCGCATCAAGTGGTGGGAGGATCAGGGCCTGAAGCGCGAGCATATGAATATTTATACCACGCCGAAGGAAGATTTGGCTCACTATGCCAAGGCCTGTTATGATATTGAATATCAATTTCCGCACGGTATGGAAGAGTTGGAGGGAATTGCCAACCGTACCGATTATGATTTGGGTAATCATACAAAGGCACAAGAGGAAATGAATTTGACTTCTCATTGTCATCCCAATCCCGACTCTACGCAAAAGCTTTGTATTATGGACGATAACAACAAGTGGGTTGTTCCGTTTGTGATTGAGCCTTCCATGGGAATAGACCGCGGGGTTCTGGCTTTGATGACGGAGGCTTATGAGGAAGAGGATCTGGGCGGTGGTAACAGCCGGATTGTTCTTAAACTGAAAAAGCATCTGGCGCCGATTAAGGTGGCGATTATTCCGCTGAAAAAGAATAACGAGCAGATTATGGCCAAATGTCATGAAATCAAGCAGAGCCTGTTGAAACTCGGCATCGGTCGGGTGGCGCTGGAAAATACCGGCAATATCGGCAAGGCGTATCGCCGGCACGATGAGGTCGGTACGCCGCTGTGTTTGACGGTTGATTTTGAAACGATTGAAAATCAGCCGGAATCGGTTACGGTCCGCGACCGTGACACCATGCAGCAGACGCGGGTTAACGTGGCCGATTTGAAGGATTATCTGCGCAATTATTTTCTGGATTAGCCTAAAAGCATTTGAACTACGGAAAAAGCTCCGGCTGGGTTAGACCGGAGCTTTTTTAATTTGATGCGCCGAAAGGTTGAGGCTGTCGGCGTAAGTTTTCAATTCCAACTTTTGGGTGCGCCAAAAGTTTCTTTTATAAATTTGTGCATTCCGCAACAAACTTCCATTGCACCAATGACAATCATGGCAAGGAACATAATTCCAACTATGGAAGCACCAAGAATAATTAAAATTTTTTCCATATCTTGAAAGTTTTATAATAATTTTTATCTGTAAAGAATATATGTTTTTTGACAATTGCGGTCAAGTCAAAAATTTATTTTTTGTATAGAAATCAATCTATTTGTCAGTTTTTTTTTGAAAAATACGGGGAATTTTCTTCTGTATTTAAGGTTGTTATTTGTGTAGGTAAAATCTTTAAATTGTATTTTAGGCCCCGCAGGCAACCGATTTTGATTTTTTTATCAAAAAAGACTCCTTGTTGGTCAAATGTCTCTGTACGGCTTTTAAAAGTGCTTTAGTCCACATATATCAACGAAACATTGATTAATCGCAAAAAGTATGTTATGATGAAAGAAATAAGGCAAAAATTTTTTGTGTTTAATTTTGGGAAACTTTTTGATTTTTCACATTTTTTTGCCTAAAGGCGAGGACTTTTCAAGGTGTGGGCAACAATGGCCGGTGTGTGGCAAAAATTGCGGAGAAGTGTTCGGCTGGCTGCGGTGTTGCTGTTTTTGGTGCCGGAGTCGGCTTGGGCGCGTACGTCGTATCTGCCGGATTATGTGGTTCCGTTCGGGTATCGGATAAACAATCGCGGTGCCGGAGGGGATATTGAAAGGCTGTGTTCACATTACGGTTATGCCGACAGTTGCGAATCTCCGAAGATGGGAACGCCCCGTCAAAATGTTCTGCCGGGCAAAACATGTTGGGAAAATTGTCATTGTCCGAGCATTTACCAGTATGATGAGAGCAATTGTCAGCCGCCGTATTATGTCGGTTATGAGCAGTGCGACGGTAAGTATTTGTCTTGCGAAGAGGATTTGGACCGGGCTTGTGCCGAATTTGAGAAATCTTGTCAGGAAGGGTATCGATTGGGCGAGCCTTTTTGTGAATATTCCAATGATTACGGCACCTGTTGCAATTTGTGCGAAGGATATGACTATGATGACGAAATGCATCCGATACCGGCGGGCTATGAGGCGGCGGCGACATGTCAGGCCTGTGGTGGTGTGACCAAGTATACCATTCAGAAACATGATTGCGGACCGGAGTATAAGCTTTGCGAGTATCAGGGGGCGCTTGATGCCCAAAGCTGTCGGAGCGGGGAAGATATTTTGTATACGGCGTGCCGTTGTCCGGATAATTGTCAGGCAAGTTGTCCGGACGGATATATTTGCATGATGTGCGGAAGTAAATATTGTCCGACGGGGTGTGCTATGGATTATGCGGAAGATGACGAGTATTGGTGTGCGGTTCCCAGTCAGGAATGCCGGAATCTGGGATATAAGCGAACATCGTGCGACAGCCGCCGCGGCAGTCTGACTTGTCCGTTTGATCGAAGTCTGCATTTGTGTTTGAGTGATTGCGAGCCGGAGACGGAAGTTAGCCGGGATTATTACTGGTGCGCGGTTCCGGAGAGCGGCTGCGAGCAGTTGGGATACGAGGCCGATGATGAGCAGTGCGACGGCAAGCAGGGAAAGATTTATTGTCCGTTTGACAGGAATTATGTGCAGTGCAGTCCGCATGACGCCTGCACGGAGGCGGAGGCAGACGGTACGGTATTTTGGTGCGGCGCTTATTTTGAAGATTGCCGTCGTCTGGGGTATGACAAAACGCCGTCACAGTGTCCGGAAGGCTATGACAAGGCCTATTGCCCGTTTAACCGAGAGTATGTGGCCTGCGGTCGGAAAGATATTTGCGAGGTCGGACAGATAAATTCGGATAATTATTGGGAAAGTGTTCCCGAAACTGATTGCGGTTTGCTCGGTTATGACCGGGAGGCCGGGGACTGTGAGGGAATGACCACGATATACTGCCCGTTTGACAAGGGCAGGGCGGCATGCTGGGAATAAGGAGGACGAGAGATGAAAAAGGTTTTGGCAATGGCAGTCGTGTTGACGGCATTTGCATCAACCGCGCAGGCAACGTGTTATGACAAAGATTGCGCGACGCTGGGGTATAGCAAGACGGAGGCGGATTGTGCCGGTAAAAAGATGATACGCTGTCCGTTTGACAATACGCAGGTGATGTGTGTTTCGGAGTTGGAGGCCGGGGACAGCAACACGGTTGGCAGTGTAACGGATCCTAACGCCGAGTGTCAGAGCAGCGCTTGCGAAGATTACGGCTATACGCGGACGGTAGAAGAGTGCGCTGATTATAACGTTGTGGTGCGGTGCCCGTTTGATTTGACCAAGGCGGCGTGTTTCAGCAGCAAAAATTGTTCGGACGGCGGGTATTCCACTTTGTGTGATACAGAGAATTACGACTGCGAGCCGGTGACGTTTGCGGGGTTGTCCTGTTATAAACTGACCAAAAAAACTTGTGAGGAAAAAGGGCTGCGCTCTTGCGGCAGCGGCTGTATTACCGATGCACAGTGTTGTTACGGCGATTATTATTTTTCGGACGGGAGCTGCGGCGCGCAGGCCGACGGCAAGACGCCGGTAGGTGTGATTTATTCCTCGGATGGTAATCATGGTTTGGTTATGGCTTTACAAGAGGCAAAATTGATATGGTCAAACGAGACTATAATGGTTACAAAGGATATGTGTCCGGATACGGCGGTCATTCCGTCGCAGTGGAGCGGTAAGACGGGGACAGCCTGTCTGACATATTTGAATGACAGTGAAGCAGCAGGAAATTATCCGGCGGCGGCGTATTGTTCGGCGTATAGGACTGATGGTACTTATGCCGGGGAATGGTTTTTGCCGAATATTGCAGAGCTTCAGTTGATGGGGGCCGGCAATGTAGATGCGTTTGCCAAAGTTCGGGCGGCGATAACGGCCGTCGGTGGAACGGATATCAGTGAAACGTCGTATTACTGGTCGTCTACCCAGAACAGTACTTATGATGCGTGGCGCGTTCAGTTGAGTTCCGGTTCCGTTAGCTATGGCTATAAGTACGAGAGCTTTTCGGTTCGGTGTGCCTTAGCTTTTTAAGGTTAATCAGAGGTGCGTGAATACCTTAAACGGCAAATTTTTTATCTGTTTACGGAAAGGAAAGTTTGCCGAAACATCTGCCGAATTAATTTGTCTTGAAAATTTACGAAAAATTCGTTTTATTTTAGTAATGTCCTACTGTAATATGTTAAATTTATAAGGGTTCTGAATAATATGGATGAAATAGCAAATCTATTATCAGAAAAGCGGTTGGCTAAATATAAAGATATCAGCAAAGAAAATGCTGTCGTTTGTCATTTATATAATTGTGAACTGGCAGAGTCCTTTTATTCCTCATTGTCATATTTTGAAATTATTTTGCGAAATAAGATTGATAAAGTATTTTCAAAATATCTTGGCGAAGATTGGATTTTTAAAGGTGAGTATATTATCGGCAGAAATCAGGATAATATGAAAAGCGCTCTTGCTCATATGAAAGATACCAAAAAGAGTTCAGATGATAAAAATCATATCATATCTGAACTAAATTTAGGCTTTTGGGTATATTTGTTTTTGCCAGCTTATAATGATATTATTTGGAAGAAACATCCTCAAATACTGCAGGAGATTTTTGATGGTTGTAAAGATATTAATGTGCTGTCAAGAATTTTTAATAAACTAAACCGGATTAGAATGTACCGAAATAAGGTTTTTCATTATGGTTCGTTGCTTGTTGAGTCAGAAGAGAATCGACCAGAGAAAGTGCATAATTTGATATATCGTATAATTGGAGATTTAGGTGCTCGCAAGTTGCTAAAAGAATTAAAAAAGATAGATTCCTTTAATGAAAAATATTTAAAAGGGCAGAAACTTGGAATTTTAAAACGATAAAGGATGACAGCAAATACAACCAGAGAAACTCCTGCGTGAAAACGCTTAATGTATTTTATAGTCATCCTATCTGCTTGAATATATAGCATTAAAATTTAGAAATGTCAATATAGTCTTTCGGTGATTATGTTTGTCTAACGGCAGATTAATTTATGTTCGCATAATCTGTATTGACCTATTTGCAGAAAGGAAAGTTTGCCGAAACATCTGCTTTGTTTCTTCCGGGTGTCGGAAACAAATGCGGCTTGGGTTATTTTTCCCGATAAGACGCGCGGCGGATGCGGTCGTTGATGGCCAGGCCTAATCCGTTTTGCGGAATAGGCGACATGGCAATCCCCTTAAATTCGTTGTGCTTTTCCGCCTCGCGCATAAAGGCGAAAAGATTGGCCGCGGCCTCTTGCAAATCTCCCGCGGGACTGAGGTTGAGCCGCGCTTTTTTTACCGGACCGAAACCAATGAAAAACTCGTCGGCGCGGACGTCCTCTTCCGCCACGTTAATCCTCATCGGCAGCCGGGGCGCGTAGTGTTTGAGCAGTTGTCCGGGGGCCGAGGGTTTGTCAGGTGTGCCTTGCGACAAAATTACTTTTTCTCCCGTGTAGGCCTCAATCGCTTCTTTGGGCAGGCCTCCGGCGCGCAAAATTACCATTTCTTTGGTGGTTAAATCCAAAATGGTGGTCTCTACTCCGATACGGCAGGGACCGCCGTCCAAGATCATCGCCACCCGGTCGCCAAGGCTGTCTTTGACGTGTTGGGCGCTGGTGGGTGACACTGTTTTGAACCGGTTGGCCGACGGAGCGGCAATCGGTACGCCCGCCGTCCGGATAAGAGCAAGTGCCAAAGGGTGATTCGGCATGCGGACCGCTATGTTGGGAAGCCCGGAACAGACCAGATCCAGCCGGTGGTCCTCATCTTTTCGTTTGAGCACAAAGGTCAGCGGTCCCGGCCAAAAATGCCGCGCCAAATCCATGACGCGTTGGTCTGTTTGCGCATATTCCGGCAAAAAATCAATGTCGGCAATGTGCGATATCAGCGGGTCAAACAACGGACGTTCTTTGGCCGCAAAAATCCCGGCTACCGCCGACGGAAGATAAACGTTGGCTCCCAGGCCGTAAACCGTGTCGGTCGGAAAAGCCACCAGTCCGCCGTTGCGGATTATGTCTGCCGCTTTGTCGATGTTGCCGGGGGTGCCGGGATAGATGTTGTCCATTTGCGCCTTCTTTGTTTGTGAGTTGATTTTGCTTTTTTATTAGCACCGGGAAGGCGGCTTTGTCAATTGTAAGTTTGCGCGCGCCGGGCCGATATCAAAAAGCTCAGCGGACTGCGTTTGGCCGGGCGCGGTCGGTTTTGCAGTGCCTGTTGTTCCTGATAGCGCCGCTCCCTTTCCGGGTCTCGCCGGATTTGCAAAAGCGGATCGTATCCGCCCATAAATGCAACCGACGAATCTACTTTTAACTGAAACGGCCGGTGAAGGCTGCGATGCAGCGGGCTGACAAAGGTTATCATCATGTTGGAAAACGCGTTGGCATCTGAGATGTTTGCAAAATTGCGGCTGTCTTTGACGTTGTTTTTGTGGTGGGCGTCCATAGTCTCATCAAGGCGGCCGTTTTTCATGAGGTTGATGTGGCGAAGAATTTCCCGGTCCGAATATTTGAGCAACCGCATGACGCGGACGAATTCCGGTTCGTAGCAGGCAATGAACATTTTGATGTTTTCGCGTCTTCGCGACGGAATTAAATGGCGTTTTTCGTGTATTGAAGCGGTCAGCAGCAGGTGATTCAGGTCGTAATAGTTGAGCTGTTGAAGCTGGCGGGGCGGAAAATTGACAGCGGCCAGCTCCCGTTGAATAAACGGTGCGGCGCGGCGGAAGCTTTCAAAACGCTTCATGGTCTGCCAGAAGGGTACGGCGTCTAAATTATATTGCGCGGGGGGGTGGTGGTACAGGGGAGAAAGAAAATGGGTAAACGTTCGCAGATATTGGTGTTTTTGCAGGGCTTGGCGGTAGGCCGGGGACAAATCCGTTTCTTTGAGGGGACTATTGCGGCCTTCAAAGTCGAATCGGATGAGGAGGCTTTCTTCTTTGGTGACTTTGGGCGGCGGGTTATCTTCTATTTTTAAGCCGGTGGAGCGGAGAAGGTAATTGAGTTCAATGGTAAGAAGTTTGACGGTTTTTTGGCTGGTTCGGCGTTGTTTTTTGGTGGAGGACGGTGATTTGATTTTGAGCTGGGCGTTGCTGAGCGCGTTGAGTTTCCGGTGAATGGCGCGGGTGAAGTGTTCTTCCGCTTTTAGTCTTGACGGCCATGAAATGCGGGGCCGGGGTTCCCGGTAAGGTAAAAACCTCTGTTCGTTCATTTGCCCTCCTTTCGTATTCTGTTATAGATTTTGCGCCCGGCTTTTGTCGATATAAAAAAATGCCCTGAGGATAAGTCGGCGCGCTTTGTGGAGAAAATCAAGAAAATTTGTTTTTTTGAAAAAAATTGGTTTATATTAAACGCAGCAAAAATTGTTTAAGCGGAGTAAAACAGATGCTCGAAGTTATTTTTACTGACGGAAAAATCGGTTCCAAAGCCGTAAAAATCATCGGCTTGGCCGAGAAGGCCAAGGTGGACAGCAAGTTTCTTGCAAAAGACGAAATCAAACTGGTGAAAAAAGCTGTTCAGCAGGCCGGTTTCAGCGGCAAAAAAGGCAGCTTTGTCGAGGTGTTCGGCTCAACCGGCAAGATTATTGTCGCCGGTCTGGGCGAAAAGCCGGAGGCTTTGGATTTGCAAATGCTGGGCGGTGCTTTGGCCAAAAAACTGTTTAAGGACGCGGTCGCCTGCTTTTATGTGGAAGAAATTAAAGGCTGCCGGCTCAGCCCGGAGGAAATCGCCCATAACGTCGCCTTCGGTCTGATGATAGGTTCCTACCGCTTTGATAAGTATTTTACCCGGAAAAAACAGGACGAATATCCGAATTTGGAGCAGGTTATCTTTAAGGTGCCGCAGCCTAAAAAAGTCAGTGAGGATTTTCGCTATTTTGCCGCGCTGGGCAATGCCGTTCGCTATGCCCGCGATTTGTGCAACGAACCGGCCAATTATCTGACGCCGGAAGTGTTTGCCGACGATATCAGACGGCTGTCCTATCTGGGGCTCGAAATTGATATTCTGGATGCCAAACAATTAAAGGAAAAAGAATTTAATTTGCTGCTTTCCGTAGCGCAAGGCTCCGTTAACGAACCGAGAGTTGCGGTTATCCGCTGGAAGGGACGGCCCGAACAGGAGGCGTTTGACTGCGGTTTGGTCGGCAAGGGTGTTACTTTTGATTCCGGCGGTATTTCTCTGAAGCCGGGAAACGGTATGTGGGACATGAAACGGGATATGACCGGTGCCGCTGCCGTGGTTGCCACCCTGAAAGCCATGGCGCTGTATAATGCACCATGCAATGCGGTGGGAATTGTCGGATTGGTGGAAAATATGCCGGCGGCGGATCCGACTCGCCCGGGCGATGTGGTGACCTCAATGTCCGGGCAGACGGTCGAAATTTTGAATACCGACGCCGAGGGTCGGTTGGTGTTGGCAGACTGTATGTGGTATTTGCAGGAAAATTATCCGGTCGGGACAATTATCGATATTGCGACGCTGACCGGCGCAACCATGCGGGCGCTCGGAGACCAATATGCCGGCGTGTTTGCCAATGACGACAAACTGGCCGCGGCATTGATAAAAGCCGGAGACGTCAGCGGCGAAAGATTATGGCGGCTGCCGGTGGGCGACGGTTATGATAAAATGATTAATTCTGATATTGCCGATATGAAAAATATCGGCGGCGCCAATGCCGGCGGCAGTACGGCGGCCTGCTTTTTGCAACGGTTTGTGAAAAAAGGCAACAAGTGGGCTCATCTGGATATTGCGGGTGTTGACGATGAAACAAAGGGAACACCGCTGTGTCCTAAAGGGGCTACCGGTTTCGGTGTGCGTGTCCTCAGTACTTTTGTTAATAATCTGTGAGCAGGGAGGCAAATATGAAAGCTTTATTGTATCTTGTCGGTTTAATTGTTGTCGGCGTACTGGTGGTCTGGCTGGTTTTCGGTATTAGTCCGCAGGAGCAGTGGGAAAGGGTCAAAGCAGAGTATGCCGGCGGTGAAAGTGCCGTATCGGAGCAGGTTTCCAATTTGGGCGATGCCGCCGGACGGCTTAAGGACAGAGCTTCCGATCGCTGGGACGAGGCCGAAGACGTTTATACCAACGGCGTCAACTGACCGTTTTGTTTGATAATAAAAAAGGAGGCCGACAGCCTCCTTTTTTGATTGTTTTTATACGGACATCGTCCGATAAAAAAACAGTTGCTTATTTTCATCTTCCGCAACCCTCCAACCGCTGTTGTGATGAAAAAAAGTTTCATTAACATCCAGGACTTCCCGCGCCAGTTCTTGCGGCGTGTAGTTGCCCAGTATGCCGCGGTCTTCCTCAAAAGCCGGCAGAAGCAGCAACAGATGTTGTTCGGCGTTGTATCCGCTCCATAAAACGGATATGAAGTTTTTCTTCCGGCCGATGGCGTAGACTTTGCACAAGCGGAAGTCCAATGTCGGATACTCCAGCATTGTGCTGATGTCCGCTGCCAGAGACTGATGATTAATCACCTCGTATTTGCGGACCGTTTGTCCCAACTGCTTTTGCTGCACGACGGTATACGGAATTCTGCCGTAAAGAAAAGTTTCGCCCGGCTGAATCGGATGGAACAAAAATTTTCCGGATTTGCAGGCAGGGCCTTCGCTGAATGCGGGGCAGAAACTTGCGTCATTTCCGTTTATGCAGCCCCAGCCGATGATTCCTTCCGTACAGTTTTCTTCTTTGCACAAAATGCCGAGTTTAACCTTACCGAATATCGCATTTTGCATGAAAAAAGAAGCAGCTTCAACCTCCGAGGAAAGCAGACATTCGTTTCCTGCGGGAATAAGATACTTTTTGTTTTTCATATTTTTAATTATTAGGTTAATAATTCGTTTTGTTATTTCAATGCTATGCATAAAATAAAAGTTTGTCAACCGGACAAAATAAAAAAACCGCCCGAAGGCGGTTTTTTTACTCTCAGAATTTTAACGGTCATAAACTTTTTTTGCCACGAAAGCCTGATGACTCCATTTGGCATCCGGGCGGGTAAACTTGTAATCTTTTTCATGATAACCGGCGTCAATGCTTTTGGCAATGCTGCGGGCGCTGTTTTGGTAATAGGCTTCTTTGTCCTGATCCATCGGTCTCTTGTAGTTATGTTCACTGTCGTGTTTGACCAGCTGTTCAATTTTTACGGGGTCGGCCGCGTAGTGTTCGCAAAAGGCCGTCAGCAAAAGTCTGGCATTCTTATTGTCAGAAGCCCAGGCTCCGTAAGTTTCCGAAAGCTGGTAGCCGCGCACCTGAAGGTTGGCTTCATTAAGCAAAGCACGCTGCTTTTCTCCGGAAAGTTTGACAAAATTACTTTCCGGTTTTTCGGCCAGATGCTTTTGAAAAGCCGTTACAATCTTAGGTGTACGGGGATTTGGGGATTCCTGATTTCTTTCCATATTTTCTCTCCTAGAAAATTGTTTTATATAAATAGTATACAATTTTTGTCAGGTCTTGTCCAGCTTTTCCTGCCGCTGTTGATAAGAATTTTGTTTTTTACCTGATATAATATATTAATCTCGCAGTATTTTTAAATAGAACCTTTGTTTTGTCTAATTTTTTTATCGGAGTTGGCTTTGTTCCTCATCTCGAAATGTTCTTTAATATGCCAAAAAAAAGACTTGCATCCGGGGCTTTTTTGTTTTATTCCTAATCCTGCTGCAGGCATAGTTCAATGGTAGAACGTGAGCTTCCCAAGCTTAGGATGCGGGTTCGATTCCCGTTGCCTGCTCCAAAAATGCGCCCTTCGGCGCTTTTTTTTGTATCAGGCCTGTTCCACCCAGCGGGTGAGGCAATACCTAAGCGGCGGTTGAGAGGCTTCCGCATGCAGGATGAAACCGGTGCAAGTCGCGGGATATTCCGGCGGGTGAGGCAATACCTAAGCGGCGGTTGAGAGGCTTCCGCATGCAGGATGGAACCGGTGCAAGTCGCGGGATATTCCGGCGGGTGAGA
>CALXLC010000002.1 GCA_944389095.1 uncultured Alphaproteobacteria bacterium
AAAAGATTTTTCATCTTCATATAATATCTCCTTATAAAATTGTAAAAAGTTAAATCTCTGGCACAGGCTCATAATCTCCGCTAGCAATATCATCTTTAGAAAGAACCGCATATTTGCACTTAATATACTCTAAAATTGCTTTAGGCGTATGGAAGACTCTATTGCCTGTGCTTGCACAAATTTCTATTCCACAACCTCTCCGCTCTTCATCAATAAGAGTTCGTAAATTGAAGACTGGAAATTTTTTGCATAAGTCAGCGCGAGCAATCATTTCTTTGTCAGCAAAGTACTGTAAAATTTGTTCGTATATTTCGTTGGACAAAAATTTTCTTTTTTTCATTTTATAGCCTCTAAAAATTGGTTACTGAGGCTAATAAAGTCGATTCAGAAAAATCGTTCGAATAGCACATTGATTTTACATTATTTTTATAATACTTGCAAATGAGCTGCGACCTTTTTAATAATGGACAAAATAATTTGGTAAAACTTCTCTTTTTATTCATTTAATCGGGCAACTGCTTGGCGTAACGTTTCATTAGCTAAGTGTGAATAGCGTTGTGTCATAGCAATATCGGAATGTCCCAATAATTCTTTTACTTCGTAAAGGGAAACTCTCTTTTGAACTAATCGGCTTGCGAAAGTATGCCGCAAAGAATGGAAGACTACTTTTTGTCGCCGGTCGGTAATACCATCGTTTAAGCCTAGTGCCTTAACAGCT
Source organism: uncultured Alphaproteobacteria bacterium (assembly GCA_944389095.1). Taxonomy (GTDB): domain Bacteria; phylum Pseudomonadota; class Alphaproteobacteria; order RF32; family CAG-239; genus CAZU01. The sequence goes on from CALXLC010000002.1 coordinate 719, forward strand.
CTTTCAAAGGTCCGTGAAACGTGGTAAATCTTGCCTCCTGCTTTACTTTGGAAGACAAATTCGTTTCCTTCGCCTTGTTTTAGCTTAGAAAATTCTTCCGCTACACGGTCTGTCATATAGGCAAAACGATTCTTGCCGTTTTTGGTATCACGCAAAAACAACATTTTTTCTTCAAGGCTTACATCCGCCCAAGTTAAATTGAATATTTCTCCGGCTCGTAATCCGCTATCAGCAGAAATCAACGCCATTAAATAAACGGAATAACTATGTTTTTTGAGCTCTTCCAAAAGATTGTTCAATTCTTCATCTGAAAGAAACTTCATTCGGCGATTATCTTCTTTTTTTAGTTCATCAAATCTTGCTGCGGGGTTATCTCCTGCAAACAATTCATTTCTAATGGCAAAATTGAAAACCTGCCGCGTTAAAGCAATGGCATAATTCTTTGTGCGGTTGGATAAACGCTTTTTCTCCATAGGTTGCAACAACCTTATGAGGCTAATGCGGCTAATGAGGTCCAACCTTAAACCGCCCAAAACAGGTTTAAGCCACTTTTTATACAAATGAACTTCTCTATTATAAGTTGATTTTTTATCTTTATTTTCAATATGCGGCTGATAGTATTCTTCAAACAGTTCCGAGAATGTTATATTTGCCTTTTCATATGCTTTTTGAGTTGCTTCTAATTGTTCCCGTTTATCTTTTAAGGATAAAGCTCTACCGGCTTTTATATCTTGCCGTAACACTTGCAATTCATCAAAAACTTTTTTAGTTGTATAGCCGTCAGACTTCCACCCAATACCCTCTTCATATTGTTTTCCATTTCTTCTATAGCGAATAGAAAAATAAACATCCATTTTTCCCGTTTTTTTATTTAAGCGTTCTTTCGCCCGTACCCCTGAAAGACTTTTCACCATGATTAAAATTACTCCAAACTTTGTTTCGTTGCTCAACTATCCCTCAAAATTGAGAAAAAAACAAAGTTCCCTAGTACACGTCGTACATTGGAGCAAAAAAAAATTCAGCCCAACATGCTGAATTACTTTAAAAAATACTGAAAACTTAAATACTTGGAAAAATCAATTTGGGGTTTTGGAGACCGATGCTCTACCAACTGAGCTATACCCCTAAACTAAACAGCCTTTCAAGCTGCTTATCTTTCATACACAAGATTATAAAACAAATCAAGTGTTTTTTTTCTTTCCGCGCCGATTTATAATATCCGCGAAACGATTTGAGAAGGCGTCAGTTCATATCTTTGATACAGCTCTTCCGCAGACACCCGGTCGGTATATTCTTTCCTTGCGCCAAAGCAGAAAACCCGCACCGGTTTATCACCGTAAAAGCGGGCAACCTTTTCACCAAAACCACCATCCAAATTACCGTCTTCCAACGTAATAACCGTATCATGATCCCGGCGCAAATCCTCCAGCAGTGCCTCATCCAATGCATCGGCAAAACGCGGATTGACAACCGTGACGTCATACCCCTGTTTGGCAAATTCATCAGCCGTCTGTTCTGCCAGTTCCAAAAATCCGCCCAGTCCCAAAAGAGCAATTCTGCTGCCCTTATGAAGCACCTCTGATTTATGCAGTTCAATTTCCGCCCGCGGTTCATATTTCAACACGGCCGGTTGCCGGCAAGATGTTTGAATAACCACCGGAAAATCAGATTGAGCCAAAGCCCAGTCCAACATTCTCAGCAACTCGGCTTTAGAAGCCGGCGCCAGATAAACCAAATTCGGAATATGCGACAACATCGGAATATCCTGAACCGCCGTATGCGTAACATCCGCGCCGGAAATACCGCCGTTTTCCACCACAAAGACAGCCGGATTTTTATCCAGACACAAATCCTGCATAATCTGATCATACGCCCGTTGAATAAAGCCGCCAAAAAACAATGCGACAGGTTTCATCCCGCCTTTTGCCAAAGCCGAAGCAAATGCCGTTGCATGTTCCTCGGCAATACCGACGTCAAAATATTTCTCAGGATACCTGCCCCGGAATTCCTTAAGGTTCAAAGCTCCCGGCGTTGCCGCGTTAATTACGGCCAACTTATCGTCAACCGCCGCCCGGCGCATCAGATAATCGCTCACCACGGAAACATACGTCTCCGCCGCGGTAAAAGGCTTAAGTTTTCCGCTGGCAATCTCAAACGGCATAGACCAGTGAAAAGCCTCCTTATCCGTTTCTGCCGGCGCATACCCCTTTCCTTTCAGTGTATGAACATGCAAAACAACCGGCCGAGCACAATCCTTCACCTCTTTGAGCGCCTCAATCACCTCTGCCAAATTATTGCCGTTTTCCACATACTTATATTCAAGCCCCAATGCCTTAAAATAATTGCAGGCCGCCGTTCCGTTCGTCCGGCGCAGTTCGGCCAGATTACCGTAAAGGCCGCCGAAATTCCGAGCGATTGACATCTCATTGTCATTAACCACAATCAGCATTTTCGAACCAAGCGCACCGGCATTGTCCAAGCCTTCAAAAGCCTCTCCTCCGGAAAGCGAACCGTCACCGATAACCGCGACAACATACTCTTTTCCGCCTTGCATATCCCGGGCCTTGGCCAAACCACAAGCCAGACTGACGGACGTTGACGTATGACCGACCGTAAACATATCATGAGGACTTTCTTTGGGCGCCGTAAAACCGGAAATCTCACCCCACCGGCTCTCATCAATAAAACCAAAAGCCCGACCGGTAAGCATTTTATGCGCATAACATTGGTGACTGACGTCCCAGACAATTTTATCTTCGGGAGAATTAAAAACATAATGCAACGCCGTGGCAATCTCGATAATTCCCAAATTCGGCCCCAAATGACCGCCCCTGTTGCTGACTTTTTCAAGAATTGCCTGCCGCATCTCCGCACACAGTGTTTCCAACGCCGCCAAAGACAACTTTTTCACATCTGCCGGCGACTGGATTGTCGGTAAAATTTTATATTCCGTCATCACATTCTCCCTTTAAAAAGTCATAATCACCTGCAATATAAATATCAAAGATACCTCAATCAACAACAAAACAACTTTTTAACAAAAAATCCCCTGCCGCTGTTTGCGGCAGAGGACCAAATTTCTTAAAACTTCAAAGATAACATCCCGCGTACCGGCCTCATGTTGGAAATCACCCCCTGGTATCTGTGCAATCCGCTGTACACATACCAGACATAACCTGAAGGAACCTGTGACGCCGACCAATACAACGAAGAGAGTTCTTCCCCGGTCTTTCTTAAAGCCGTACAAACCGTCTTATTTCTCAAAACGGAAGCTAATTCCGTCGCAGACGGCAAAAAAACACGCCCCCGTTCAATACCGTCGCAACAAAAATCCGCACACCATTGAGCAGCCTCCGCCCGTTTACCGGACTTTTCCGCGGCATCCAAAATCAGCAATGTCGCCTCCGCCCCTGTAACTTTCCTGTGCATATGGACAAACAATCCGTCACTGGACCACGGCAGACAAGCTTCTTTCAGGACAACCGCTAAAGCCTCGCCTTTACGAACGACACCGACAACGGCAACAATCTCTTGCCCGTCAATTGCTTCCGGATAAACCAGACCGTCTGCAAAAACAAACATTCCCGGTTCAATTTGTTTGGGCGTAACAAACTGCTTTGAACAAAACATTTGTTTTTCTGAAAAAGCACTGTCAACACGGCTTTCCGCTGTTTCTGTTTTAAAGTTTCTCTGTTCCATAATAATTTTTTTTGAAGTTATAACTAAAATAATTGAAATGTAACTAAGGCATAACAGACCGTAAACAAATTGTCAACCCAGAGTGTCTCGGGCCAAAGAAAAACTCCCGACCCGGGAAGAAACCCGAGCGGGGAGTTTTTCGTTCTCTCTTTCTTGCGAAAGAAACTTGTTGGATTTTACTCTTATTTAATAATCTGGCTTACAACGCCGGCTCCAACCGTGTGACCGCCTTCCCGAATTGCAAATCTCAAACCTTCGTTCATCGCAATCGGGTGGATCAACGTAACCGTCATCGTTATATTATCTCCAGGCATAACCATTTCCGTCCCTGCTGGAAGCTCTATACTGCCTGTTACATCCGTCGTCCGGAAATAAAACTGCGGACGATAGTTGCTGAAGAACGGTGTATGACGACCGCCTTCTTCCTTCGTCAGAATATAGCATTCGCATTTGA
>CALXLC010000003.1 GCA_944389095.1 uncultured Alphaproteobacteria bacterium
CCTAAAATCTTATTATCCACGCACGCCATCCGGCCTTTTTCGTTCCCTGTGGCGGAGGGTGGTTTGTTTTTCGTCTGGCTGGTGGCTAAAGCAGTTTTACGCGGGACGGGGAAAAGGTTGTATAACGGACGCTTAATACAGAAATTGCGGGCTGAAAGTTTCCTCACGTACCTTTAACGTACGCTGCGGTACTTTCGCCCTTATTTCTTATTAATCGTCTCGTTCTCCAACCTTTTTCAAAAGGCTGTATAATGGCGAAACAGGGCGTTTAACTGCGGTCTCGTGCTCGGTCGCGTACTTCTTTGTACGCTGCATGCCATCCGGCCTTTTTTTGTGTCCTGTGGCGGAGGTGTTATTTATTTTAGAAATCTGGTGGTAAAAACTTGAGCTTTTAAATTTGCAAATACAAAAAAACCTGCTTTACAACGGCAGGTTTTTCAAATGCTAAAAGTGTCTATCAAATTAACCCTGACGAGCTTTCATTTTCGGGTTTTTCTTATTGATAACATAAACGCGGCCTTTACGGCGAACAATTTTGCAGCCGGCATCGCGAATCTTTTTAGTCTTTAATGAGCTGTAAACTTTCATTTTCTTATCCTTAACTGTCAAAATTTACCCGCAACTTATGCTAAAAAGCTTGCTTTGTCAACCTAAATTTTGGATTTTTGGTAAAAAAAGCAAGAATGCTTTTGCTTTTCGGGATTCTGCGGCTATAATGCAAAAAAATGTTCAGAGGTAAAAATGCGTTTTGCTGTATTTGTCGTTATCATGTTTTTTATGTTCTTTCGGACGGCGTCCGCTCAAATGCCGTATCTTCAGGAAGTGAAGGCTCTGGGCGTGATTTCGGGACAGGGACTGGCCTGCGGTTCATCAAAGTATGATACGTTTGAATTGTTGGCGCGGGCGATTTTGCTGACCAAAGCGCCTTCGGACCGTTTGCGGCGGGATGCGGTTTATGCTTATTCCGAGGCAAAGGCTGATGCCTATCTGTCCAAACAGATGGACGGCTTTTATGAATGTGCGCAGATTAACCGGCGGTTTGACGCGCAGGAAATTTTTAAGGCGGTTTTATATGCCGACGGTACCATTAAAATGCCGGACGGGCAGATTTTGACGCCGCGGCAGCCGTATGATGCAACCATGATTTATAAGAAAGACAACAAAATCCGTGAAAATGCCAAAGCTATTTATGACGGCGGCGATGCGCAAATTATCAAGGTTGACGTCAAGGACAATACGATTGAGGCTGTTCAGGAAGCTCGGCGTCAGGCAGAGGCTCAGTCGGAAGAAGAGGTCGGACTTTCCGCTTACGAGGAGAACAGCATCGGCCATATCAGCCGCAAAAACCGTTAGTTTCAGCGGATTATTTTGCTTGCTTCTGCGTAAATCTTTTGTATACTTCATTCAATTCAATTTTTACGGAAACAATGGAGACAATTATAAATGCCTGCAGTTCAGTATGTTTTTGTGATGCAAAATTTGACTAAGGTTTTTCCGGGCGGTAAAGAGCTGTTTAAAGGAATTACGCTGTCGTTTCTGCCCGGTGCCAAAATCGGGGTGCTCGGCGTTAACGGCGCCGGAAAGTCAACGCTGTTGAAAATTATGGCCGGTGTTGATAAAGAATTTAACGGTGAGGCCTGGGCTGCCGACGGGATTAAGGTTGGTTATCTGGAGCAGGAACCGCAGCTTGATCCGTCTAAAAACGTGATGGAAAATGTTATGGACGGTTTGGGAGAAGTTCGCGACTTGTTAAAAAAGTTTGAGGAAGTTTCCATGCGTTTCGGTGAAGAACTGACCGATGATGAAATGAATAATCTGATTAATGAGCAGGCAGAACTTCAGGAAAAAATCGATGCCTGCAACGGTTGGGATTTAGAGCGGACGATTGAAATTGCCATGGATGCGTTGCGATGTCCGCCGGCCAATGCCGATGTCACTAAACTTTCCGGCGGAGAAAAACGCCGGGTGGCCTTGTGCCGGTTGTTGCTGCAAAAGCCTGATTTGCTTTTGTTGGACGAGCCGACCAATCATTTGGATGCCGAATCGGTGGCGTGGTTGGAGAATCATTTGCGCGATTATAAAGGAACGGTGGTTATGGTGACTCATGACCGTTATTTTCTGGATAATGTCACGGGGTGGATTTTGGAACTTGATCGCGGTCAGGGAATTCCGTATGAAGGAAATTACTCCTCATGGCTGGCGCAGAAACAAAAACGTTTGGAGCAGGAAGCCCGGGAGGAAAGCGCCCGTCAGAAAACGCTGGCCAGCGAATTGGAATGGATTCAAAAGAATCCTAAGGCCCGTCAGGCAAAATCCAAAGCCCGAATCAATGCTTATGACGAACTGCTGGCTCAGGCAACCAAAGATAAGATTACCACGGCTCATATTAATATTCCGATGACGGAACGTCTGGGAGATTTGGTGATTGAGGCGACTAATCTGACCAAAGGTTTTGGTGACAGGATTTTAATTGATAATTTGTCTTTTAAGATTCCCAAAGGGGCAATTGTGGGCATTATCGGTCCTAACGGTGCCGGAAAGACGACGTTGTTTCGCATGATAACGGGGCAGGAAAAGCCGGATTCCGGGACTATCCGTCTCGGCGATACGGTCGATTTGGGGTATGTTGACCAGTCCCGTGACGAGTTGAATCCCGATAAAACGGTTTGGGAGGAAATTTCGGACGGATTGGATATGATACAACTCGGCAAAAAGGAGATACCGTCCCGCGCCTATGTCGGACAGTTTAATTTTAAAGGAAGCGACCAGCAGAAAAAAGTCGGTCAACTTTCCGGCGGCGAACGCAACAGGGTTCATTTGGCCAAAATGCTCAAAAAAGGAGCCAATGTTATTTTGTTGGACGAGCCGACCAATGATTTGGATGTTGATACGCTGCGTTCACTGGAAGAAGGAATTATGAATTATCCCGGCTGTGTTTTGGTGACATCACACGACCGGTGGTTTCTTGATCGTCTGGCGACGCATATTCTGGCTTATGAAGACGAAGGGCACGTTGAGTGGTTTGAAGGCAATTTTGAGGAATACGAGAAAGATAAACGCCGCCGCCTCGGTGACGATGCCGTTAATCCGCATCGTATCCGCTATAAAAAGCTGGAGCGTTGACGGCATTTTTGATGTAAAAAAAGGTCCCTTCTTTGCGCAAAGGAGGGACCTTTTTTGTGAATTTGTTTCAGGATTTTGCATAATCGTCATCAACGATTTTTTGAACTTGTTTTTCGGTTCCGCCGCCTTCCCAGCACCAAAAATTTTCCTGCCGGTAGATACAGCCGCTGAGAGCTTTTAGCAGACGGCGGCAAATTTTCCGGGTGCCGCAATAAAAGTGCTGTTTGTCATCGTCGCTGCTGATGATAATATGACGCGGAATAAAGTTTTGACGCAAGATGTTCAATGCTGTCTGATGTTGTTTTTCCGGCGGAATATAAAAGCTCAGAAAACGAACTCTGGAATTTTCCCGTTTGAGCAGACAGAGAACAGTACGCGGTGTTACGTTTCCTTCCCACAGCCAGCTGCCGCGGCGGTGCATCATTTTTCCTCCCGGGCAGACTTTTTGAAGCTTTCGGCAATCTTTCCATGTGCCGATGTAGGTCAGACGGTTTTGGCTGCCGCCATGAAACAGGAGGTTGACCGAGGCCAGGGTGGCAAGTTTTTGCAATTCCTGACGGGTAAAATAATTTTTTTGTGTTTTTTTGCGTGAGAAATCTTCCCACTCCGTGCAGGCTTTTTGAATTTCCGTGCACATTTCTTGAAATCTTGAAAACATAATTGTTAGAATTAAAAATTTGAGTTTGTGTCTCCATATAGAATGAATTGACGGATTTTGTCAAACTAAAATTTTTGGCCCCTTTAAATCCGCCGGCGGCTGGTTATATGAATTTGGTGAGGTTATCATTGATGTTGAAAGAAAGGGTGCAAAATGCGTTTGTGGTCGGTTCATCCGAAGTATTTGGATAAATACGGTTTGATAGCCCTTTGGAGGGAAGGCCTGCTGGCTCAAAAAGCGCTGAGCGGCGGAGCCCGGGGATATCAAAATAATCCGCAATTGCAGCGTTTTAAAAGTCAGGATAATCCGCTTAAGGCAATTGGTTCGTATCTTTGTTTTGTGGCTTCCGAAGCATTGAGACAGGGATACCGGTTTAATCATGAAAAAATTTTGTACCCTAATTTTGAAACGGCTTTTATGGAAGTCGACAGCAGGCAGTTGCTTTGGGAAACCGAACATCTTAAGGCAAAGCTCAAACAACGTGATAAGCTGAAGTTTATGGAACTCAGCCGTTCGCCCCAAGCGGACGCTCATCCGGTTTTTTATGTCAATCTAACAGAAGGAATTCAATAAATGTCGAAAGGTACGGTAAAGTGGTTTAATACTAAAAAGGGTTATGGTTTTATCAGGCCGGAAACGGGCAGCAAAGATGTTTTCGTGCATATCAGCCAGCTGGAAAGGGCCGGTATCACCAGCCTTCCGGACGGACAGCCGATCAGCTTTGAACTGTATCAGGATCGTGACGGGCGTCCGGCCGCGGGATCGCTCAGACTTCTCTGAATTTTGGCGGGGATTTATTTGAAAGCGATATTTTCCAGTGTGCAGGAAAAACTGCTTTCCTGCGGGGAGCAGGCATAAGCACCGGCTTTCAGTCCGTTATCTGAATTCAGGTAAAATAATCTGAGCCTTTGGTATTGTCTGCCGTCGAGGGAATAAGACAGAACGCAGTCTCCGTTTTGGCAGCTCAATCGGTACCAAATGTCTGCAGGGCAGGTTTCGAGAGGGGCAGAGGCCCAGTCGGACTGCCCTGCAACGGTAACCACGCTGCCCATTTGCGGCTGATCTTTTGAGGCGCACAGAATTCCGGCTTTGGCCCAATTGAATTCGTTATGTCGGACCATTATACCGCATTGGGTAAAGTTTCCGGGATTTTCGGCATGCCATTTTATATCCAGAGAAAAGACGGGCGGGCAGTTTTGATAAAAAAAATGGCCGTCATCTTTTTGAAAATTGTGACGATGATTTTGCCAGAAATCCGTGTGCGGCTGGGTTTCGACAATCATTCCTTCTTCGCTGAAGCGGACGTTGAAAGGCTCATTGTGCCAGGAAAAGTCTTTGAGCGCGTCGAGCAGCATTAAAAGTTCCTTACGGTTTCGTCGGGCATGGCCCTCAGTGCTTTTTCAAGTTCCGGGTTGGCGGTTTTGGGCGCGATAATCTTCAATGTAATGATTTCGTCTCCTGCCACGCTGTTTGTTTTGATTCCTTTTCCTTTAAGCCGCAGTTTTTCACCGCTGGAAGCATAAGGCGGAATGTTGACGATAACTTTGCCGCTGATGGTGGGGACGGTAACCTTTGCGCCCAAAACGGCCTCTTTGACGGTAATCGGCAATTCCATCAAAATATTGTTGCCTTCAGCACTAAAGTAGGGGTGTTTGTCTACATTTAAGGTAATCAGCACATCGCCGGCAGGGCCTCCGTTGAAACTCGGCTGTCCCAATCCTTTTAAACGCAGCGTTTGCCCGTCCGAAGTTCCGGCAGGGATTTTGACATTAATGTTCTTGCCGTTGATGCTGACGGTTTTTTCATCACCGCGGGCAGCCGTCAGGAAATCAATCCTCATTGTGTAGGCAATATCTTCACCTTTGCGCGGCCGGCGTGACGATGCGCCGCTGAACCCCTGAAAACCGCTGTTCCGGCTTCCCGTAAATTGTGAAAAAATATCGTCTCCGAAAATGGAAGAAAAATCAAATCCGCCGGCACTGCCGAAAGGATTGTCACCCGTGTAAGTATACGTGCGGTATCCGTCACTTCCGGCTCCTCCGAATCCGGCGCCGAAGCCGGTAGGCTTGCCATCGGCATCAATTTCGTTATTGTCGTATTTTTTGCGTTTTTCTTTATCGCCGAGAATGTCGTAGGCACAGGAGATTTCCTTGAATTTTTCGGCTGCGTCCGGATTATCTTTGTTAAGGTCGGGGTGGTATTTGCGCGCCAGTTTGCGGTATGCCGATTTGATTTCCGTATCGCTGGCGTCTTTGCTCACTCCCAGAACATGATAGAGGTTTTTGTTCATCTTTTTTTGCTCTTCGTAAAAAATTTCCAATCTTATATGCTATATAGGAAGAACAAGTCTTTATTGCAAGCAGGACGGTTTATTTTGCGTCAATATTCCGGCAGACAAAAGTTGCCCGGCGGGCATTGTCCCGCTGCAGCGTGATTTTGTAAAGAGCGGCCTGTTTGTTGCCGCGATCCTGGCAGTATTGCGCGGCTACGGGAGCCAGTTCGTCAACCCTGATATTACGGTATTCGTAAGTGACATAAAGCGGAGATTGGCTGATGACCCGGGCATTGGCGGCCAAATGATTGTAATCCGGATCAAAAATTACTTCGGATTCCTGATATCCGGTCAGAGAACAGGCGGGTATTGCGGCAATTATGCCCAGCAGGGCAAGCATTTTTTTCATGCGTTGAGACTCCTTCCCCCGGGTTTTTTGACGCGGGATTTCGTTTTGGCTTTTTCTGCGGGCGGGAGCTCGGATAATCCTTCAACCGGTTTATAAATGCCGTCACGGATTTTGGCCGCAATAATCATCCGCCGCTTTTCTTGAAAACGTTTGAATGCCTGCGCATAATCGTAAGTAAAATTTTTCATGTCCGACACCTTATGTTGCTTCAGTCTCAGCATAACACCCGCAAGTTAATCAAAGCTTAATTGAGCTCGTTATATACATCTTTGCCGGCACGGAGCAGAATGTTATAAATTCTGTTGTTGGTCGAGTTTTTGGTGCGGGTGTTTTGCAGTTTTTCCATCATACGGGCCAGTTTGCGGTTGAAAGCCTTATTTTCGCGCAGTTTTTCGATATCGCGAAGATTTTCCTCATCGTCGATTTTATAGTTAACCACAGCTTTTAAAGTGGCCATATATTGTGCTTCCTGCTGGGCGGCAAACTGAGCCCGGGCGGGAAGAATCCAAAAGATTGAAATTAAAAACGCGGCGGCGGCAGCTCTCATTTTATGCCTCCTTTTTAAATAAAACATTGTTTTCATTTTGATAAATTATATACTACAGATATTCGAATCGCTTGACTACGGATTTTTGAAAGTTATCACACATGAAAAGAACTTTATGGGCCCTTTTTGACGACAGGGCGGGCAGCGTCGGACAAGCTAAAGGGATTTTGCCCCTGCTGAACGATGATTTTGAAGTTGAAATCAAAACAATCGCTTATAATCGTCTGGCGGCTTTGCCGAATTGTCTGCTGGGAGCCAGTCTGCTCGGCGTTGACCGCCGGAACAGTTCTTTAACAGAGCCGCCGTACCCGGATTTGGTTCTTTCAATCAGTCGCCGGACGGCGCCGATTGCCCGCTATATCAGAAAAAAATCCGGCGGGCACAGCAAAATCGTGCAGCTGATGTATCCGGGAAAATGCGGTTTGCAAGATATGGCCTTGGTTGTCGTTCCTGAGCATGACCGGCAAAAATGTCCGAAAACAGGAAATATCATGTTTGTGACCGGTTGCGCGCACCGGGTGACGCCTCAGGCAATGACGGAAGCGGCCGCCCGCTGGGAAAGTGTTTTTGCGTCTCTGCCCAAACCGTGGACGACGGTAATCGTAGGCGGCGCAATTAAAGGAAAACCTTTCAGTGCCGATAATGCCGCCGCTTTGGGAAGCTTTTTGCAAAAGACGGTTAGGCAGACCGGCGGTTCGCTGCTGATTACGACATCCCGGAGGACGGGACGGGAGGCCGAAGATATTATAAAAAAAGCTGTTGAGGGTATCCCTGCTTATACTTACTGGTGGGGAGAGAAAAAAGATAATCCGATAATGGGTTTTTATGCTCTTGCGGACAGAATCGTGGTGACCGGAGACACGGTGTCCATGTGCAGCGAGGCCTGCGGCAGCGGTCATCCGGTCTTGGTTTTTTGCGGCAAAAACTGGCTGCAGCCCAAGCATGAACGCTTTGTCCGTTCGTTGTGCGACGGCGGGTATGCCGTTTTGGCGGAGGATTCGCAAGTCTTGTCTTTTGTTCCGGCGCGGCGGCTTGATCCGGCCGCAGAAATTGCCGCACGGATAAAATCTTTGTTCTAGTCTTCAAAAAAGAAATTATCTTTATGCGGTTCCGGATCCTGCATTCCTTCCAACGGGCCGGTTTTTTTGGTCGCGACGACTTTTTGGTAAATGCCGCCGAAATAGGTGCTTTTGCGCCAGATATAGTCAAATTTGTTTTTGGCGAAGGTTTCGATGCCGCGATCCCATAGTTTTTCGACAAAGGGATTGTAAAGGCGGTTATACATCCGGATAAAATAGCGCAGCGGGTTCCACCAATAAGGACTGTGATGGTCAATAAAAATGACGTTTCCGCCGTCTTTGACCAAATTCAAAGCGTTGTTGATGACTTTGCTTTTGGTAACGGGGGGAAGTTCCTGCAACAGCATAAAACAAATGACGCAGTCATATTTTTCTTCACTTTTGTATGTTGCGGCATCTGCGCAGATAAACTGCAGCCCGGGATAAATGTCGCCGTATTTTTCACGATTGCGGGAGACCTGCAGGGAATTGATGTCAATGACGTCAATTTGTCCGTAGGCGCCGACGCGCATGGCAACCTCGTCTATTTCTCTGCCGAAGACGGCTCCCATTTGAAGAACTCTCTGGTTTTGGCGCAGTTCATGCAGCAGCGCCGTGACCAACCGGTTGTATTGAAACATGCTGCGCAGCAGGCACGAGAAACGGCTGTCATATCTCAGGCTGCGGTTAAGGTCGCCGTAGGTGCTTCCGTAAAAAAAGCTGCTGTATGCCGGGACGGGCAGCGGTGTAATCCGGTCTTGTTCGATTTGTTTTGGCTTTATCATTGTTCAATTTTCCCTGAATTCAGATATTCGGTTACTTTGTCGGTGCTTTCCAGAAAGCTGCCGCGGATTTTTTGAATTTGCCGCGGCAGTTTGTGCAGCCGCCGGGCAAGGATGTTTTCTTCGGCTTCGGCACATAAAGCGGAAAATTCTTCCAGCCCGAAAACCAGGCTGCCGGATTTCCAGTTATGAAAGCAGTTTTTTTGTTCATCCGGCGTTTTCTGTTCAAAATTATCCCAGTTGCGGGCGGAAACGGTCAAAAATTCATCCCATAACCGGCGGATTTTGGCGTTTCCGAAAACGGCGGCGTATTCTTGCAGACGTTGTGTATTGAATTTATTCATTGGGCTTGATTAATCCGAGATGAGTGGCTTCCACAACCGCGCCGGTGCGATTGTAGACGTTCAGAAGTTTCAAAATGGCGGTTACGTGCAGTTTGACGGTTCCTTCGGTGAGGCCGAGTTCGTAAGCAATTTGTTTGTTGGATTTTCCTTGAGAAATCAGGCGGATAACGTCAATCTGCCGGGGGGACAGAATTTTGACTTTTTCTTTGACATCTTGTGTTTCGGGAATTTGTTCTACCTGTTTAAGGAGGTCAAATTTGTTTTGATTGGTGTTTTGCAGAAGTTCCGGCGGAATGTAGACGCCTCCCGACAGCACCAGGTTAACGGCGCTGATGATGACGGCATTGGATGAGGCTTTGGAAATATATCCGGCGGCTCCGATTTCAATGCTTTTTTGCACGATTTCCTTATCAAAAACGGCAGAGAGGATGATTATCGGCGTTTCGGGAAGGGTGAGGTGAATCTTTTGGATGGCGTCCAGCCATTGGGAGCCGGGCATGGCCAAATCGGTCAATACCAGGTTGAAATCTTTTTGTTCGTCGATGATTTTGAATATTTCCGAGTAGTCTTTGGCAAATACCAGCTGCGCATCAGGGTAGTTGTCGCTTAAAATAAGCTCCAGCCCTTTAAGAAACAGTTCATGGTCATCCGCAACTAAAATTTTCAATGGTTTTCTCCTTTTTTATTTCCAGTCTCCAGCAGCTGCCTGCCAAAGCGCCAGTGCTGCGGCAACAGCGGTTTCCGCCCGCAGAATCCGCGGTCCGAGAGAAACCCCCCTGACGAACGGCTGTCGGCGCAGCAGGAGCAGTTCTTCTTCCGAAAAACCGCCTTCCGGTCCGACCAGAATTGCGGCCGGTTTGCCTGCCGCAGTTTGGAACGATTCCAGGGCCGGTTGTCCGCCGCCGCTTTCGTCCATCAGAAAGATTATTCTGTTTATATCCCAATTTTTTAAAATATTGGTTAAAGTCTGCACCGGTATGATTTCCGGCACATCCAGACGCCGGCATTGTTCCGCGGCTTCGACGGCCTGAGCCCGGTAACGTTCGGTACGGACGGTTTCCGCGTTGGTATAGGCCGTGTAAACGGGGAGGATTTTTGAAATGCCGAGTTCGGTCGCTTTTTCGATAATGTAATCGGTGCGTTCTTTTTTGACCGGGGCAAACAGCAGCCAGATATCCGGTGCGGCAGCAAACGGCCGGAGAAAACGGTCAATCCTCAGGACAGTTTGTTTTTTGTGCGGCAGGGTTACGGCGCAAAGATATTCGCCGTCTGCGCCGTTGAAGCAGATGATATTTTCGCCTTGTTTCAGGCGCATGACGTTGCAAATGTAATGGGATGTGTCCGGTGAAAGAGTAAGTTCCCGGTTTTCGGAGAGAGGGACATCTAAGAACAAACGGGGCGGGTTCTTTGTTTTGCTCATGGCGTTACCCTGATGCGAAGAATGCGGCTTTGCAGACAGCGGCGGTCATCGGTTTGGTTGTCCAGATATAACTTTGTGGTTCCCGGGACCACTGACTGGAACTCAAGAATACGGATGTCATTTTGCTTTTGAGAACTGACAGGTTTGATGATTTCTTCGTTGGTGTCAATGTGCCAAGAGGTGCCGTCCGCCTCGGGCAGTTCCAGTTTTAAAATATAATTTAACGGGATTTTGACATTGCGCAGGTCGTTGGTTTGCAGGCTGAGTGTCAGTACCGGCGCCGGCTGTTCGGGGAGAATCTTTTCGGCAATGGCTTCAAAATCTACGCTTTGGCCGCTGGGGACGGGGACAAAAGCCGCGTCGGATGCCGGTTGCTTGCTGTCTTCCTGCGGAACGGTTGCCGTAGTACGGGCTACATTTTGAAACGAAAAGGCTTTTTGCGGACTTTGAGCGACAAAAGCCTGCGCCGGGCCGGCGAGGGCCGCCAAAACGGCAAGTAATGCAACAGGTGTTTTTTTCATTTTCTTTCTCCCCAAAACATTTCGTGGCATAAATCCGAAATTATGGTGTACACCTTTAGTTTATCGGTTATTTTAGCAAATAGAAAGTAAAATTTTGGTTACATTTGAGTTGCGGAACAGAGAATGATTATTACGATAGATGGTCCGGCCGCCGCCGGAAAAGGAACTCTGGCGGGAACGTTGTCCCGAAAATATAATCTGGCGTATTTTGATACCGGTATGGTTTACCGGGCCGTCGGGTTGGAAATGGTTTTGACCCGTCAGGATGTGACGGATGAAAATTCGGCCGAGAGGGTTGCCAAGGATTTGACCTTTCAAAAAATGCATATGTTAGCCGAGAATCGGGATTTTCGTTCCGATGTGGGCGGCAAGGCGGCATCCGTGGTATCGGCTCATCCTAAGGTACGGAAGGCGCTGCTCAAAATGCAGCAGGATTTTTCCCTTAATCCGACATTTGCGGACGGAACTCCCGCCGCGGGGGCTATTTATGACGGCCGGGATACCGGAACGGTGGTTTGTCCGCAGGCTGACGTTAAGTTTTTTGTGACGGCTTCGCCGGAAGTGCGGGCCATGCGCCGATTTAAGGAATTTCAGCAAAAAGGAATCGAGACGACTTATGAGAAAGTGCTGGCGGATATGAAAGCGCGCGACGAGCGGGATTCCCAAAGAGCCGCCGCCCCCCTGAAACCGGCTCCTGACGCGGTTATTCTGGATACTTCGGCTCTTTCAATCGAAGAGGTCATCAAAAAAGCGGAAGAAATTATCTCTCAAAAGCAAAAATCGCTTGAAAAATAATATTTTGGATGTATAAAGATATCGCTTTGAGCAGCGGGGTGCGCCGCTGCCGGTGTTTTTTGTTTTTAAATTCGCACAAGTCCGCCCAAGGGGCCGGCAATTTAATTGAAATTTATTAATGACCAATACAGAAATTAAAATTCCCGAAATGACCGAAAATTTTGAAGCCCTGCTGAATGAACAGTTTGGCGACAAGGGTTTGGTCGGTTCGGTTGTTAAGGGAACCATCATCAAAGTAACTCCGGACTATGCCACGGTTGACGTCGGCCTGAAATCCGAGGGTCGTATTCCGCTGCGCGAGTTTGGCCAAAATGCCGAACTGAAGGTCGGTGACCAGGTGGAAGTTTATGTTGACCGTTATGAAGACAAAGACGGCAACATTGTTTTGTCCCGTGAAAAAGCCCGCCGCGAAGAAGCCTGGCATGATCTTGAAAAATGCCTTAATTCCGGCGAGAGAGTTAACGGAGTTATCTTCGGACGCGTCAAGGGCGGCTTTACCGTTGATCTTAACGGTGCCATTGCTTTCCTGCCGGGTTCGCAGATTGATATTCGTCCTATTCGCGATATTACTCCGCTGATGGGTATCGTGCAGCCGTTCCAGATTTTGAAGATGGACAAAGTCAGAGGCAATATTGTGGTTTCCCGTCGCGTTGTTCTGGAAGAAACCCGTGCCGAAGCTCGTGCCGAATTGATTGATACTCTTAAGGAAGGTTCAATTCTGGAAGGTGTCGTCAAGAATATTACCGATTACGGTGCATTTATTGATCTTGGCGGCGTCGACGGTTTGCTGCATGTTACCGATATTTCCTGGAAACGGATTAATCATCCGGCGGAAGTTTTATCTGTCGGACAGACCGTTAAAGTTCAGGTTATCAAGTTTAATGAAGACAATCAGCGCATCAGCCTGGGTATGAAACAGCTGGAAGCCGATCCGTGGCAGAATGTTGCCGAGAAGTACAAAGTCGGTGAAGTTTACAAGGGTAAAGTTACCAACATTACCGATTACGGCGCATTCGTCGAACTTGAAGACGGTATTGAAGGTTTGGTCCATGTTTCCGAAATGAGCTGGACCCGCAAGAACGTTCATCCGGGCAAAATTGTTTCTACTTCTCAGGAAGTTGATGTTAAGGTTTTGGAAGTTGATGCCGACAAACGCCGCATCAGCCTCGGTATTAAGCAGTGCACGCCGAATCCGTGGGCCGCTTATGTTGAAGAACATCCGGTCGGTTCCGTCATTGAGGGCAAAATTAAAAACATTACCGAATTCGGTTTGTTTGTCGGTTTGTCCGATGAAATCGACGGTATGATTCACTTGTCTGATATTTCTTGGGACAAGAGCGGTGAGGAAGCTGTTAAGGACTATGTCAAAGGTCAGGATATTCAGGCCAAAATTATTGATGTCGATGTTGAAAAAGAACGCATCAGCCTGGGCATCAAACAGTTGACCGAAAATACGCTGGCAACAGCTCTTGACGGTTTCAAAAAGGGTGATGTTGTCAAAGCAACGGTAACCGGTATTGAAGAAAAGGCTGTTACCGTTGAAGTCAACGGTGTTACCGCTTCCATCAAAAAATCTGATCTGGCAAAAGACAAGGCCGGACAGAATCCCGAAAACTTCAAAGAGGGTGATGTCGTCGAAGCTAAAGTTACTTCTGTTGACAAGAAAAACAATAAGCTCGGTCTGTCAATCAAAGCATTGGAAATCGAAGAAGAGAAAAAGGCTCTGGAAGAATATTCTTCTAATTCCGGAAACTCTGCTCTCGGCGATGCTTTGGGTGAAGCCCTGAAGAAAAACGCCTGATTTCGGGTGTTGATACAAAATCTCCTGTCCTTGCGGGCAGGAGATTTTTTGTGCTTTAAAATTTTATAGGTCTTTCACCATTTTGGCGAAGGTGATGCCTTTTTCTTCAAAGATTTCACCTTCCTGATGGTAGCCGTTTTTTTCGTAAAAATGGATGACCGTTAACATTGCGTGCATGATGATTTTGTGATATCCGGCTTGTTTGGCACGATGTTCGGCATATTTAACCAAATCGCGGCCGATGCCTTCGCCCTGATATTTTGTGTCGACGGCAACCTGCATCATGCGGATGGTATCATTGTCGACCGGAACCAACATTAATCCGCCGATAAGCTTGTCGTCCAGGCTTTCAATACAGCCGATATGCAGATAATTGGCTTCCTGCTGGCGGTGCGAATCCAAAAATTTAAGTCCCAGGGGTTCTAGCAGAATTTTGTAACGAAGTTCTACCAGTTCATCATAACGGCTGGAGCCGAAGTCAATGTCGATAATTTTTCTCATGACGCACCTCCGCAAATTTAGATACTTTGATTATAGTCCCAATTATATAATCTAGTCAATCGGAATAGAAAAGAGGGGGATGAAATTTATTGGTTGCAGATTTAAAAAAATCCTTTATTTTCTTAGTCAAGAAGTCAGAAAGAAGGATTGGTGAAACAGATGAGTACCCATGATTTGAGTTTAATCCGCAACTTTGCGATTATCGCCCATATCGACCACGGCAAGTCAACGCTGGCCGACCGACTGATTGAGGCTTGCGGCGGTCTTGAAAAACGCGAGATGACCGAGCAGGTGTTGGACAGCATGGATATTGAACGCGAACGGGGAATTACCATCAAAGCTCAGACGGTGCGTTTGAATTATAATGCAAAAGACGGCAAGACCTATCAGCTGAATTTGATGGATACGCCCGGGCATGTCGACTTCTCTTATGAAGTCTCCCGGTCGCTGGCTTCCTGCGAGGGGTCGGTTCTGGTGGTGGATGCGACTCAGGGAGTGGAAGCCCAGACGCTGGCCAATGTTTATCTGGCTATTGAGAATAATCACGAAATTATTCCGGTGTTGAATAAAGTGGATTTGCCCTCGGCTGATCCGGAACGTGTGAAAGCTCAGATTGAAGACGTTATCGGCCTGGATGCTTCCGATGCCATTGAAACTTCAGGCAAAACCGGTTTGGGCGTGGATAATCTGCTGGAGGCTATCGTGACCAGGCTGCCGGCCCCTTCCGGTGATGAAAACGCTCCCCTAAAGGCATTGCTGATTGACAGTTGGTATGACAGTTATCTGGGGGTGATTATTCTGGTGCGGGTACATGACGGTGTGTTGCGCAGAAAAACACAAATCCGCATGATGTCAAATAATGCGACTTATCTGGTGGACAAGGTCGGTGTGTTTTCTCCAAAAATGACCGATACGGATGCCTTATATCCCGGTGAAGTCGGTTTTATTACCGCCAGCATCAAAAGCGTCAGCGATTGTAATATCGGGGATACCCTGACAGATAACAAACGCCCCTGTGATAAGCCGCTGCATGGTTTCAAGCCGTCTGTTCCGGTGGTCTTCTGCTCTATTTTCCCGGTGGATTCCAGTCAGTATGAGGCCCTGAAAGATGCTTTGGCCAAGCTGAAACTCAATGATGCCAGCATTGATTATCAAAATGAGAATTCGGCGGCTCTCGGATTGGGGTTTCGCTGCGGTTTTCTCGGTCTGCTGCATATGGAAATTATTCAGGAGCGTCTTGGTCGTGAGTTCGATTTGGATTTGATTACGACAGCGCCGTCAGTGGCCTATAAAATTCACCTGACCAACGGCAGCGACATAACGCTGCATAATCCCGCCGATATGCCGGAGCCGACGACAATCCGTTCCATTGAAGAGCCGATGGTCCGGGCAACTATTCTGGTGCCGGATACCTATCTTGGTTCGGTGCTTAAACTTTGTACGGAGCGGCGCGGCGAGCAGGTGGAACTGACCTATGTCGGCAGCCGGGCAATGGTTGTTTATAACATTCCTCTTAACGAAATTGTTTTTGATTTTTATGATCGTTTGAAATCCATCACCAGCGGGTACGCCAGTTTTGATTATGAATTGACGGGATATCAGGAGGCCGATTTGGTCAAGGTACAAATTTTGATTAATGAGGAACCGGTGGATGCCTTGGCCTTTTTGTGTCACCGTTCGGAAGCCGAATCCCGCGGCAGGCAAATTTGTGAACGTCTTAAAGATTTGATTCCCCGGCATTTGTTCAAAATTCCGATTCAGGCAACTATCGGCGGACGGGTTGTTGCTCGCGAAACCATTTCGGCTCTGCGTAAAGATGTTACGGCTAAATGTTACGGCGGAGACGTGACCCGAAAGCGCAAACTTCTGGATAAGCAGAAAAAAGGCAAACAACGGATGCGCCAGTTCGGCAAGGTAGAGGTTCCACAATCGGCGTTTATTGAGGCGTTGAGAATTGGAGATAACTAAAAAAGGTCGTTTGGCTGGTGGCTAAAGCAGTTTTACGCAGGACGGGGAAAAGGTTGTATAATGGCGAAACAGGGCGTTTAACTGCGGTCTCGCGCTCGGTCACGTACTTCTTTGTACGCTCGCTCGCGTTCGCCTTGTAAAACACTCTGTTTCATCCATTCTCCAACCTTTTAACGTGCCTTGTGTTTGTTAAGATTTTCTTCGCTGCTAGAAATCACTTTATCCACGCACGCCATCCGGCCTTTTTTTGTGCCCTGTGGCGGAGGAAAGTTTGCTTTTCCGTCCGGCTGGTGGCTAAAGTCATTTAATCATTTCGTTCTCCAACCTTTTTCAAAAGGTCGTATAATGGCGAAACAGGGCGTTTAACTGCGGTCTCGCGCTCGGTCACGTACTTCTTTGTACGCTCGCTCGCGTTCGCCTTGTAAAACACTCTGTTTCATCCGTTCTCCAACCTTTTAAAAGAGCCTTGTGTACACTAAAATTTTCTTCGCTGAATTAGTTGACGATTAACTTTTGCCGGTTACAATTCTTTTGCTAACGAGAGGAGAATCGGGGATGGGCAGAGTTATCATCATTATGATGGATTCATTTGGCATCGGCGGAGCGCCGGACGGCGCTGCGTTTAACAATGACGGAGCCAATACGCTGGGGCATATTGCCGCCGCTTATCCGGGCTTAAAGCTTCCTAATTTATATCGGCTCGGTTTGGCTGAGGTGGCCAAAGGAGCCTGCGGGGAATATCCGGCCGGTTGGTCGGCAGCGGGCGCTTCCGTGGTTTTGCCTTCCAAATTTGGTCATGCCCGTGAAATCAGCCGGGATAAGGATACGGTTTCCGGACATTGGGAGATGGCCGGCCTGCCTAATTTGGAGGGCTGGGGGCATTTTAAACCGGATTATCCTTCTTTTCCGTCGGAGTTGATGGAAAAGATTGTTAAAGAAAGCGGAATTTCGGGAGTTTTGGGAAACCGGGCGGCTTCCGGGACGGTTATTATTCAGGAACTCGGAGAGGAACATCTGCGCAGCGGCAAGCCGATATTTTATACTTCGGCAGACAGCAATATGCAGATTGCCGCTCATGAAGAAAAGTTTGGATTGGAACGTTTGTATCGTTTATGCGAAGTTGCTTATAAACATGTTCAACCTTATCATATCGGAAGGATTATTGCCAGGCCGTTTGTCGGCGAAAAAAACGGGGCGTTTGTCCGCACGACCAATCGTCGCGATTATACGGCGCTTCCGTTCGGAGAAACGCTGCTTGATTGTCTGAAAGCTTCGGGACATGAGGTTATCGGCATTGGAGCGATTAACGATATTTACGCCCACCGGGGAATCAGCAGGGAGGTTCATGCCGCCAGGCTGGAAAATCTGTGGAATGCAACATTGCAGGAAGTTAAAAGTGCCGGAGAGGGCAGTCTGATTTTTGTAAATCTTGAAGATTTTGACATGTATTACGGGCACCGCCGCGATGTGGCGGGTTATGCCCGGGCGTTGGAATATTTTGACAGCCGGTTGCCGGAAATTATTCCGTTTCTGAAACAGGATGATCTTGTTTTTATTACGGCAGATCACGGCAACGATCCGACGTGGGACGGAACGGACCATACCCGGGAACAGGTGCCGGTGTTGATGTTCGGGCATGGGGTTGCGGCGGAAAATATTGGTCAGAGGGAAACTTATGCCGATATTGCGGCAACGGTATCGGCTTATTTCGGTCTGCCGTCACCGGCTTACGGCAAAAGCTTTTTGAAAGGAAGATAAATGAGCTGGTTTGCGCCAAATCTGCCTCGCGACAAGCATTGTTTTTTTGGTTCGGAGGGCGGTGTATCGGAGGGTTTTTATAAAAGTCTTAACCTGAATTTGAAAAGCAAAGACAAGCCGGAGAACATTTACCGAAACATGGAAATTGTCGCCGGGTATTATCATCTGCCCAAAACGGCGCTGCATTTGCTGAATCAGGGAGTCAGTGCCGAGGTGATGTTTGTCGACAAACCTTCTCAGATGGCATATTTGGCCGACGGGGCCGTGACTGACCGTTCCGGCATTATCCTTTCTATCCGGACGGCCGATTGCGCGCCGGTGCTGCTCGGCGATTTTGAAAACGGCGTCATCGGTGCGGCACATGCCGGATGGCGCGGTGCATTTAAGGGCGTTATAGAAAACACGTTGGATTTGATGTTGGCCAAAGGTGCCCGGCGGGAAAATATCCGGGCCGCGGTGGGGCCGTGTATTGCACAGCGCTCTTATGAGGTTGACGAAGGGTTTTACCGGCAGTTTACGGAAAAAAATTCTCTGTTTGCCGCTTTTTTCGACAACGGGGTTCGTTCAGGCTTCTATCAGTTTGATTTGGAAGCTTTTTGTCTCAGCCGCCTTAAGCATTACGGCATTGAAAATATTTGTGCTTCGGGGCTTGATACCTATACGTTGGAGGACCGTTTTTTCAGCTTTCGACGGTTTACGCATCGGGGACAGGTGTGCGAAAAATCTGATTTTCCGGTTGAGATATCCACTATAACCTTATGATTGCTTTTAATTTTTGAAAAATCTGGTATGCTGAACAATATGGGTTAACAAGACTGAACGTTTGAATGTCTCCTCTCGGAAAATTTACACTATCGCTTCTGGGACTGCGTTTTTTTGGCGCGGAAGGTTTTTTTGTCGGTATGTTTTTAGGTCATATGCTGATTGACCGCACGGTGGCAATTCGTCATCTGGAAGAGGCCCTGAGCCGGGTTGACGATAATATCCGGCTGTTGCTGCCGTATAAAATTTTTCGATATTATAATCGCTTGGACGGCAATTTTTGGGGCAAGGCCTGGGGCGGCCTTTTAGGGGCTGCATTGTGGGGTGTTAACGGTTTTATAGTTTTGTTTATTGCCGGGCATTTTTTGTTTGATACGCCCAACAGTCGCCATGCCCGCCGGTATCGTCGCAAATTTGATTTTTTCTGGGATAACAATTGGGGAAAAATCGGCGGCGCGGTTTTGGGTTTTGTCTGCCAAAGCCGGATTTTGCTGTTTGTCGGAATTATTATCGGATTTTTTGTGGATTATTACCGGGTCGAAAAAGCTGATTTATTTCCTTTTGTAAAATTACGGCAGTTTTGGTATCGGGTCAATCCTCTTAAACTGTGGCGGCATTCCAAAGAGGCCCGGCATGTTTCTTATATTCAGGCAATGGCCGGGCTGGCGGCAAAAGTTGCCAAAGCGGACGGCGTGGTCAGCGAAAACGAAATCAGGGTTTTTAAAAAAGTATTTGCCGTTAAGGAAGAGGATACGTCACGCGTGGCAAAAGTTTTTAATATGGAAAAAGCCACTTTGTCTGGTTTTGAGAGCTATGCCGGTCAGCTTAAAATTTTGACTGAGGGCAAGCTGCCGTTGAAGGAAAGCGTTCTTGACAATTTGTTTAAAATTGCCTCTGCCGACGGGAAGGTTACGGATGCGGCTTTGGAAATTTTGCGTAAAATTGCGGAGATTATTGAGTGTCCTCAGGGTAATTTTGAGGTTATCCGTGATATTTATCTGCCCCGGGCCGCGGATGAGCCTCTGCAGAGTTTTTATGATGTGTTGGGCGTGTTGTGCAACGCCAGTGAGGCGGAAATCAAAAAACGCTGGAAGATGCTGATTGTGCAGTATCATCCCGATTGCCTGCAGGCTAAAGGGGCATCTTCGGAAGAAATTGAAGCCGCAACCCAGAAAATGGCGGAAATTAATAATGCTTATGAAATGATTCTCAAGTCGAGGAGGAAAGTCTGATGGGCGAAAATATTCTCCCTTATTTTGAAGAACGTCGTACGCCGGTTGATATGCTGGTTTTGCATTGCAGTGCTTTTCCGGCGGCACAGTTGACGGAGATTTTGGGGCGTTACCGCTGCAGTTGCCATTATATTGTTGATTTGGACGGTTCGATGCTCCGTGTTGTTGAGGAAGATAAAAGTGCATGGCATGCCGGAGCCGGTTACTGGCGGGGAATCGCCGAAAATTTAAATTCCCGTTCAATCGGTATTGAAGTCTGCAATATGTCTTTGGGCCAACGCGAGTATGATGAGCGGCAGATAGCCGCGGTTATTTCTCTTTGTCGGGAAATTGTCGAGCGTTACGGGATTGACGCCGTCAATGTTGTTGGTCATTCGGATATAGCGCCGCAACGAAAAGCAGATCCGGGCAGAGCTTTTCCGTGGGAAAGACTGGCCCGGGAGGGAATAGGCCGGTGGTTTCGGTTGAGCGATGCCGACAAAATGGCGGAGGATGATGCCACTGTTCTGCTGCAAAAGATTGGTTATGATACCCGGAATGAAGCGGCCTTTAAAGCGTCGGCTTATGCTTTTTGCAGGCATTTTTTGCCCGGTTTTGTCCGGGATGACGAGCCTGTTTCCCGACTGGTTGAAAATGTTTTGCCGGATAATTTCGATTTTATGCAAGAAGATGATTTTCTTAATACCTTGAAAGCCGTGGCTTTTGCTTATAAATAGCGCATGGCGTCCAAGGCTCCCTGCAAGATGTATGCCGCGGAGGAACTGTCCAGAATGTTTTTGCGTTTGGCGCGAGACATATCGACTTCTTTAATCAAAAAGTTTTCCATGGCTTTGGAGGACAGACGTTCGTCCCAAAAAGCATAGGGAAGAGTGATGTTTTCGGCAACTTTTTCCGCAAAGCGGCGGACGGCGGCGGCGGTTTCTCCTTCTTCGCCGTTCATTTGCAATGGCAGTCCGTAAATAATACCGCCGGCTTCTTTGGCATTAACCAGAGCAAGAATGGCTTCCATGTCTTTTTCCCAAGATGAGCGTAAAATTGTTTTTTGCGCAGTGGCAACCATCAGCATCGGATCCGAGGCGGCGACACCCAGGCGTTTGAGACCGTAGTCAAAACCGATAACCGCGTGAAAGGGCGGAAGACTGTTCTTAAATTCTCGTAAATCCATTATCTATTCCTTTAGCGGTGATTTTAGCCGAGGTTAAAATATTTTTCAACCATATAACCGAAAAGTTATGTCAAAAAAGATATCTGCTAATTGATTTTTAAGAATCTGCGTTTAGTATAACGTTTTAAGAGTAATCTTTGATTTAAGGGAAATTTGATGAAATTGAAATATATTCTGACTCTGCTGCTGGGACTTGCGGCGGCGGCGCCTGCCCGGGCCGAATTGAGAATCGATGTCAGCGGCGCAATGCGCGAGCCGATGCCGATTGCTTTTCCGGAAATGATACATGACGGCTTTTTTGTCGGACAGACGGCTTCTAAAATTCGTGAAGTGGTCATGGCCGATTTGGAACGTTCCGGATTGTTCAGGGTGATTGATGAGAACAGTTATATTCAAGAATTTTCCTCAATGGAAGAAGAACCTAAGTTTGTTGATTGGAAGGCGATTAATGCCCAAGCTTTGATTCAAAGCGCGCTGGTTGAGGTTGACAAGGAAAATCTGCGGGTGGAATTCCGGTTGTGGGACGTGTTTGCCGAAACGCAGATGAAGGGGCAGTCTTTTACGACGACCAAAGATAACTGGCGGCGGGTGGCGCATGTTATGGCAGATGCCATTTACGAACGGCTGACCGGCGAGCAGGGATATTTTGACACGCGGATTGTTTATGTTTCCGAAACCGGGCCGGCGACGCGCCGTGTAAAACGGCTGGCTATTATGGACCAGGACGGAGAAAATCATAAGTTTTTGACTTCGGGCGCCGCCATGGCATTGACGCCGCGTTTTTCTCCCAATCTGCAAAAAATTACATATATGTCTTATGCCGGCAATACACCCCGGGTTTATGTGTTGGATATAGAAACCGGCGAACAGACGCTGTTGGGTAATTTTCCGGGAATGACGTTTGCACCGCGGTTTTCTCCGGACAGTTCCAAAGTTTTGTTGAGCTATGCTTCCGGCGGAAAGACCAATATTTATGAGATGGATTTGGCTACCCGGAAAAGCAAGCAGTTGACCAGAAGCTATTCCATTGACACATCGCCGTGCTATTCACCCGACGGCAGCAAGATTGTGTTTAACTCCGACCGTTCGGGAAATCAGCAGCTGTATGTGATGGATGCTGACGGCAGCAATGTTCAGCGTATCAGTTATGGGGCGGGACGTTATGCAACGCCGGTGTGGTCGCCGCGCGGCGATTATATCGCTTTTACAAAAATGGCCGGCGGGCAGTTTTATATCGGTGTGATGTATCCCGACGGTACCGGCGAGCGGTTATTGGCCAGCGGTTATCTGGTCGAGGGGCCGACCTGGTCGCCGAACGGACGGGTTCTGATGTATTTTCGTCAGGAAAAAGGAAGTCGCGGAAGCCAGGCGCCGGTTAAGCTGTATTCGATTGATTTGACCGGGTATAATGAGCGGCAGATTATTACGCCGGCGGATGGTTCCGATCCGGCATGGTCACCGTTATTGCCCTAGACATTGTTCTAAAAAAAACGCCCTTTGAGGCGTTTTTTTTACTCAGGCAACGGTTTCGAAAATACAATCACGGTGAAGCGGGTGGGTGTCGGTAATGCTGATATTTTTTCGCAGCGAGGCAGCGGCTCTTTCAAAGTCATCTTCGGTTTGAGCATGGACGACTGCCAGCGGGCGGGCATCGTCGACAAAATCTCCGATTTGGCAAAAGCGTGTATAGCCGGTGGCGTAATCCAGCTTTTGTTCCGGCGTAATTCGTCCGCCCTTCAGTTCGATGATGCTGAGGCCGATGTTGCGGGTTTGCATGGCGCTGACATATCCTTCTTTTTTGGCAAAAACCGGTTTTATGACGGCTGCTTTGGGCAGGTAATGCTGCGGGCGTTCACAGAAATCGGCCGGACCGCCCAGAGTATGTACCATTTTGGCAAAAATTTCCAAAGCTTGTCCGGAATCCAAAGTTTTTTGCAGTTTCTTTTCAGCTTCCCGGGTGTTTGGTGCCAAGTCCGACAAGACCAAAAGTTCTCCGCAGAGCTGCATGGTTATGCGGTGCAGGCGGGAATCGGTTTTTTCGCCTTTCAGAAAATCAACGGCCTCTAATACTTCCACCGCATTGCCGACATTTCGGCCGAGAACCTGATTCATAT
Organism: uncultured Alphaproteobacteria bacterium; assembly: GCA_944389095.1. Lineage (GTDB taxonomy): Bacteria > Pseudomonadota > Alphaproteobacteria > RF32 > CAG-239 > CAZU01. The sequence goes on from CALXLC010000003.1 coordinate 23,231, forward strand.
CGGTCAGCACGGCCTTGGTTTTAGTACCGGCGGCATTTGCGACGCCGACGATGGATTTTGCCAGTTCGCGTCCGTTTTCAATGCTGTCCATGAAAGCTCCGTTGCCGCATTTTAAATCCATAATCAGGCAATCAAGGCCGGCGGCCAGTTTTTTTGAGAGAATTGATGCCGTTATGAGCGGTACGGATTCAACCGTAGCGCAGACGTCGCGGATGGCGTAGATTTTTTTGTCGGCGGGTGCCAGATTACCGGTTTGGCCGATAATGGCACAACCGACTTCTTTGACGGTTTTTACAAACAAATCGTTGGAAGGCGTTGTCCGGTATCCGGGAATGGAATCGAATTTGTCCAGCGTGCCGCCGGTATGTCCGAGGCCGCGGCCGGAAATCATCGGTACATATCCGCCGCAGGCTGCAATCATTGGCGCCAGCATCAGGCTGATTTTGTCTCCGACGCCGCCGGAAGAATGTTTGTCAACAACAGGGCCGTTTAGCCCGCTCCAATGCAGGACGTCTCCCGAATCTCTCATATTAAGTGTCAATGCGGTGGTTTCTTCCAGGTTTAACCCGTTGAGAAAAGCGGCCATGGTAAAAGCGGCCGTTTGCGCATCGACAATACTGCCTTCGGTTACCCCTTTAACGAAAAAGGCAATTTCTTCGGCAGTCAGTTTTTTCTTATCACGTTTTTTGCGGATAATTTCCTGTGGAAGCATGTTAATATCCTTGTTTGATGGTTTCCAGAAGATTGTTGAGGACGGAACTGGCTCCGATGCGAAAATGCGCCCGGTTTATCCAGCCGGGACCCATGACGGACTGAGCCAGCGTCAGGTATTTTTTTGCCTGCTCGGTAGTTTTGATGCCGCCGCTGGCTTTGAAGCCGACGTCAGCTTTGCTGTCGCGAATTGTTTCGAGAATGGCATTGGCGGCTTCAGGCGTGGCGGAGATTTTGGTTTTGCCGGTTGACGTTTTGATGAAGTCGGCTTTGGCCTCGATACACATTTCGGAAACTTCGCGGATACGGGAAGTGCTGCCGAGTTCGCCGCTTTCTATAATGACTTTGAGCGTGTTGTCACCGGTTTCGTCCCGGAGCATATCCAAAAATTCCCGGCAAAAATCAGTTTTTCCGGCCAGCCAGGCGCGGTAGGGAAAGACGGCGTCTATTTCGTCGGCGCCGCTTTTCAGTGCCCGTTTGATTTCTTTGGCCGTGGCCGTTATATCCTCGCCGCCGGCGGGAAAATTTACGACAGTGGCAATGCGGATATTTTCGGGCAGGTTTTGCAGAACCAGCGGGATGAATTTGGGATAAATACAGACAGCCGCAGTTTTTCCGTAAGGTGTTACGGCTCGGAAACATAAATCTTTGACGGTGTCCGGCGTGTCGTTTTCGTTTAGGGAAGTTAAATCCAGAGAGTTAATTAAAATTCCGGCGGCAGTTACATCATCCATGGTTAAATTTCTCCGATAAAATCGTTAATCAGAAGTTTGAGACTGTTTGCCGCCGCGTCGGCTTGGGACAACGTTTCCGCATGGCTTTGGGTTTGCGGGCGCATTCCGGTTCCGTAATTGGTGATGACGGAAATTCCGAGAACCCGCATGCCGCACCAAACGGCGGCCAAGACTTCGGGAACCGTGGACATGCCGACGGTATCGGCTCCGAATGTTCGAAAAGCTCTGATTTCGGCGGCCGTTTCAAAGTTTGGTCCCGCAACCATCAGGTATGTTCCTTCCTGTAAGGAGATTCCCCGGCGGGAGGCGATATTTTTCAACCGGTCACGGAATTCTTTGTCATAGGCATTGCTGACATCCGGAAATCTGGGGCCGAAGGCATCGTCATTGGGACCAATGAGCGGATTGCGTCCGCTGAAATTGATATGGTCGGCAATCAGCATTAAGCTGCCGGGAGCCATTTCTTCGCGGAGGGAGCCGGCGGCGTTGGTGACAATCAGGTTGCAAATTCCAAGCAGTTTAAAGGTTTTGATTACTTCGGCAATGATTTGCGGCCGGTGTCCTTCATACAGGTGAAAACGTCCCTGCATGCAGAGAACTTCGCTGCCGTGCAGGCGTCCGGAAATCAGGCATCCGGCGTGGCCGCTGACGGTGCTGTGAGGAAATCCGTCAATATCGGTGTAGGGAATTATAATTTTCTCTTTGATATCTTCGGCGAGAGTTCCGAGGCCGCTGCCGAGGATGATCAGCGTTTGAGGCCGGCGGTTTTCCATTTTTGCGCGGATTTGTTCGGCAAAAGATCTGCATAAATCAGTCATGGGTTAAACTTCCTTCCGTAAAACTCAGGGGGAGAAGCTCTTCAATCGTCAGGGTTTTAACGATTTTTTGCGGGGTGGCAAGGTGTATCAGCGTTTGCGGCGCGGCAAATTCTTTTATCCGCTGGCGGCAGGCTCCGCAAGGCGTAATCAGGTTTTGGCCGTCTGCCAAAATCAGAATTTCGGCAATGCGGCGGTCTCCGGCGGCAGTCATGGCGGCAATGGCTCCGGCTTCGGCACAGGTGCCGACCGGATAAGAGATGTTTTCGGTGTTGCAGCCGCTGAAAAAGTGTCCTTCTTTGCTCAACAGCGCGGCGCCGACGGGAAATTCCGAGTAGGGACAGTAAGCGTTTTGAAAAGCCCGGAGCGCCAAATTATGGAGTTTTTCCTGATTATTCATGGCTTGTCTTTCCTGATTAAAAGTTTTATTAATTATTATGCGTTATCATAAAATCAGTTTGGTAATTTTGCAAAGATTATTTATCGTTCTTGCAACCGCAAAGGAGAGGCAAATTGAAGAAAGTTCTGCTGATTTTGGTGGGGTTAACAGTTCTGGCTGCAGCCGGCGCGACAATTTATATTGCGTCAATAGACTGGAATCAGCATAAGGACAAAATTGCCGCTCAGTTTGCGCAGGCAACCGGTAAACAGATTGTTTTTGACGGGCCGATTTCTTTTAAAATTCTGCCGTCGCCGTATTTGAATGCTTCCAACGTTAAAATTTTTAATGCCGGTCCGCGCGGCGAGCCGTTGATGGAAATCCGCAATCTGGTGGCGCGGTTGTCTTTGATGCCTCTGTTGGAGGGGAATTTTGACGTTAAACGGATGGTGCTGGAAAGTCCGGTTATCAATATTGAAGTCGACGATGACGGTCATTTGAACTGGGAACAGGGACAGGAAAAGGAGACAGAAGGCACCGCGGAGGCGGATATCCGGTTGAACAGCGTGGGGGTTGAGAAAGCGACGCTGAATTTTGTTTATCCCCGTTACGGTATTACCAGAAAAATCGATAATCTGAACGGCGAGGTCAATGCCCAGAGCCTGAAGGGGCCGTTCCGGATTGAGGGAAACTATGTGAAGGATAACGATCCGGAAGGCTTTGCCATTTCAATGGGGCGTTTGTCGGAAAGCTTTTCAACCACGCTTAATCTGGTTTTTACACATCCCGCGTCAAAAAGCTATGTCCGGTTTGACGGAAATTTTCAACTCAGCAACAAGGTGCTGAACGGCAATGTAATTATAGAATCCGAAAAGTTAAAGGCCTTTGTTGAAAATAATTTTAAACAGGTTGATTTTAAATCGGAATATGATTATCCGCTGGCTTTGACAACGGATATTGCCGTCAATCCCGAGCAACTGACGCTTTCCAACATGGTGGTTAAATACGGCGAAACACAGGGTGCCGGCAGCATGATGCTGCCTTTTAACGACGGTTGGGATCACGAAGAAGGCGCTATTAAGCCACGGATGGACATGGCTTTTAATTTTACGGACTTTAATTTGGATTCGGTGGTTTATACGGTTCGGGAGTTTATCAAAAAATACAGTGACGAAAATGAAATTTATGAACCGGACCTGCCGCTGGATATGCTGATTGATTTTAAATCGGTCCGCACGGTTTACAACGGTCAGCCGGTTAAAGATTTTGAGGCGAGTTTTGACGTGATTGACAATATTGTCAGTATTAATAAGCTGACGGCCGTTCTTCCCGGCGATACCAATATAACACTGCGGGGAGATATCAGCAGCGTGGACAGCATGCCCTTTTATAATCTTGAGGGGTCGTTTAATTCCAGCGATTTTCTTAAGACGCTGAACTGGATGAATATTAATCCGACGGTGGCCGCGGCTTCAACTTACCGCAAGGCCGTCGGCAATGCGAAACTTTCGGGAACGTTTAATAAATTATCCGTTTCTCCGTTTACGCTGACAATGGATAAAAGCAGCCTTTCCGGTGAGGCCGGCATTAAATTCGGAGAGCGGACCGACGCAATGCTGGTCGTAAAGGCGGATATGATTAACTTTGACAATTACATTAATCCGCTTCCGGCCGAAGAAAAAGAGAAAAACTGGTCTCAGCGAATGTTGTATCGTTTTGCACAGACGGGTTTTTTGAATGATGTCGATTTGCTGGCCAATTTGCATTTTGATCTGGCTATTTACGAAAATATGCCTTTTGAAAAAGTCGATGTGCAGGCGAATCTGTTGAACGGCGTTATGGAAATTGAAAAGCTGTCGGTCGGTTCGGCAGCCAACGCCCAATTTGAAGCTTCGGGAAAATTGTCCGGTTTCGGCAAAACGCCGGTTTATGAAAATATTAAATATAACTTGGCCACGGAAGACGTTTCGGCGCTTATCAATAAGTTTGAATTTCAGGTTCCCAACTTGAATTATAAGCAGCTGAAAAATTTTCAGTCTAAAGGCATTATGACCGGGAATATTGATAAAACTGCCATTAAAGCGGTTTCCAAGCTGGAGAATCTTGATTTTACTTTTGGCGGACAAATCGACCGGCAGAACGGCGAAAATTATTATAACGGGGATTTGGAAATCAGACATCCCGATTTTGTTAAGATGGTCAATGATTTTAATCTGACGTATAATCCGAAAACTTATTCTTTGGGGCTGTTCAACCTGAAAACAAAGTTTATCGGCACGGCTCGTCAGTTCCGAGCCAGTCCGTTGGATTTTAACATCGGGTACAGTAGTTTTTCGGGAGACGTTACCTATGATGCCGGGCAGGAACGGCCAAGTATTCTGACTAATCTTAAAATCAATAAGTTTGAGGCTGAACGGTTTATGCCCGAAGCCGTTTCCACAGTTTCTCAGGTTCCGGCCATGAATGCGGAAGCCGGCGGGGAGGCCGATTTTCTGAAACGCCCCGACTGGTCGTCGGCACGGTTGAATTATGATTTTTATCGACGGTTTGATTTGAGCGGAAATTTTCAGGTAGGGGATTTGTCTTATACAGACAAGTCTTTGAAAAATGCAATTTTTGACTTGGCACTGGTTAACGGAAATGCGGAATTTAAGGGAATTAAGGGAGATTATAAAGGCGGAACCCTGACGGCAGACGCGACCCTGAATATGCAAGAGAATCCGGCATTGTCGCTGACGGCGGATTTGCAAAATATTGATACTTCCGGTTTGGGGTTGAGCGGGAAAATTTACGGTCTCAGCGGCGGGACCGGCGATTATCATGCGGTTTTTAATGCCGATATGTCAAGTTTGGACAATGTGTTGAAAACGCTTAAGGGAAATCTTGATGTTAAGCTGAAAGGGTTTGATGTAAAAGGCTGGAATCTGGCTGATATCTATGCGGATATAACAACGCGCGAGACGACTGACGGATTGGTGGCCTTGGTAAAGGATAATCTGCAGAAGGGTCGTTCGCCGTTCAAAGAGTTCAGCGGCAAACTTGATTTTCAGGACGGGAACTTTACTTTTGGCAATGCTGTGTTAAATAACAGCGGTTTGAAGATAGATGTCTACGGCGAGGGCAGTTTATCTGCCTGGACCATGGACGTGCTGTTTAATGTCAAATATGACGAGCCGCGCTATCTTCCGGGGTATTCTTTCTCCATGAAAGGAGACATAAACGCTCCGTTGACGGATGTAGATGTCAGCGCCCTGTTTAATTTGTATAAAAGTCGGCAGGATAAAATTGCTGCTCAGGAGAAGGCTGTTGTCGAGGCGGAGCAAAACCGTCTGAAAAGTCTGGCCGGAGAACAGAAAAAAATTGCCGACGCTTTGTTAAAAGACGTTCAGGAGCGGCTGATGCCGGATTTGCAACAAAAATTTGAGGCGGCTTTCAGTGATAAGGCGCGCAGTTCTTACCAGTCTTTGAAATTGCGGTTGGAAGATGAGAGTTCTGCCGCGGCAAAGATTTCTAATCAGGCTTCCGCTTCGGATTTGACCGATGAAATTATTGTCGGACTTACCGAAGACAACAGACAGGCGGCCGGTGCGATAGAGAAAATCAGAGCTGAGCTTGATACTGTTTATCTGGAAGATTTGAAAGAAAAAGCAAAACAATTGTATCAACAACTGGTTGAAAATTACAACAGGTCAAAGACGTTGATGTTTGATTATAATACGGCACGGGACGGTTTCGGCGAGAGGCTTTCTCTGATTGTTACCGATTTTGAAATGGGCGGGGATGAAAAAATTGCCGGCTGGCAGAAGTTTATTGAAGATAAAAATGCCGCTCTTGAGGCGCAAAATAAGGCCGTTCTTGATGAATACGCCGTTATCAAGGAGCAAAACGATGCCGCGGCTCTGAGCGCATATAACAGTGAATTGGAAAAAACAGCCGGCAGCGTGGAAGCCGACGTCAAGGCCATGGATGACCAAATCGCCGCATTTAAAGCCTATACGGAAGACCGGGTTAAAGAAGAAGAAAATAAATACGCGCAGATGCTTCGTCGTGAGGAAATCGAGCGTAAAGTCGAAGAAAACACGGGAGTTATCAGTATTAAAAAAACCGGAAAAAGCGTGACGGTGACGCGGGACATAGAAGATATTGAAAAATCCGAAGAACTGGCTTCTCAGGATAAGGTCAGAGTGTTGGATTTTTCAAAGGACAAGGCGGAGTCCGAGCGTCCGTCCGAACCGGAAACCGGCGTTGTAAAAAAGGGTAGAGTAATCAGGAAATAAACTTGTCGAATTGTTTTTTTATGTTATATTCGCCTTATAAATAAAGAACATTTTTTATTATTTGGAGTTTTATAACATGAATAAAAAACCTGAAGTCTGCATCCTTCCCGTTGCAGGATTATCCACACGCAATCTTCCGTCTACCAAAGCTCTGCACAAGGGGTTTTTGACGCTGCACAGTAAGCCCGTTATCCAATATGCGGTTGACGCCTGTGCCGAAATCGGCATTAAGGAAGTGGTGTTTATTTACAGCGATCAGTCCTGCAAGCATTTGTTTGAAAAGCATTTTTCACCGTATCCGTGGCTGGAAAACCATTTGAAGGAAAAAGGCAAGTTTGATTTGCTGAAGGTTGTTCAGGATATTATTCCGGAAGGGATGAAGTTTTCTTTTGCCGAGCAAGCAGAGCCTAAAGGAAACGGCCATGCAATTTTGATGGCAAAGGATATTGTCGGTGACAGAGATTTTGTGGTTATGTGGCCGGATGATGTTTATGTTAACTTGCACGGCAAGGGGGTTTTGGCTCAGTTGCTTGATGTTTACAACGAATACGGCGGCATGGTGGAAAACATTATGGAGTTTCCCCGGGAACAGATGGTGCGTTACGGGGCGCTTATCGGTGCGGTGCGTGACGGGCGGATTGTTCATGCCAAGGGAAAAATCGAAAAGCCGGCGTTGGAAGACGTTCCTTCCAATTATGCCAGTATGGGGCCGTATATTCTTCCTAATGAGATTATGGATATTCTTCCGGAGGTTAAAAAAGGTAATAACGGTGAAATTAATCTGGCTGACGCCATGGGGTTGGCTGCAGAGAGAGGTATGAAGCTGACCGGTGTGTTGTGTGATGCAATCCGTTTTGATTGCGGAACCAATAAAGATTTGGAACGGGCCAATCTGAAGCTCAGTTTGATGGAAGATCCGGATTTGCGGGCTTATTGTACCGAGTTGCTGAATACCATGCTGGTGTAAGCTGAGTTTTGGTATGAAAAATCCTCCCGCCTGATATCAGAAGGGAGGATTTTTTTGTATCCGGTTTAATCTTTGTGGCGGAAGGTGATGCGTCCTTTGGTAAGATCATAGGGCGTCATTTCAATATCAACTTTGTCTCCGACCATGACGCGGATACGGAATTTGCGCATTTTTCCGGCTGTGTGAGCCAGAATTTCGACACCGTTTTCCAATCGTACCCGGAACATGGCGTTGGGAAGTTTTTCTATGACTTCGCCGCTCAATTCCAGAAGCTCTTCTTTACTCATAAAATATTCCTTCTTTATTTATGTTGTCAGTATTATTAAACCTATAATTTCTTTTTTGCAAGATTTTTTATCGGCGGAAACGACAGAGTAAAGCAGCTTCCGGCGCCGACTTCGCTTTCGACATGGATATGGCCGCCGAATTTTTCCACGATGGATTTGGAGATTGATAAGCCCAGGCCGTTGCCTTTTTGCGTGCTGTCGTGTCCGTCGGAGAAGAACGGATCAAAAATGCGGCTCAGGTTTTCCGGCGGAATACCCACACCGGTATCCGCAAAAGATATTTTGACGCCGCGAGAGGTGTTTTTGATTGCAATATTTATTTCGCCTTTGTCTTCAATGGCTTTGAGGGCATTGAGGATGATGTTGATGACCACCATTTTGAAATCGGCTTCGTTGCCGAAAATGCAGGAAGGTTCTTTGGGCGGCGTGAAAGAAATATTGACGCCTTTGCTTTTGGCCTCAAAGTCAAGCAGAGCAATGACGTCTTCAACGGCGGCCGCACAGTCTATTTTTTGTTCGCCGTCGCTGTTGCTGCGGGTCAATTTTAAAAGACGTTCGGGAACATCAATGCAGTTGAGCAACTCGTTGTAAATCAGGGTAAGATGTTTCTTTTCTTCATCGTCGTTAGGGCGATTGGCATAAAATTTGTCAATCAGACGTTCGGTAATAATGCGCAGCGCGCCAAGATGATTTTTGATTTCGTGGGCGATTGAAGTGGAAAGAAATCCCAGAGAGGATAATTTTTGCTGATGAGAGAAGTTGATGTCATCGCTTAAATCGCGGATTGATTCAACGATGTATTTTTCTTTGCCGGTATGATGCAGCGGGGCGGCGTTGATTGACAGATGGCGGGAGGGATGACCACAGAACTGCTGAATGACTTTAATATTATCCTGTTTGTTTTTGAGGATGGCCTGAACGGGGCAATATTGTTTTTCCCGGGAGCAGGGGGCGTTCAGATTTTGAGAAGCCTGATAGCATTTTGTATATTTGGTCTGACCGCTGCCGACTTGTTTACGGTAAGCTTTGTTTGAGATGATAATGTTGTAGTTTTTGTCAATAACGCGGATGCCGTCGGGAATGCTGTCAATCAGGGCCTGCAGAAATGCTTCCTGTTCTTTGGCTTCGGAAATAAATTTACGCAGGTTGTCCAGCATGTTGTTGAACGTTATGGTCAGAAAATACAGTTCGTCGGTGAATTTTGGATGTTTTTTGTTTTCTATTCGTACGGAAAGATCTCCCTGCGAGACTTTTTGAGAGACGTCGGTGATTTTGTTAATCGGGTAAAGAATCCACCAGTTAATCAGGTATCCTAAAAAGAAAATGGCCAGAATAATCAGAATTGAACTGATGCCCAAAATTTTCATACTTTCGCTGATGGCTCTGTAACGTTCGTCAAAACTGCGGGTATTTTCCCGGATTTGCTTTTGTTCCAGAGACAAGAGCTTGATTTGTTTTTCATCGTTGGCGTCGGTTGAAATGCTTGTCAGGATGCTCGGGGAGACTTTTAGCTCGGGATGTTCGGCCGTAATCCGCCGGAATTCTTTGGTGATGTTGATGTTGCGATATAAAAGATCGATATATTGCTGGTTTCGCTGAATGGAATAGTTTTGTTCTTCCTGAATTTTGTTGCCGTATACGATGTAAAAAGTATATACGAAGATTATTGAAGTTATCAGAAACAGCGAAAAGATACTGTAAATAATCTTTTTATTCAGACTGACAAACATGGGGCCTCTTTCTGTTTTGGGTGGGCTTTTGTTAGCTAATATTTAAGAATTATAGCAGTAAAGTGTTTCTAAATTATAAACAGAGAGAGAAAGATGACAAACAGAATAAATTGGGATGAGTTGTCGCCGGATTTACGCGAAGAAATGAGCGAATGGAATGATGATAATTTTGCTTTTATCAAACATGCCATGTATGAGGGACGTTATATGTGGTTGATTTATGCCGCGGACGGAGAACGGATTGCCGCAACGGATGACCGGGATTTTGCTTTTATTATGGCCCGGCAGAATGATTTAACACCGCTGAGCGTTCATTAATTTTTTGAAAGAGCAAGAAAAAGCCCCGGCAACGGGGCTTTCCCTTATTCGTGATTGTTAATCAGCGCGTATATTTCCAACGGATTGGACATTTGACGCAGACGATCACACAAAGATTCATCTTTGAGAATTCTGGAAAGCTGAGCCAGAGCCGTCAGATGATCGGCGCCGCTGTTTTCCGGAGAAAGCAACGCAAAGACCAAATCGACGGGTTTGTCATCGATTGCATCGAAATCCAGCGGGGACGCCAGTCGTGCAAAAATCGCATAGACTCTATCCAGATTGGCAAAGCGTCCGTGCGGCAGTGCCGTCCCGCCTCCGAAACCGGTCGAACCCAGATTTTCGCGCTCCAAAAAGGCATCGAAAATCGTCCGTTCATCCAAACCGGTAATTTTGGCGGCATGTTCGGCCAAAATCTGCAGCAATTCGCGCTTCGTATTTGCTTTAATGCCGATAAAAACATTTTTTTCGGTCATTATTTCAGATATGTTCATAAGCTTGACGCCTCTTGTTTATTAAAACTAATTTTCGCTTTTCGGTTCAACCCAGCCGATATTGCCGTCTTTGCGGCGATATACCATGTTGAAATTGCCGTTGGCGCTGTTTTTGAACATCAGGGCGTTTTCATTGTTAAGGTCCATATACATAACGGCTTCGGAAACCGTGCAGACCGGAATATTCGCTTCCAGTTCGGCAATCGTCAGCGGAGCATCGTCAATGTCGATTTCTTCGGCATCTTCGTTCAGGGAGAAGACGGCTTCATTGGCAATTTCGGCCAGACCGGTTTTGCCTTTATGGTCATTTAATTTGGTTTTATGGCGGCGCAGACGGGTTGCAATATGCTGGTTGGCATCGTCAAAAGCCGAATAAGGATCACCGGCCGAACCGGTTCCTTTCAGGATGATGTTTTTAGCAGGATGAACCGTTACTTCCGCGGTGAAAGTGTCGGCTGATTTGGTAAAGTAAACACTGCAGCTGACCGGCGCGGGGAAGTATTTGTTGACTACGTTCAGGACGTTTTCTTCAACGTGGTTGCGGAGTCTGTCTCCGATATCAACTTGATTTCCAGATAATGTAATTTTCATGATTCTTCCTTGCATTAAATTATTACGGTTTTGATTACAAAAGACATGTTACTATCTTTTGATTTACTTTTCAATCTGAAATCTGAGATAATACCAAAACGGGCCAAAAGTCAACATAAAACTCTTCTGACATAGGGAATCGCTATTTTTCCAGGCGTTTTTGGCGTTTGCGCTCGGCAGAAGTCGGCAGGTTCATGGCTTCGCGGTATTTGGCAACGGTTCGGCGGGCAATTTTTATGCCTTCACGGGCCAAAAGCTCCACCAGTTTGTCGTCAGACAAAATGTTTTGAGGGTCTTCTTCGGTTATCAGTTGTTTTATTTTGTGTTTGATAGCCGTGGTTGAGGTTTCTTCGTTGCCGGTATAGGTGCCGGCGGCCTGGGAGAAAAAGTATTTGAGTTCAAATAATCCGCGCGGCGTTTGCATATATTTGCGGGTTGTTACGCGGCTGACGGTGCTTTCGTGCATTTCCAGATTGTAGGCAATATCCTTGAGGGACATGGGCTTCAGGTGTTCAATGCCGTATTCAAAAAAATCCCGCTGACGGCGGACGATTTCTTCACTGACCCGGAGGATGGCCGTGGCCCGCTGATGCATGGAGCGGATGAGAAAGCCGGCATGACCGAGATTCTCTTTAAGGTAGCGCCGGGCATCTTTGTCATTGCCGCTGCGGTTCAGAATTTCGCTGTAGTAGCGGCGGTTTATCAGAAGTCTGGGTAAAGAGAGGTTGTTTAGCTCCACCTGATAGCCGCCGAACCGGTCACGCCGGACGAAAACATCAGGGATGACGTAGGCGGTTATGTCGTTTTGGTAGGCGGCAGCCGGTTTGGGTTGAAGCGATTTGATGTCAGCAATCATGGAGGCTAAATCTTCTTCATCTGCCCGACAAAGTTTTTGTAACTCTTTGAATTTACGCGCGGCCAGCAAATCCAAGTGCTCCAGCAGGCAGGCTATGGCCGGGTCAAAGCGGTTGATGTCTTTGAGCTGAATGCTCAGGCATTCGGCCAGATTTTCCGCGAAAAGGCCGGACGGTTCAAAATTTTTCATTTGTTCCAGAATTTGCCGTACTTCCTGAGGCGGTGCTTTAAGAGCCCGGGCTATGTCATCGGCCTGTCCGCGAAAATAACCGGCATCGTCAAGATACTGACTCAGGTGCCGGGCGATGATTTTTTGCCGGGGAGAGGAAAAAGTTTGTTCTATTTGCTCGTCAATCAATTGGTAAAGCGAAGGGGAATCTGCCAGTTTTTGTTCATAGAAGTCAAAATTTTCATCGGCAGCGGCGGCTTTGCGTTTGGCGTAATCTTCCCAAGCATAGTCATTGCCGGTGTCGTAGCCTTCCCGGTCACTGGCATAGTCGTCAAACTGATTGTCGCAGTCTATATCCGGCGTATAATCATCTTCCGGTTCCGGCAGCCGGTTATCATCATAGTCTTCGATGGTCGGCGGTGTTTCTCCGGGGATTTCGTCTTCCCGGGAATCCTCTTTTTCGAGCAGGGGATTGTTGTTTAATTCCAGGTCAATTAATTCGTTGAGTTCCAGATTTGATAACTGAAGCAGGTTAATGGCCTGACGCAGCTGGGGTGTCATCAATAAAGATTGCGACTGCCGTATTTCCAGTTTGGGAGTCAGAGCCATGTTTGTCAATCCCGGTTGAACTTGAACAAAAATTCAGTTTTGTCAGAGGGAGAAATTGTCGCCGAGATAAACCTTACGCACTTCTTTGCTGGAAACAATCTCATCGGGGGTGCCTTCCATCAAAACCGTTCCGCCGTGTAAGATATATGCCCGGTCCGTAATATCAAGGGTTTCGCGCACGTTATGGTCGGTAATCAATACGCCGAGGCCCCGGTGCTTTAACTGGGAAACCAGGTTACGGATTTCTCCGACGGCAATCGGATCAATTCCTGCCAGAGGTTCGTCAAGCAGAATATAATGCGGCTGGCTGGCTAATGCCCGGGCAATTTCCAGACGTCGCCGCTCGCCGCCGGACAAGGCGATGGCCGGACTTTTGCGCAAATGGGCAATCGAAAATTCGGAAAGCAGTTCTTCCAACATGTTTTCCCGCTTGCTTTCGTCTTCAATCACGATTTCCAAAACAGCTTTGATATTGTCTTCCACGCTCAACGAACGGAAAATGGACGCTTCCTGCGGCAGGTAACCGATGCCCATGCGGGCGCGGCGATACATCGGCAGGTCGGTGATATCCTGTCCGTCGATGTGCACGTCACCGTAATCCGGTGTAATCAGCCCGGTGACGCAGTAAAAACAGGTGGTTTTTCCGGCGCCGTTGGGGCCGAGCAGGCCAACAGCCTCACCGCGGCGGACATTCAGGGATACATTGCGCAGTACCGGCCGGTTTTTATATTTTTTGCCGATGTTGAAAACTTCAAGTTTTGACTCAGCTGTATAGGAGGTGCTCATTGTTTCTTTTCCGTTTTCTGGGTGTTTGTCTGGTTGTTGCCGCTCTTTTCGCTCTTTTCGCTCTTTTCTTTGAAGACGCCTTTGACCCGTTGATTTTTGCCGGAGGCAATCAGTTTGCTGATACCCGTGTTCAAATCAGTTTCGGCCTGATCGCCCCGCAGGATGTTGGTGTCTTGTTTGATAACAATATTGTCGAACAGCCTGACTTTTCCGGTTTGAGGCAGATACAGGCCTTTGTCGGCGGTTACGACGGCATCTTCGGTCACGATTTTGACATTGCCGTAAATTTCGACTTTTTCAAGCTCCATGTTCTGCTTTTCGGAATTTTTATCTGAAGCGGCGGATTTTTTGAAAAAAGCTATCATTTTGTCAGAATAAAGATGGTTTCCCTCTTTGTCAACGGCCTCAACATTTCCGAAAGCAACGGCTTTTTGTTCCTGCGGGTAATAGGTGATGTTGTCCTTGGCCGTAACGCTTTCCGTTTCGGTTTCAATTCTGGCCGGTTCCCCGCGAAGGATGACGACATCTTGAATCAAGTCGTAATCCATCGTGTTTCCGAAAGCCGAGGCACGGGGAGATTTCATGACTACTTTGCCGCGGGCTTCGACTTTGGTAATGGCGCTTTTGCCTTTGGTCGAGTTGGTGCGGCCGGCGTAATAGCCGATTAACCGATCGGCGCGGATGCTCATATCTTCTTTGGTTGCAACGGCGTCACCGACAGCCACGATTTTTTGTTCTTTCTGGTGCCATTCGACCTTTTCCTCGGCGGTGATATTTACGTCTTCGGCCCGAAGCTCGGGTAAAAAGCAAAATGTGCATAAAACGGTCAGGAGAAGCAATTTCATTTTATTTGTTCCTCAGGCTTTCTTCTTTGATGGTTATATCGTTGTGGCCGGTGAAAATCAGAAGATCTTCGTGATTGTAAAATTCGAATCCGTCGGCAATCAAATCCCCGAAATATCCCTGAGCTTTCACCTGATTGACGCCGATGCCGTGTCCGGTTTTGAAATCATAGTCGGCATCAAAGGTATAAACGGTCATTCCTTCGCTGTAGAAAAGTTCGACGTTATCGGTGAGCCGTATGACGTTGCGGTTTTGATCATAATAACCGGTGGGCGCTTTGATGCTGGCCCAGTTGGCATCTCCGACCGGCAGCAGCCCTTCCGGTTTTATCAATTTGATTAGTTTTGATCCCGGAGAAGTTTCGTCAATCCGTTCGGCGATGAAATTGTTGATTTTGTTGTTTTTGTCCGTGATGTAAAGGACTGTGTTTTCAACATGGAGTTTTTCCAGCTCGCCCTGTTTGGGACGGGTAATATCCAGCTTAAATTCCCTGGCATCCTTTTTTAACGACGGAAAAATCAGCAGCAGACCAATTAATATGGCAGCCGCGCTGGGCAAAACCAGTTTGGCAATGCGCACAAAACGGGTATGTTTGCTGACTTTGGGCGTTGTGGCCGAGAACATGGCTTCGGCATCAGCATTAAAATAACGGTCTATTTTGTTTTTATCAAACAATCAGGCTACTCCGGCACGCAGACAATCATGCATGTGAATAATTCCGACCGGTTTTCCGTCCTGAACGACGAACAGCTGAGTAATGCCCTTGCCGGTGTTGTTCATCACGCCCAGGGCTTCCGCCGCCAAAACATCGGGGGCAATGGTTTGGGGATTGCGGGTCATGACCGATGACGGCTTTTCGGTGAGAATCTGAGGGCTCAAATTGCGTCTGAGGTCGCCGTCGGTGATTATGCCCTCCAGGCGTCCGGACGGGTCGACGATACCGACACAGCCCAGCATTTTGGATGTCATGGTGAGCAGGGCTTCCTGCATGGAAGCATTTTCGTCGATTAAAGGAACTTCATCACCGGTATGCATGAGATCCGAAACCTTTTGCAAAAAGGCACCAAGCTTTCCGCCCGGGTGGCGTTGTTTGAAATCGGTTTTGGAAAAGCCTTTGCGTTCAAGCATGCAAATGGCCAGAATATCGCCAAGCACCATTGTGGCGGTGGTTGACGAGGTCGGTGCCAGGCCCAGCGGACAGGCTTCTCCGTCATCGGGGAGTTTCAGCAACACGTTCCCGGCACGGCCAAGAGCGCTGTCCGGGTTTTTGGTGATGGCAATCAGCGGAATACCGTATCTTTTGCAATAAATAATGATATCGGAAAGTTCTTTGGTCTCGCCGCTGTTGGAAATGGCGATTACCGAATCGTCAGTCGTGAGCATGCCAAGGTCGCCGTGGCTGGCTTCGCCGGGATGAACAAAAAAAGACGGCGTTCCCGTGGAGGCCAGCGTTGCGGCAATTTTGGTGCCGACGTGTCCGGATTTGCCCATGCCGGTAACGATGATGCGTCCGGTCGTTTTTTGCATGATGTCCAGTGCCTTGACGAGATTGTCATCAAGCTCGTCTTCCATCATGCGCAGCGCTTCAACTTCTTTGTCAATCGTTCTTTTGGCCGAAGCCAGGTCTTGTTTTTGTTCAGTCATAAAAACCTCTGTTTATGAAAATAAAGATATGCAGAGGTTAGACTTTTATTCGGTCGATGGCAAGATTTTTTTAAATAATGCGGATAAGCGTCCGGAAAAGGCGTTGCTCTGACGTTTTTTATGCCGTTGGACTCAAATTGACTCAAAAAGACGGCGGCGGCGGATGCCGGAAAATTTTCAAATCCGAATCCTGACGGGAGGTTGCTGATTGCGAATCGGAAAAAGTTAAGTAAAGGTAAAGTTTTTTTGGACTCAAAAAACGCTTTTTTTGTAAAAAAGGGTTGACTTCGGAGATTTATGAATCTAGTATGCCGAGACTCTTGAAAGGGACAAGAGGCTTCAGGTTTGTCTGCCGCACGGGTCTTTTTTGAGAGGTTTTTGTAACAATAATAATACTTTAAGGAAATTTGTGATGCCTACAATTAATCAGTTAATTCGTAAATCACGAACACCCAAAGTGAAGAGAAACAAAGTTCCGGCTTTGAAAGCTTGCCCACAAAAACGCGGTGTTTGTACGAGGGTTTATACAACGACCCCGAAAAAACCGAACTCCGCTTTGCGTAAAGTGGCTCGCGTTCGTCTGACAAACGGCTTTGAAGTAATCAGTTATATCCCTGGTGAAGGTCATAATCTTCAAGAGCACTCAGTGGTACTGATTAGAGGCGGCCGTGTAAAAGACTTACCTGGTGTTCGTTATC
>CALXLC010000004.1 GCA_944389095.1 uncultured Alphaproteobacteria bacterium
CCTGAGTGTTCTGCAGGGATAAAAGGTTTGAACGCATACTTGCGGTTAATGAAATATCAGCCATGGTTTTTCTCCAAATACTGTGGACACAAAGGTTAATCTGTGAACGTCCTTCTGACGTTACAGAGTATATGATAGCATAAAATAGTCCCCTTTACAAGGACTTTTTATTACCCTTTAGTCTATAAGGACAAATATTAAAAATTTATTAAAAATGTTTGGAAAAAGAAGAGGTTGACAAGCGGAAGATGATGCTTTAATCAGAACAAAAACACCGGAAAACAAGAGATGAAACATAAAAAAGGCAAAAATATTCACGGCTGGCTGATTGTTGATAAACCGCGGGGAATGGGGTCGACCGAAGTTGTTAATATGACAAGGCGTCTTTTGGATGCCAAGAAAAACGGTCATGCCGGAACGCTTGATCCGTTTGCTACGGGTGTTTTGCCGATTGCTTTCGGTGAGGCGACGAAACTGCTTCCTTTTGTGACGGACGGTTCCAAGGAGTATGAGTTTGTCGTACAATGGGGAAAAGCCACGGACAGCGGCGATACCGAGGGACGTCTGACGGAAGAATCGAAAAAAATTCCGACCCGGGAAGAAATTTTGGCGGTGCTGCCATCGTTTTTCGGTAAAATCCGTCAGGTTCCGCCGGCCTTTTCCGCCATTAAGATAAACGGGCGGCGCGCTTATGATTTGGCTCGGCGAGGAGAGGAAGTTAAAATCCCGGAACGAATCGTCGAGATTTATGATTTGAAACTCCTGGAGATGCTTCCGGATAACCAGGCAAGGTTTTGGACCGCCTGTTCAAAGGGAACATATATCCGCTCTTTGGGACAGGATTTGGCCGGGAAACTGGGAACCTGCGGCTATCTGACCGAGCTGCGGCGGACAAAGTGCGGTAATTTTGACCTAAGTCAGAAGATTTTGCTGGAAAAATTAAAAAATATAGAGTATTGTATAGACCCTGAGAAAGTTTTGCTTCCCGTAATAACGTGTCTGCGCGACATCGCGGTCATCGCCGTAACGGAAGCGGACGCTGCCAAACTCAGACACGGGCAGTGCTTGTCGCCTAAGGCTTACGAGGTTGCAAACCTCAGCGGACAGACAGCGGCTGCCGTCTGTGAAGGAGAATTGGCGGCAATGGTTCGAATCGAGGAAAGAAGAATCCTTCCGGTTCGCGTTTTTAATTTTGATTAAAAAGGAAAAAACTGATGTCGATTGATAAAAAGCAAGAATTAATCAAGGCTTATGGCCTTAATCCCAATGATACGGGTTCTCCGGAAGTTCAGATTGCCATCTGGACGGCCGAAATCAATAATTTGATTGAGCATTTCAAAAGCCATCCGAAAGATACGCACTCCCGTTTGGGTCTGATGAAAAAAGTCAGCCGCCGCCGTCATCTTCTGGACTATTTGAAGGGCAAAAACGAAAGCCGTTATCAGGATTTGATTAAAAAGCTTGATTTGCGCAAGTAGTTTGGCGGTATTTCTTTATGGCGCAAAAAGGACAATTTAATGCAGTGTGGAAAGAAGGGTGTGTTTTGACGCTTGCCGTTTCTTTTCGGGCTGATGAAGAAACAATATCCGGTGCGCCGGAAAGCTGCCGATGGGCTTGAAATCCCGAACTGCGGAGGTCAAACAGCCTCCGCGGTTCTTTATTATAAAATCCTGCATGGGGCAGGTAGAGGTTTAATAGAGATAGATAAACAGAAAGGTAAAGAAATATGATCGATTTTAAAGTGTGCCGCAAAGAAATGGAATGGGGCGGCCGCAAGCTGGTATTGGAAACGGGTAAAATTGCACGGCAGGCCGAAGGCGCCGTTATTGTTACTTATGGAGAAACGGAAGTTATCGCGACGGTATGCGCTGCAAAAGAGGCAAAGGCAGATCAGGATTTCTTTCCTTTGACAGTTAATTACCAGGAAAAGTATTATGCAACCGGTAAAGTGCCCGGCGGTTTTATGAAACGCGAAGGCAAACCCAGCGAACGCGAAGTTTTGATTTCTCGTCTGATTGACAGACCTATTCGTCCGTTGTTTCCGGATGCTTTTAAGAACGAGGTTCAGGTTATTTGTACGGTTCTGGCTCATGACCAGCAGACGGATTCCGATATTCCGGCCATGATTGCCGCTTCGGCTGCGTTGACGATTTCGGGCATCCCGTTCCTGGGCCCCATCGGCGCCTGCAAAGTCGGTTATAAAAACGGTGAATATATCTTGAATCCGACTATCGAACAGATGAAGGATACCGAACTTGAGTTGTCGGTTGCCGGTACTTCCGAGGGTGTGCTGATGGTTGAATCCGAAGCTCAGGAATTGTCCGAATCGACAATGTTGGGAGCGGTTATGTTCGGGTTTGAGAGTTTTCAGCCGGTTATCAAGCTGATTAACGAGCTGAATGCCGAAGCCGGTAAGCCGCGTTGGGAAGCTCCGTCTTTTCCGCCGGAATTTGACGATCTTTACAATAAACTTGCCAAAGATTTTACGGCCGAATTTGAAGAAGCTTTTATGGAAACCGACAAGCTGAAACGCGGTGAGAAAATTGCCGCCGCTTCCGAAAAGTTTAAGGCGACTCTGGATCCGGAGAATGAATTTGAACAGCGGTATGCTCAGGATGCCATTGAAAAACTGATGCATAAAGTTATGCGTGAGAAGGTCTTGACGACAGGACACCGCATTGACGGCCGCGATACCAAAACGGTCCGCCCGATAGAGTGTCAGGTTGATGTGTTGCCCACGGCTCACGGTTCCGCCTTGTTTACTCGCGGCGAGACTCAGGCTTTGGTGGTTACCACGCTCGGAACCGGCGAAGATGCTCAGATTGTCGACGGTCTGATGGATGAGTATAAAGAAGATTTTATGCTGAACTATAACTTCCCGCCGTTTTCTGTCGGTGAGTGCGGCCGTCTGGGGTCTCCCGGACGTCGGGAAATCGGTCACGGAAAACTGGCTTGGCGCGCTATTCATCCGATGCTGCCTAAAGATAAGGATTCTTTCCCTTATACCATCCGGGTGGTTTCGGAAATTATGGAGTCCAACGGTTCTTCTTCCATGGCGACGGTTTGCGGCTCGACCATGTCTTTGATGGCGGCCGGCGTGCCGATGGCAAAGCCGGTGGCCGGTATTGCCATGGGGCTGATTAAGGAAGATGACGGCAGAGTTGCCATTTTGACCGATATTCTGGGAGATGAAGATCATCTTGGCGATATGGACTTTAAGGTGGCCGGTACCAAAGATGGCGTTACCGCTCTGCAGATGGATATTAAAATTACTTCCATTACCAAAGAAATTATGGAAAAGGCTCTGGCTCAGGCTCATGAAGGGCGAATCCATATTCTCGGCGAAATGGCCAAGGCGATTGCAGAGCCTCGTCCGCATGTTTCTGACCGGGCACCGCGTATCGTGGCGATTAAGATTCCGGTTGATAAAATCCGCGAGGTTATCGGAACCGGCGGTAAAGTTATTCGCGAGATTGTTGAGAAGACGCATACCAAAATTGATATTTCCGACGACGGTATTGTCAAAATTGCTTCCATGAAGAAGGAGGAAGGCGATGCCGCATTGGAATGGATTATGGGAATCGTTGCCGAACCGGAAGAGGGCAAAATTTATCATGGTACGATTACCAAAATTATGGATTTTGGCGCGTTTGTCCGCTTTCTCGGCGCAACCGAGGGGTTGGTTCATATTTCGGAAGTCAAAAACGAAAGAATCGCTTCGGTTTCCGATTTTTATAAGGAAGGCGACCAGATTTGGGTAAAATGTCTGGGAACCGATAACCGCGGCAAGATTAAGCTGTCGGCCAAACGGGTTAATCAGGAAACCGGTGAAGATCTCGAAAAATAAGACGAGATTGAAACGCCAATGAGTGAAAAAAAGAACCGCTATTTGCTTGCGGTTCTTTTTTTTTGTCGGAAAATGATGTTTTTTATTGCATTTCTATTGTTTTTTGTCTAGTATAAGACAGCAAAAAAATTATTAATTTAATCTTTTACTTTTATGGAATTTTTATCTTTTAACGATTGGAGCGCTTTTGCGCTGGTGTGGGCTTTGGCTCTGGTAATTTTTTGTTGGAAAAGAATTTTGTCGCCCAACAGATTGTTGTGTCTGTTGTTGCTGAATGTTTTGGTTGCGTTGTATTTGGCGATTGGAATGTTGGAAGCAGGCGGTTTTGAAATGTTGGCGGTTCTTGTTGTTGCCATCATTTGGAGTTATGCGAGCGGCTGGTTCAGACTTCGGAAATTACTGCGTGAGAATCCGGGGACATTCTTTCCCAACAGACAATGGGTCAGAGGGACGACATCGTTTTTTTACGGCGTGTTCCGTGTTAACGGCATTTCTTTGCCGGCTTACACCATCGGCGGAATATACAGCTTCAGGCTCGGACAGAAGTATCGTTGCAGCAAGGCCTGCCTGCGCAACGGTCGGATTTATGTCCATCAGGTTATGAAAAAAACGGGGGAAACGTCTAATTGATTTGCCATTGAAAGTTTCTAATCCCCTGGGAAACGCGGAGGCTCTTTTCTGTGAAGAAAGGGGCCTTTTGTTTTGGAAGAAAAGGCTTGAAAAATAGATAAAACTGATGTATGAGTCAAGTTACTCCGCAGTACACCCCTGGAGGACTGCGGGGATGAACGTTATTTTTTGAAAAGGATTCTATCATGTCTAAAATTACATTTAACGCTGAAAAGCGTGAGAAAGCAGGTAAGGGGGCAGCTCGGGCATGTCGTCGTGAAGGACGCGTTCCCGCCGTTATTTATGGCGGCAATCAGGATGCCGTTATGATTTCCCTGCATCCGGTTGAACTTGAAAAGGCTTTGGATTTGGCTGATTTTTATCAGTCTGAAATTGAAATCGTTTTGGACGGCAAAAAGCATTCCGTTAAATGTCAGGATGTTCAATTCCATCCGGTCAGCGATATGCCGATTCATGTCGATTTTCTGAGAAAATAATTCGGATTGCAAGTATCCCCGAAGGGCGATGAAAGCGGTGCGGCATATAATGCACGGGTTTCAGCGCCCTTCTTTTTGTAAAAATATATTACTTATCAGGCGGAAAGACAGATGTTTTTGATTGTCGGTTTGGGTAACCCGGGAGCAGAATATGCGGAAACCCGCCATAATGTCGGGTTTATGGCGGCAGATGCCGTGCAGTCGGCGTTTGGCTTTTCGGCTTATCGGGAAAAATTTGACGGGTTGATTGCCGAGGGCAGAATTGCCGGTGAAAAGGTGTATTTGCTCAAGCCTCAGACTTATATGAATTTGTCGGGAAATTCGGTGGTTAAGGCTGCCGGTTTTTATAAAATTTTGCCGCAGAATGTCGTGGTGATTCATGATGATATGGATTTGCCGGTCGGAAAAATCAAGGCAAAGCTCGGCGGCGGTTCCGGCGGTCATAACGGTTTGAAATCCATAGATGCGGCAATCACGCCGAATTATAATCGTATCCGTCTCGGGGTCGGGCATCCGCAGGGCGGCGGTGAGGCCGTGGTGTCTCATGTCTTGTCGCGTTTTTCAAAGGCAGACAGGGCCTCTATTGAGCAGGATATCGAAATCGTGGTGAAAACGCTTCCTATTTTGCTTGAAAAGGGAATTAGTGAATATTCCGGGCGGTTGGGAATGTTTTTGAAGAAATAAAAGGCGTCGGTTTATATCTGTATGCCTAAAAAGGCTTGAAACTTCGTGATTAATAGTCTAAAAGATTCCTCAAGTTATTTGATAATTTGAGGAGTTTTTTATGGGATTTAACTGCGGTATTGTCGGGCTGCCCAATGTCGGAAAGTCCACTTTGTTTAATGCTTTGACTCAGACAATCGCGGCACAGGCGGCAAATTTTCCGTTCTGTACGATTGAGCCGAATACCGGCAGAGTGGCGGTTCCGGATAAGCGGCTGGATAAGCTGGTGGAATTGGTGCATCCCAAAAACGTGGTGCCTACCCAGTTGGAGTTTGTCGATATTGCCGGGTTGGTGAAGGGTGCTTCCAAGGGGGAAGGGCTGGGTAATCAGTTTCTGGCCAATATTCGCGAGGTGGATGCAATTATTCATGTTCTGCGCTGCTTTGAAAATGATAATATTACCCATGTGGAGGGTTCCGTAGATCCGATACGCGACGCGGAAATTGTCGAAACGGAGCTGATGATTGCCGATTTGGAATCTTTGGAGAAGCGCTTTGATCAGGCGCAGAAAAAAGCCAGAGGCGGTGATAAAGAGGCAGGAGTCAACGTCAATGTTATGGGGCCGGTGATTGAGGCGCTGAAACAAGGAAAACCGGCACGGACAGCGGCTCCGGACGCATCCGATAAAGAGGCTTGCAAGGCCTATAAAATGTTGCAGCTGCTGACGGCAAAACCGGTTTTATATGTTTGCAATGTAGACGAAGAATCGGCTGCGACGGGCAATGTTTATTCTCAAAAAGTTTTTGAGAAGGCAAAAGCCGAAAATGCCCGGGCGGTTATTATTTCGGCTGAAATCGAATCGGAAGTCGCCCAGTTGGAATCGGAAGAGGAGAAGAAGGAGTTTTTGGCTTCTCTGGGATTGGAAGAAACGGGGTTGGCAAAAATTATCCGGGAAGGTTATAAGCTGCTGGGATTGGAAACCTATTTTACGGCCGGACCGAAAGAAGTCCGCGCCTGGACTTTTTTGAAGGGGTCGAAAGCACCGCAATGCGCGGGCATTATTCATTCCGATTTCGAAAAGGGTTTTATTCGTGCCGAGACAATAGCATACGACGATTTTGTAAAGTATGGCGGCGAACAGGCTTGTAAAGAAGCCGGAAAAATGCGCTCCGAAGGAAAAGATTACGTGGTGCAGGACGGAGATTTGCTGAATTTTCTGTTTAATGTCTGATGTCTTTTGCCGACAGATTCTATTGACATAAGCGTGAACGGGTGTTAACGTCTGTTCCGTTTTATGTATTATTTTTAAATTTTGTTGTATGAAATCAGAAGAAAAAGAAGAATTGACAGAAGCCGTTATTTTGGCTTTTGACGAAGTGACGGGGATTTACGGCGGTACAGACAAGTCAACTTATGTGCCGATGGAGTATCATGACAAATTGCTCGAAAAGCTGAGGCAGAAATTTTTGCTTCCCGAAGGGGCGCAAAGAGGTTTGCAGACTATTGATGATTTTGTCGGAGCGATTATTAATGCCGTTCAGGCAGAATCCAGAGCAATTACGGCTGCGGAGATTGGTTTCGTGGTGGAAAAGTTTGTCGGTCATTCGGTGAAAGAAGATGCGTTGATTGCTGAGGAGCTTTTGCCGGCTAAAAGTGATGACGAGGTCAATGCGCTGCGTAAGGATATGAGTCGTTTTTTGAAGCTCAGCCGAATTAAGTCCGCTTTGTGCAACCGGTTTAATTATTGGCCTGACTATGGCAGTTTGGATAAGGCGGAGACGGTTAACGCTTTGACAGATGTCTTTTGCCGGCCGCGGTATCGGCGTGTTCGTTCTTTTAACGTATGATTTTGATTGAAAAATGAATTAAAAACAGGCAGTATCCTTGCAAGGATAACGCCTGTTTTTTGTGAGGAGAAGATATTATGCGTCTGGCTTTGTTTCAACCAGATATTCCGCAAAACACCGGGACGCTGCTGCGGCTCGGCGCATGTGTTAATCTGCCGCTGGATATTATTGAACCGTGCGGTTTTATTTTGAGCGAGAAAAATCTGCGCCGGGCAGGTATGGATTATCTGGATATCTGTAATTATCGCCGCCATGACAGCTGGGAAGATTTTTTGCATTACCGGTATGCGCATCCGGAGGATTACGGCAGGCTGATTTTGATGACAACTAAAGCCGCGGAGCCGTATTATGATTTTAAATTTCAATCTAACGACATTATTTTAATGGGACGGGAAAGCGCCGGCGTGCCGGAACAGGTACACCGTTTGGCGGATGCCAGACTGTTGATTCCGATGAATCCGCAGGCTCGTTCCATTAATATGGCTCTTGCGGCGGCAATGGTTGTGGGAGAGGCCTTGCGCCAGACAAGAGGAAATTAAAAAAGGCGGATATTTCCGCCTTTGGGGTGATGTTAGCGGCTGCGGACGGCGTTTTGGATTGCTTTTTGGGCTAGACGGCGCTGTTGGTTAATTTCTTTGTCTTTAACCCGGGCATCAGGATCAATGCCGTTTTGCTGCCATTTTGTCTGGAGCGCCTGTTGGCGGGCCTGATAATCTGCATCACTTTCGTTGGGTTTGCGGATGAGCGTGTCTACCCAACGGCCGTCTTCAATGGCTTTTTTGCGGTCGGCAAAGGCTTGGGCACTTTCTCCCTGCCGCTGGGTCAGAACGGATGTGCGGTCTTTGAGGTCGCGGGAAGATATTTTTTTGATGCGGTCAAGACGGCGGGCATAATCCGGATTATTGGGATCGCCCAGAACAAAGTCGATGCCTTTCTGCATGGTTTGGTTGTAGGTGTCTTTGGCCGTCTGCAGGTCTTTGTGCAACGGATTTTGCTGGACGGTCTCTTTGGCTTTTTCTTTAGTTTCATTAAGTTTGTAAAGGTCTGATGTTTTGTCTTTTAAGGCAGCGTCAACGGCCTGCTGGGCTTTGTCAACTTCTGCCTGCCCGCCTTTTCCGGCATCGCGGTCGGCAATGGCCTGCTTTAAATCTTTTATCAGTTGATTGTTGTTATAATCATTGACGGTATCGCGATAATCCTGCAACGCCTGCTGATAAGCGGAATCATTATCTGCTTTTTGCCGGGCATCCTTTAAGGCCTGGCGGGAGGCGGCCATTTCTTTACGCAGCGCTTCTTTCTGCTGTTCTTTTTGATGGCCGGCCAAAATCTGGCTGATGACAGCATATTCCGGCTGGTCTTTGAGGGTGTCCAGAGCAGGCTGGTTGTGCATCGGCATGTCGGTTTTCAGGCAGGCCAGATATAATTTTGCCGCCAGTTCCGGATGTTTGAGAATATTGGGGCCAAATGTAATCGAATCGTGTCCGTTTTCTTTGAAAGTCTGACAGGTAATGATGTAATCGGTGACATCTTTGCTGACGACCGATGCACTGCTCGGACTGTAAAACGTGACCTTGTCGGTGGGCGAATCGCCCATTTGATAGGACAATTCTTTGGTGCCGGCAATTTCCTGGAATTTGCGGTTGTTGTCGTTGCATTTCTTTTCGAAAATACGACGCATCTGGTCTTTCCAGAGCTCGTCGGCCGGCGTGTTTTCGGGTTCGTTGTCGATAGTGGCGGCAGACGGCAGTTTGACGGCGTCCAGATGAATTTTTTTCTGGTCGGGCGGAAGCTGCTCAAAGTCGTCTTTGCTCAAGCCTTTGGATTCCAAATACAGCAAAAAAACCGGATCATTCAGATAATTACGGTAAACGGCATCTAGCGCGTACTTTTTGTATTGGGCAAAATGGGCTGCGCTTTCGCTTTGCAGCGTGGCCTCGTCTTTGCCGAGCAACTCGTTGAGTTTGTCGTCCATTACATACTGGTTAATCAACGAGGTGGCGATGACGCAATCGTTGTTGTTGGGGTACAGCCGCTGCTTGGGCGGAAGAGATTCAATTGTTTGAAACCCAAGACTGTTTAAGGTTTGTGTCAGAGAGGTTTTTATCGGCAGATAAGCGTTGCTGCCCATTTGGTCAATAATGGTGGCTTTGTTGCCTTCCAAAACCAGACTGAAATTATGTCCCGGACCTGTTTGAGGATGTGCGCCGATGGGAATCATGATTTTATTGTAGTTTTGCGGGTTTTGCTGCAGCGCTTTAATAAAACGTTCGAGATGTTTGTTTTCTTCTTTTGACTGGTCTTCATAAACGCTGACTGCACCGGTGAGCAGAATATTGCCGTTTTGTCCCCGGAGCTGGTTATTCAGAGCCGTTTGGCAGGTTTGGTCGTCATTAAACTGGGTGGCAATGTAAGGATCAGCAAAAGCGATGTTTTTATCGGCGGCGATTTCCCGGTTTACCTGAGAGATGATGGTATTGTCAATGCCGCTAGAAATTCCGGTCCAGGTTGAGAAATCCTGCAATTGATTGGTGATGGCGCCGATTTGTTCGCCGAATTGATAGGCGGAGGGAATAATGGCCGGATGTTTGGTTAATTTATTTATAAAATCCTCTTTATCGGTCGCGGCGTTAAACTGACCGATAATGTGATTATAGGCGTCTTGATTGGCACCGGCGTTAATGCCGTAGGTGTTGAGCAAATCGTTAAGTTTTTGTTCCGGTGTGTCAGCCATTGGAGTTCTCCCAAGTTTATTTTATAGAGAATTTTAGCACAAAAAAATAATTTTGTCTAATATTTTGTGCGAAATTACATCAGGTGTTTAAATTCTTGTAGTGTCCGGGGCTGTAAATACGGATTGCAGGCCTTTTCCAGCCTTAACGGAAGAGGGGCGACCGGAAGTCCTTTTTGCAGGCGTTCCTGTGCCAGATGCAGATATTCTTTCATTTCAGGGGTGTTTCCGATAAACCGCTGTGCCGCGGCAAGGCCATGGGCGGTGTATTCGTGTCCGGGATAAAACAAGACATCGTCAGGCAGCTGTTTGATTTTGCTCAACGCCTCAAACATCATGGCGGCGTCTCCTTCGAAAAGGCCTCCGACGGAAAGGTTGAACAGAGTGTCTCCGGTAAAGACGATTTTATCGTCCGGAAAATACCACAAAATGTGTCCCAGAGTATGAGCGCTGACATCAATGATGTCTGCTTTGGTGTGCCCAAGGGCAAAGGTTTCACCGTCCGTGACGCCGATATCAAAAGCCGGAATACGTCCGGCATCGTTTTTGTTGGCAACGACTTTGGCTCCGTAAAGTTCTTTTAGCTTCCGATTGCCGTCGGTGTGGTCAAAATGATGGTGCGTATTGAAAATATATTTTGGCTGCAGTCGCAGTTCGTCCAGTTTTTTGATAATGGGTGCCGGTTCCGACGGGTCAACCACGGCGGTTTCTCCGGTGGCTTCATCTTGCAGAATGTAACTGTAATTATCCATGGCACCGGCACGGCAGAGAACAGTATAAACTTTAAGCATTACAAGTAATCCTCTTCATGAATTTCGTCAATTTGCTTTTTATCCAGATATTGTTCCGCGTAATCCATATAAACCCTGCGGCGGATGAAAACATCGTATAAATCGGGATCAATATGGCCGGTGTTTTTCATATCCTGCATGATGCGGAGAACTTCGGATAGTTTTTTGGGTTTTTTGTAAGGGCGGTCGGTTGCGGTCAGGGCTTCAAAAATATCGGCGATTGCCATTATTTTGGCCGGAACGGACATCTGGTCGCCGGTCAGGCCGTTGGGATAGCCCTTGCCGTCGACTCTTTCATGATGGGCGCCGGCATACTCAACCACTTTGGAGAGTTCTTTGGGGAAAGGCAGGGCTTTAAGCATGTCAATGGTGATGACGATATGCTCATTGATTTTGTTACGTTCTTCTTTGGTGATTGTTCCCTGGCGTACTTCGAGATTGTACAGTTCTCCGAGATTGTAAGGGCCAAGAACCTGATCGCCGCGGTTTTGAAGCAGGTTTTCGCGCGCCGGATGACTAAACAGTTCCTTATCTTTGACGGCCTCATTTTCGGCCCAAGACAGGCCGAGCATGCGGTTGAAATAACGTGTAAACTGCTGTTGGGAAATTTTTTCAAGCCGGGTGACATCATCATCGCTTAGAGCATTGTCGCCGATGTTACAGTGGGCAACGAATCGAAAATCGTCTTCAAGCTGCCGGACTCTGGCAACAAATTCGGCCTGCAGATGTTGTTTGGAGTCAATGTTGTTAAGGCGTTTTTGCAAGTATTCAATATGGGCGTCCCGACGCAGAATTTCGAACCGGTTGCGGATTTCGTGAATGCGGTTATGGATGGTTTCCAGTTTTGTGGCCTTGTCCACGATGTATTCAGGTGTGGTGATTTTTCCGCAGTCATGAAGCCAGGAGGCAATGTGCAGGGTGTACCAGTCATCTGCGTCCATGTCAAAATTTTTGAGTTTGCCTTCATCTTCTTCTACGGCGGCGGTGGCCAAAAGTCTGGCGATGATGGGAACACGCTGGCAATGGGCTCCCGTATAAGGAGATTTGGCATCGATGGCCCGGGCCAGGACTTCAATGAAAGATTCCAGCAGCTGCGCGTAAGATTCACGAAGGTTTTTGTTTTCAATGGAAATGCTGATGAGCTGGCAGATTGACAACAGATTGCGTTGAACGTTGTCCGTGAAGTTTATTATTTTGCCGTTGTTGTCTTGTGCATTGATGAATTGTACGATGCCAATGAGGTTGTTTTTGCGATCAGTCAGCGGAAAGGCCAGAAAAGAAACGGTTGAGTAGTTGAATTTTTGGTCAAATCCGCTTAAAAAAGAGGTATCAAAATCTGTGTTGAAAATGTTGGATGAATTGATGATTTCACGGTTGAAAGCGCAATGTTCAACCGGCGTTTTGGAGGCTTTGTTTTTGATGTCCGGCAAAAAAACGGATGGAAACAGGGCCATGTTTTCGCTACCGAGGCGGTCAATGTTGAGGCTGTTGACGCGAAGATATTCCAGATTGATGAATTTGTTGTCTTTGACACTGAAATAAAAGCAACCGTCGGCAGAACAATAGCGTCGGGCAACCCGGATGATTTTTTCAATCAGCAAAGCATAATCGCTCTCGGTGTTGAGCGCATCACAGAGAGCCAGCATGTTGGCAAGCGTATTGTTGCTGAAATCAGGCAAAAAAATCCTCCTTTTGTTGCGAGGTCAGGATAGCAGATATTTATTAAAAAAACTTAAAGTCAGCTGATTTTCGAGATCAGATACCGGATGTCCTCGTCGCTGAGTTCTTCATTGTCGGGATTGTAACTTAAAATCCGTTCAATCACTTTGTGGGTAAATGATTTGCGGTTGTTTTTGCGGCAGTCAAAGCGGATTTCCCGAATAACTTTGAGTGCACTGAAAACCGCCGGAAACATGGTTTTGGGGATATATGCCTTGCGCAGAAGGTTACGTACCATAAAGTCAATGGATGAGTTAAACAGCACTTTGCGGACTTCGGTAATCGGCGTGTTGGACAGGTAAACCAACGCGTATTCAAAGAATTTTAAATCTCCCATACAAATAGCCCGGACTACCAGATTTGCAGTCAACCGGTTGGAGGTGTAAAGCTGGTGGACAAGTTCTTCAATTTGTTTGTCGGAACTGTATTCTTCAGAAATGCGGAGCGTGGTTTTTTCTTTGACCTCTTCGATGATGTCGGTTGCCAGATTGGCCGGAAGATTATGTGACAATATTAACCTTTTTTTGAGCTCTTCAGACAGCAGGTTGGCGATTTTTTCAATTACCGAGGTCGGTAGTTCCGCTCGTAAAACCAGACGTTTTTGGATTTCTTCGTTGTCACGGTATTTTTCGATGATTTTATCATATGTGTTTTCATGGATGTTTGCCGTTTCATTGGAAATCAGCGTTCCAACGACTTCTTCGGGGCATTTTTCGACAATATACTGGGAAATTTCGTTCGGAAGGTTTAGTCTTTGTGCCACGGCTTTTTGTTTGCTGAGGCTGGGGATATTGAGAATTTTGATTAAATCTTCGTTGCTGAGGTCACTGTAAAATTTAATGAACGGGACAGCCACGCTGTCGGTGTCCCGGATAACCGATGTAATGAGATCTTCTGGCAGGTTGTGGCAATTTTTGAGGCTTTCGGCCAGAACCTGACGGACTTTGATTTCGACGTCGCGAATCATTATCCGGAAAATGTCTTCGGCAAGCTTCATGCCGCGCGGGGTGACGGTGTGACCGTTATAATAGGCGCTTACTTTTTGTGCCACAACTGCTTTGTTTTCAGCGTGCGGATTTTTTGAAAGATTTTTGACATCCTGAATATTTAGCTGACTTTTTTCCATTGCAATGTTCACAAAAAGTTTCGGTTGTCATCTGTTTTTTATAATAATTAAGTTTTATTCTAAAAGCCAGTGATAATTTTGTTACATAACTTTTAGTATCTTATTTCTTTCAGGTGTCCGGTAAGATTTTCCGGTTCGGATTTGTCTATCATTTTACTATTCAGGATAGATTTGTCAATTACATTCAGTTCATAAAATGCAATTGTGTATTCCAGCATTCCGGCATAATTCTTTAGAGGAGAATTCCAAACCAATGTGTATGCAAAAGTTGTTCCCAGCGGAACCGTTCCCTGATATCTCAGCCGCGCACGAAATTCGCGCATGTTGTAAAAAGCAATGTCTGAATTGAGTTTGAGGGCAAAATCGCGCATGCTTTCGTAAATACCGGGATAAATTTTGTAACGGTAGTCTTCGTCCGGATTTGTTTCTCCGACGGGTTTTAAGCCCTGATTGGTATGCCAGACTCTGGTTTTGTAAAGAGAATTTGCGTCAGTAACCAGACGCGACGTTCCCCAGTTTGTTTCAATGGCAGCGAGGGCTATCAGAAAAGATACGGGAATTTCATCAACGCGGATTTTTAGTTCTTTCAGCAGACGGTTGTAGCGGCGATATCCCTGCAGTCTGGTGAAAATATCATATTTTTTTGCAAGCGCTTCAACTTCTTCGGTTTGTTCTTTGGTCAGATCATCATTTTCGGCAAAAGCGCGGGACAGTTCCTCCACCCGGTCTCTTTCTTTGGAAATTTCAAGATTGAGACGCATGGCTTGCGGCGTAAGAATTTTGATAAACAAAGCTTGCCGCCGGGCTTCATCGGTAAGTTTGGCAAAATCGGAAGGAAATGTTTTGAAAAATAACGGCGGATAGTGATATGACGGGAGCATCAGGTAACCGCGGACGCCTTCGTAATTATAATACTTAAACAATCTTTCGGTTTTTTGAACGGTTAGTCCTGACACTTCCAGTCCCCGGTTTGCGCCGGCCGAGACCGGAAATAATATGACTGCCGCAAATCCCAGGGCGACAAGGGTTTTAAATATGCTCTTCGGATTTTGAAACACTGCGCACTTCCTTAACCTGAGGAATGTAAGTTTTTAGCAGCTTTTCGACGCCTTCTTTGAGCGTGACGGCGGCATAAGGACAACCGGAGCATGAACCGCGCATCTCAACATAAACAATGCCGTCTTTGAAACTGTGGAAAACGATGTCTCCGCCGTCTTGTTTGACGGCCGGGCGGATACGGGCAGTAATCAGTCCTTCAATCTGCCTGATTACGTCGTCTTCCCTGTCTGTGTTCGCCGGGTTGACGACGGCTTCTTCTCCGGAGCTTAAAAAATCCATGATTTCTGCTAAAATCTGTGGTTTGAGGTCATCCCAGGAAGTTTCGCCGGTTTTGGTAACGGAAATCATTTCCGAGGTCAGAAAAACCGAAACTATGCCGCCAAGGTCAAACAAATGTTCGGCCAGAGGAGATTTGCGCAGCGATTTGGCATCGACGAATTCCGCAGACCCGGCTTTCAGGACGGGAACGGGCGGAAAGAAGTTCATAACATTGGCATCAGGTGTTTTTTGCGTTTCTATTATCATATCAGTTTCCTTGCATGAGACGCTGTTGCATTTGGCCGGCGCCGGATGCCGCCTTGAGTGTATAATAACCGAGCACCGACAAATGGTTGGGGGCGCCGAGACTGTCAAGTTCGCCGTTGCGGATTATCAACGGGTCCAGCAAAG
Organism: uncultured Alphaproteobacteria bacterium; assembly: GCA_944389095.1. Taxonomy (GTDB): domain Bacteria; phylum Pseudomonadota; class Alphaproteobacteria; order RF32; family CAG-239; genus CAZU01. Next base: position 15,556 of record CALXLC010000004.1, read on the forward strand.
CGGCATCTTCCAGCGCCTTGTTCATCCGAATCCAGGGCTGATAAATGTCCCGGGCGACAATAATATCTTTGTAATCCCGCGCCAGTGCCCGGGTCAGCATGAAATAGCCATAAAGTTTTCCCTGCTGATAAAAGAACAAATCGTCGTCGCGCGTATCAATGTAGCTGCTGCTGTTTTCCCGGATGTGGTTTTCCAAGCGGAGCGTACTGTGTTCCAAATCGGCAGCAATCCGTTTGAGGAAGTAAGCCAAATCATCAGCATTTTTATAAAAGATTTCATGGCCGCTGCCCAGAGAATGATTATAAACGATGAGCATTTTGCGGGCTTTTTTGTATTGGCTGGTTGATGACGGCGCCGGAACCAGTTTGTTTTGCGGCGAAAACATCCAAATGTTTCCCGGATATTGCAATAATTCGGCGGCAGTTTGGAGCGGCGCACCGTTTTCGGGAGAAACGGTTTTGTTCTGCCGTTTGGCCAAAGCGTCGGAAAGATTGCGGATTGACGACATTATGCCTAACTGGTAAGCGGGCATGTTGTCTAAAATATAAGAGGGGAAGATGAATGGCAGATTGGGCGTCCACATATGGTCGTTGACTTCCCGGTTAATCAGAAAGGCCATGGTATCTATTGTTGCGGATTTGGCCGGCGGCGTTTCGATTTCAAAGCCGGTTGTGCGGTCAATATTGTTAATCAACCATGCGCCCAGCGGATAATACAGGAAAATTACCGCAGCAAGGGCTCCCAGAAGGAGCTTCCACCAGGAGGAGATAAAACGGACGGCAGCGGTTTTCAGTCGTTTTAACGACGCCGGGGACAGATGCCGTTTCAGCTTGGTGACGGTGTCTTTTATAAATTTTTTGATGTTCAGGTCAGGCATGCTTCTTCTTTCGTTTGCAAAACATGTTGAGAATTTCCGCGATATCCAGTACGCCGAATATTTTAGCGGTTATTGCAAAAGTTGCAACACCCAAAATGCATAACAGGCCAAACAGGCCGAGTTTGGGCATGATGCCGAGATGGAGCCAGTTGCCGAATTGACGGTCAAGCAGCAGCATGGCGCCTTCAAGCATTCCTCCCATAAGTAAGGAACACAAAAAGATTTTAAAGGTCTTGCGACGAAGTTCTTTTGAATATTTCCAAAAACGCCGTTTACGCAGGCCGCGGCAGTATTGGCAGAAGGAGACGACGGCCGCGATTGTGGTGGCGGATGCGATGCCGACATGACCGAAAGGTTTCATTAAAATTACTGAAAAACACAGGTTTGTCAGTAAAACGACAATGCTGTATTTTACCGGGGTTTTGGTATCGCCGCGGGCGAAAAAATTAGGTGTCATGGCCTTTACCAGCACATAAAAAGGCAAGCCGAGCGTGTAGGCAATTACGGCCTGCGCCGTCATTTGAGTTTCGAGGGCGCCGAATTTGCCATGCTGGAACAAGATGTTGATAATCGGTACGGCCAGAATAATGAGGGCAACGGCGGCCGGAATGGAAAGAAGCGTGCCATATTCCACGGCTTTGTCCTGGACTAGCCGGGCCTGTTCTTTGTCACCGGATTTCAAGTGCCGGGACAGAATCGGAAGAACGGCAACACTGATGGCGGCGCCAACTACGCCGAGCGGCAGCTGCTGGAGGCGATTGGCGTAGTATAACCAAGAAATGGCTCCGGTTCCGACCAGTGAAACCAGAATGGTATCGACCACCATGTTAATTTGATAGACTCCCGCTCCGAGTACGCCCGGCGCGATGCGTTTGAACAAGGTGCGAAGCTCGTTGTCTTTCAGAAGCTCCAAAATGTTATACTGGGGGCGGATATAAACGTTTTCCCGGTGCAGAAAGTATGTCAGCCAGATAATTTCCATAAAACCGGCAAAGCTGACGCCAAAGGCAATACCGTGTGCCGGCGTTTCGCCAAAGGGTGCAAAAACAAATACCGAGATAATCATCATCAGGTTAAGGATAACCGGTGCGGCGGCAGGGGCGGCAAATTTGCCGAGGGAGTTCAAAATTCCGGACTGAAAGGAAACAACGGAAATAAACAATAAAAACGGAAAGGTTATTCTGGATAAAGAGGTTGCCAATTCTATTTTGCCATGATCGTCGACAAAACCCGGCGCCAAAAGCTCGATAACCCATGGCATCAGGAGTTCCATAATCAGAACGAAAATTCCCAGGAAGAAGGCCAGAATCGAAATGGCCCGAGAGGCGAAGAATAAGGCGTCTTCCCGGTTTTCGCCGACCAGCTTTTGCGAGAGCATGGGGACAAAAGCCGAGGTGAAAGCTCCTTCGGCAAACAGGCTGCGAAACAGATTGGGAAGTTTGAATGCCACAAAAAAGGCATCGGAAATCAATCCTGCTCCCAGATAGTTGGCCAGCGCCATGTCGCGAAAGAATCCGGTAATGCGGGAAACGAGCGTAAAACCGCCAAAAGTGGCGATAGATTTGAACAAACTCATTATTTTTTGCCTAACAGATTTTATTAAGTTGATTTTAAGAGATTATAGGTTATAAATTGTTAAAAATAAAACAACAAAATGTCTTTGAAGTAAAGTTTTTCTAACCAAAAAACGCAATTTAAATATTGACAAAAGAAATTTAAATTGCGATAATAGACAAAAGAAGCGACTGTTTTATTTATGGAGAAATTTTATGACTGATATTAGTGATGTAAAAAAGTTTGAGGAGCCTGACGCCAAGCGTTATCCGGGGCCGGGTGCGGAGTTTTTTGCCGCCGGCGGGTTTGCCATGGATTTGCGGCATGATTATGCTCATGTTCTGGCTTCCGGGAGAGAGCGTGATATTAATCCCTCTCGTGCAACAGAGTATTTGCAGGCTATGGAAAGCCGGACTACCGGTGCCAAAGAGAAGTTATCGGCAATCAGAAAATCTGCCGAAAAACCGACAAGGCAGACTACGGCCGTCCGCCAGAATATGCCGATTTCCCGCGGAAGAGGCGGTATGAACGAGTAACAGCGATAAAATTTCTTTATAATCTCATTGTCAGGCCCGCTTTGAGCGGGCTTTTTTATTGCTCAGAAAAGGCTTGTTTTTGCTTTAAAATTGTTTATAGTACAAGTCACTGAATGAATTATTTTTAAATTAGTTATGCGTATGGAAAAAATTGAATTTTTGGCTATCAGTGCGCCGATATGGGCATTGGTGCTGTGCGGGATTTCCGGTTTTTTGCTGTTTGTCCGTTTTAGTTTCGGAAAATTGACTGTCGGCGCTAATTTTTTGCTGCTGATTATGGTGGTGGCAAGCGTAATGAGTTGTGATGCTTCGGGTAGTCTGGGGTTTGCCGCGGTAAGTTATCTGCTTCCCGGTGTTGCGGTCTTTTTACTGTGCTGGGGTGTGGATTTTGCTTTTCTGTATTTCTGCTGCAGGCTTGGCCGTCGTGCTGCGCAATGTCAGCAAGAGGTTTGTTCTCAAAATGACGGGGATAAAATTTATCCGGGCTCCGAATATTTTTAACTGCTTATGGAAACGGTGATTGTTTTATTTCGCTGGCTGTCGTTGGGAATGGTGGCGGCCGGTGCTTTGTTGATGTTGACGGCCAATGTCCGGTTATATGTTTTGCAACGAAACCGCTGGGTGTGGGACGAGATTGACATTCGCGAAGACTGGATGCTGAGGCAGATGCTGGAAACCAGGTTGTCCGACATTATCAGAAAAGCCGTACGGGATATTCGTGTCAGACGGATGCATACCGAGAATCTGACCAAGCTTTTTTATCTGGGTTGTCTTTTATTGACAGTAGGTTGGATAAATACGGTTTTGTGGTGGGCCGAAGGCGGTTTTTTCGGCTTGCTGGTGCTGTATTTGATGTCGTTTCTGGTTGCGCCGTTGTGGGATTTGCTGATTTTTTATGTGCTGAAAATTGTAACTCGTTTTTTCGAATAATTATTAAGTAAAAAACCCTTCGCTTTTGCGAAGGGTTTTTTCGGATTTCTATTCCATAACGTCCGGTTTGGCGCGTTTGCGGGCAATCGGATCCAAAATCCGTTTGCGCAGGCGCAGGGTTTTCGGCGTCACTTCCAGAAGTTCGTCTTCCTGAATATAAGACAATCCCTGTTCCAGAGTCATTTTGCGCGGCGGAATAAGATCTATTGCCTCGTCTTTTCCGGCAGCGCGAATGTTTGTCAGCTGCTTGGATTTGCAGGGGTTGACTTCAATATCGTTGGGTTTTGTGTGCTCGCCGATAATCATGCCGGTATAAACGGGAACGCCCGGATCAATAAACATCGGTCCGCGGTCTTGCAGTTTCCAGAGCGAATAGGCGACGGCAGTTCCGGTTTCGGAAGAAATCAGGACACCGTTGCGGCGGCTTTCTATTTCGCCTTTGTAGGGTTCATAACATTTGAACAGGCGGTTCATGACCCCGGTTCCGCGGGTATCGGTCAGAAATTCGGAGTGATATCCGATGAGCCCGCGGGACGGTGCACTGAAAATTAGGCGGACTTTATTTCCGGCCTGAGACGGAATCATTTCGGTCAATTCGGCGCGGCGGCGGCCAAGCTTTTCGACAACGGAGCCGGAAAATTCTTCGTCAACGTCAACGACAACTTCTTCAATCGGTTCCAGCAATTTGCCGTTTTCATCCCGTTTCATCAGAACACGGGGGCGGGAGATTGACAATTCAAAGCCTTCGCGGCGCATGGTTTCAATTAAAACGCCGAGCTGCAGTTCGCCGCGGCCGGCAACTTCAAAAGAATCGGAACTGTCGGTGCGGGAAATTTTGAGTGCAATATTGCCTTCGGCTTCTTTGCTGAGGCGATCCCAAATCATACGAGAGGTTACCTTGTCTCCTTCGCGTCCGGCCAAAGGCGAATCGTTGATTGAAAAGGTCATGGCCAGAGTCGGCGGGTCAATCGGCTGGGCATGAATTCCCTGAGTGACGTCCAGAGCGCAAATGGTATCGGCAACGGTTCCTTTAACAACGCCGGCAACGGCAATGATGTCTCCGGCATGGGCTTCTTCCAACGCTTCACGGTTCAGGCCGCGATATGCCAAAATCTTGCTGATGCGGACACGTTCGATTTCTTTGCTGTCTTTGTCCAGCACTTTGACGGTGTCATTAACATGCAGGGTTCCGGATTGAACCTTTCCGGTCAGCAGACGGCCGATAAACTTGTCTGATTCCAAAGTTGTCGCCAGCATGGAAAAAGGTTTGTCCGGTTCGCAGGCGGGTTCCGGAACATAGGAACAGATTAATTCAAACAGCGGGGTGAGGTCCTTCTTTTCATCCGTCAGTTCTTTGACGGCCCAACCATTGCGTCCGGAGGCATAAAGAACAGGAAAATCAAGTTGTTTGTCTGTTGCATTGAGGCTGACAAACAAATCAAAGACTTCGTTTAAGACATCGTCGCAGCGGGCGTCCGGCTTATCGGCCTTATTGATAACGACAATCGGGCAGAGGCCGAGTTTTAGGGCTTTCCCCAGGACAAATTTGGTTTGCGGCATTGGCCCTTCCGAAGAATCGACCAGCAGAACGACGCCGTCAACCATTGACAAAATCCGTTCGACTTCACCGCCAAAATCGGCATGGCCCGGTGTGTCGACAATGTTGATGTGCGTTCCGTGCCAGTTGACAGAGGTGCATTTGGACAAGATGGTAATGCCGCGTTCGCGTTCCAAATCGTTGCTGTCCATGACGCAGGTTTCAACTTTTTGGTTTTCGCGGAATGTGCCGCTTTGTTTCAGCAGGCCGTCGACCATTGTGGTTTTGCCATGGTCAACGTGTGCAATTATTGCAATGTTTCTCATATTCATTTTTGTTTTTCCTCAACAGTCTGTGCGCCGCCAATTTTGCTGCATTCGGCATGAGCAGCTTTTCGGCCGTTTTGAGCGGGGCGTCGTTTGTTGTCTTTAATAAATGCAAATTCGCTTCACAATACACTTTTGAAATTAAATTTCAAGAGATTACGCAAAAAAATATTCGAAAATAAAAGGCTCCGCCGGGGCGGAGCCGAAAATTGCGTCGGGATATGCCTCTTTCAGGCGCGTTTACCGTAGGACAGCAGCTTGTTGCGGACTAACCCGCGCAGGCTGACTTCCGGGCGGGCGCCGTAATGGCCGATGATTTCCGCCGCGGCAATCGAGCCGATGATGGCGCAGGTGCCGAGGCTGCGTCCCTGGGTCAGACCATAAAGAAATCCCGCAGCATATAGATCGCCGGCGCCGGTCGAATCGACAACGTTTTCGACTTTTTCCGCTTCCACAAAAGTTTTGGTGCGGCCGTTGACAACAACAGAGCCTTTGGCGCCGCGGGTAATGGCGGCAATATCGACGTGCGGTTTTATCAAATCAAGCGTTTTGTAAAAATCTTCGCCGTTAAACAGCGAGACGATTTCATCTTCATTGCCAAACAAAATGTCGACATGGGTTTTGATGAATTCCAGAAATTCTTCGCGATGGCGGTTGACGCAGGATTTGTCAGAGAGACTGAAAGCAACGTCGCGGCCATGATCGTGCGCGATTTCGGCGGCTTTTATCATGGCTTCTTTATCACATTGTTCATCCCAGAGATAAGCCTCAAGGTAGGTAATGCGGCTGGCTTTGATGATGTTTTCATCAATATCTTCGACGGTGAGCTTTTTTGAAGCGCCAAGATAGGTGAACATGGAACGCTGAGCATCCGGCGTGACCAGTACAATACTGCGTCCCGTTACAGGTCCTTCGTTCAGCGGCGGGGTGAAAAAGTCTACGCCGGCAACGCCGATGTCGCGGGTGAAAACCTGTCCGAGTTCGTCATCGTGAATTTTTCCGATAAATGCGGGGGCGCCGCCGAGTGAGGCAAGCCCGGCAACGGTGTTGGCCGCGGAACCGCCGGGAACTTCCCTTTCGGGAACCAGATCGGCGTAAATTTTTCCGGCGGCGACGGCGTCAACCAGCGTCATGCCGCCTTTTTCGAGTTGACGTTCTTTAAGAAAACCTTCTCCGACTTTGGCCAGCACATCGACAATGGCATTGCCGATGCCGACGACGTCATAATAGGTGGTTTCCTGTTGTTTGGCTATCATTGTCAATCCTTATTTTTTGTTCAACCTGTTTTTTATTATTAAAGTATTTCTATTTAGGAATCAATAGTTTGTTGGTAGTTCGCCGGTATAAAAAAACTCCCTGCCGGAGCCGGGAGTTTTGTATTGCTTCAGCAAAAGATTAAGCGTTGGCATTCGGCCAGTTTTTGGCGTTTTCTGCGTTGAACTTAATCCATTTTTCATCGGCTTCGTCATCGGAAGTGATGGCTTCCTGCGGGCATTCGGAAATGCATACGCCGCAATCAATGCAGGTGTCGGGATCAACCACCAGCTGGGTGTCGCCTTCGTGAAAAGCGTCTACCGGGCAGACATCGGCGCAAGATTTGCATTTAACGCATTTGTCATTAACAACAGATACCATAGATTTAACTCCAAAGTAAGTTTATTTAAAAATCTCCTTCAATTTACCCAGATTATGAAATAAATCAAGTAAAAAAACTTGCATCGCCACAGATTTGTTCCCATATAGATAAAAAAAGCCGCTTGAAGGAGGGATTTTTATTATGGCAGATAAATTAGAATTTCAGGCCGAAGTCAGCAAACTGCTGGATATTGTGGTCAATTCGCTGTATTCGGAAAAACAGATATTTTTGAGGGAGCTGATTTCCAATGCTTCCGATGCCTGCGACAAGCTGAAGTATCTGGCGCTGACAACGCCGGATATCGCCAAGGCTTCGGGGGCGTTTAAAATTACCGTTACGCCGGATTCCAAGGCTAATACGCTGACGGTTTCGGATAACGGAATCGGCATGAACAGAGAAGATTTAATCAATCACCTGGGCACAATCGCAAAGTCGGGTACGGCGGAATTTGTCCGCAATGTCAAAGACAACGGTTCGGCGGTTGATTTAATCGGACAGTTCGGTGTTGGTTTTTATGCGGCGTTTATGGTGGCCGACAAGGTGGAAATCATTACCCGCAAAGCCGGTGAAGATAAAGCCTGGAAATGGGTGTCCAACGGCGTCGACGGATTTGAAATTACGGAAGCCGAACGCGCCGTCAACGGTACGGATATCAAACTGTTTTTGAAAGAAGATGCCAAAAATTATACCGATACGATTTATTTGCGCCATATTATCCGCACTTATTCTGATCATATTGATTATCCGATTGTGCTGGAACTCGGCGAGGCAGGCGAAGAAACCGTCAATACCGCTTCGGCGTTGTGGATGCGGCATAAGTCCGAAATTACGGAAGATCAGTATAAGGAATTTTATCATCATATTTCCAAAAACTTTGATGACCCGTGGCTGACCCTGCATTTTAAGGCGGAGGGGAATATTGAATATACGGGGCTGCTGTATATTCCGTCGGAGCCGCCGTATGATTTGTTTCAACCGGACCGCAAGACCGGGTTGAAGCTGTATGTCAACAAGGTCTTTATTTCTGACAAAGTTGAGGAGTTGATTCCCAATTATCTGCGGTTTGTCCGGGGTGTCATCGACTCTGCTGATTTGCCGCTGAACATTTCACGAGAGATGCTGCAGCACAGCGCTTTGATTGAAAAAATCAAACACGGAACGGTTTCGCGTCTGCTTAAAGAATTGAAAAAGCGCGCCGGAAATTATGACGATTACATGAAGTTCTGGCGGAGCTTCGGTATCGTTTTCAAGGAAGGTATTTATGAAGATTTTTCCAATCGGGAGGAGATTGCGGGGCTGTCTTATTTTGCTTCGACTGCCGATGACGAAAAGCTGACGACTTTGGATGCGTATATTTCTCGGGCGCAAGAGGGACAGAAGGCGATTTATTACATTACCGGCGATGATGTCCGGGTGTTGCGTAACAATCCGCAGCTGGAGGCTTTTAAGGAAAAAGGCATAGAAGTTTTGTTGCTGACGGATCCGATTGATGAGTTTTGGCCGCAGACATTGCCGAACTATAAGGGATTTGCCGTTAAGCATGTGGCTCAGGCGCAGGCGGACATGAGTTTTGAACGCAAGGAAGCCAAAGCCGACGAGGGCAGTCTCAAAAAGCTGACCGATATGATGAGCGCGCAGTTTAAGGATGAAGTCGGCAAGGTTACCACGACGGAAAAGTTAACCAAGTCTCCGGCAAGTCTGACCGTTGAAAACGGGCAGATGAGTATTCATCTGGAACGCCTGATGCGTACGCATCAACAGCAAACGGCATTTGCCAGCACCAGAATTTTGGAGTTGAACCCTTATCATCCGCTGATTATCAAGCTGGCAGATATGACGGCCAATGAAGCGGATAAGCCGAAAATTGAGGAGATTTCAAGAATGCTTCTGGATCAGGCAAAAATTGCCGAGGGCGAAGCAGTGAGCGATCCGTCGTTTTTCAGCGAAAAGCTCAGCGAATATATTTTGAAAGCGATGTAAATCAATATTAACCCCGGAGGCGTCAATGCTTCCGGGGTTAATGGTTAATAATGTATAGAATTCTTTGTCTGGTTTATTTAGAAGAGTTTGTTAATTACAAGTTCCTTTCCGACAAAGATCACTTGCAGTATCAATGATGCATTTATCATTTGTTCCGTTACCGTTGCCGATGTAGATATCGGAGTAGTCGCTGCTAAAAACGGAGCTGCCATTGATGACGATTGAGCTATTGTCATACATGGAAATAGACATTCCTATGAAGTGCTCTAAAGAGGAGTCCTCTCGGCAAAATATTGGGTATGAAAATGTCAGTAATGTTCCGCTGAGTGAAATATGGTAATTGTTATAGCTTGACGGAAGATAGGTCCATTCTTTACCTCCAATCAGAAGATAGCTGTTTGTGGCATTTAAATCAAAGGGTAAAGCAGTATAAAGCCCTGCATACATTGTTAATCTTCCAACATTAATTATGTTGAGTTCAGTCGGATTATCCCAATTGGATTCATCTCGATTAGAATCTTTTACGGATAACTGTTTTTGAATTGCTACCAGCTCACATTCTTCAAGCGTTAGATGTGAAAAGTAACGCATTTCCACAGCTCCTAATATTACATTGGATGTCGTTCTGATTGTGAAATACGTTTCATCCGGGATTGTAACATTTCCTAGTGTTATTCTGGACATACCATATAGTCGTAGTTCTGTACCGACATCAGATAATGAAACATTCTATGATTAAATTGCCTGGACGAAAGTGGCGAGCCGCCACGGGCCCGGACGCCGGGAGCGATTACCTAAGCGGCGATGGAGGGAATGTTACTTTTCTGCGGGTGTGGCTGTGTTGGGGAAATGTCCGGCTGCTTCAATAATCTTTAAGAGGGTTTGTGGCGTTTTTTGTGTTTGTCTTTTCTCTGTGTCTGATGACCGGAATGGCTGTAAAGTTAATTAATTTTTATGATTTTAGATTTATAAAAGGAAAAAACAGTGAGGGTGAGCAGATGATTTATGCTGTATGCGGTTTTTTATGCGGTTTTTTGATTCCTTCCGTCGCCAGAAAATTTGCCAAGTTCATGCCGGCGGCGTTCGGGTATGCCGTTTATCGGATTTTTGCGGTCTCGGCCCGGGTCAGTTGGGAGAGAAGACGGCAGTCGACGCTTTATCTTAATTTGTTGAAGAAGTTTTTGCTGCGTTCAGTGATGTACGGGCTGCTTTGCGGCGGATTATTTTATGCCGCGCCGCTTTGTTGGGGCGGATTGAGCGGAAATGCGGCATTATTTTATATATGGGTTTTGCTGTTGTTGGCAGAGATAGACCGCAGAATGCTGCTGTTGCCGGATTTGCTGACGGTTCCGTTGCTGATTGCCGGTTTTGTCGTGTCTGCCTGGGGTATCGGCTTTGTTGCCGCGGCGGACAGCTCTTTGGGAGCAGCGGCGGGATATTTGATGCCGGCAGCCGTCAGCTTGTTGTTTGTGTGGAAGAACAAAGATGCTTTCGGCGGCGGGGACATTAAACTGCTGGCGGCAGTCGGTGCATGGCTCGGCGTTGAGGCTCTGTTGTATGTTATTATTGCCGCGTCATTTTTGTTTGCCGTTCCGGCTCTGTTGACCAGACGGACTTACGGCGCTTTCGGACCTTCGGCTGCGGCTGCCGGAATAATTATTGCATTCCTGTTTTTTTGAGCTAAAATAAAGTTCAGTTTTTTATGGTGAGGAAAAAACAATGGCTGTACGCAAAACAATCAAAAAAGATTCCGCTGCGGGCAAAAGCGCTAAATCCGGGCGGATTATCAAAAAGGTATTTAAAAAAGAAGATAAACGCAAACTGAACAAACTGGTGACGGGTTTCAGTTTTGACTTGTTTATCATGACGGTGATTCTGGCTGATGCGGTCGTTTTGGGGTTGATGACGTCCGATGTGATGGAACTGTATTTTGACCGCGGCCTGTTTTTGCTTGACCGCTTGTTTATGGGCATTTTTATTGTGGAGATGTTTCTTAAGATTTATGCCCAGGGCAGGGATTTTTTCAAATCCGGGTGGAATGTTTTTGATTTGACAGTGGTGGCGGTTTCGGCCGTTCCGGCAGCCAGCGCGCTGATTATTCTGCGGACGTTTCGTTTGTTCAGGCTGCTTAAGTATATTCATCATTTTTCTAAGATGAATAATATGGTGCAGGTTTTGATTGAGCTGCTGCCGACATTTGTTTCTTTTATGGCAATATTTGCGGTTTTCTTTTATGTCTTCGCAATTATAGCCGTCAGCCTTTACGGGGATATTTTTGCAAGTTTTTCAACATTGGGACAGTCGATGTTTACGTTGTTGCAGGTCTTTACCCTTGACGGCTGGGCGTCGACGATTGCGCGGCCGGTTATGCTGGTCTTTCCGCATGCCTGGATATTTTTTGTCAGCGTGGTTGTCATTTCTTTTATGATTGTGGTCAGTTTTATTACGGCTGCAGTTCGACAAATATGCGCTTCTTCCAAATAAAAAAAGCCCCCGCGGATTTTTTTTGAAATCCCGGGGGTTTTTTGAGCTTGAATCTAAATCCTGACGTTGCTTTGTTCCAGATATGTCAGCAATTCCGCCACGTTTTCCGTATCGCTGAAAAAGGAATCATAGACGACGAAGGTTGACAACAACCGGCGGAAGGTGAGCGCGTTTTTTTGGTCGATAGACCAGGGCTTCAGCGATTTCCACAGCAAAAATTCTTTGTTGTGCAAATCGTTGCTGATACAATCAAGACGCAGATGGTCAACTTGTTGTTCCAGCGCAACGTAAAATTCCGAAAGAGGTACGTTTTGCAGGCTGGCCAAACTGTATTGACCGAGCTGTTTGCGGGCAATCCGTTCAAAATCCTCCACGGGAAGACAGCGGCGGTCTCCAAAGAAAAATTCATGCTGGGTGTCTTTGTCATGAAGCATTTGTTCCAGCTTTTGCAGGTCTTCTTTTTCTCTCAGCCGGCTCAAAATTCCGAGCAGGTCTTCAATGATGCTTTGGTTAAACACAATCGGCGCAATCAGGTTGAAAGCTCTTTTTTTCAATTTTAATTTAGTCTGTTCCATAATTTATTTGATTATTTGTAAGTAATATTTTTGCAATGCGATAAAGATTATGCAAAAAAATATCGTTGTCAAAAACTTTTTGCCGAAGAATGCAAAAAAAATATGCTTTGACAGCTTGACTTTGGCTTTTCGGGTAACTAACTAAGCGAATAGATAATATTGCTATAACTTTAGGGAGTAATAAAACAATGAAAATTAGACCATTGCATGACCGGGTTCTGATTAAAAGACTCGAAGAAAATACAAAAACTGCCGGCGGAATCATTATTCCCGATACGGCCAAAGAAAAGCCCAGTGAAGGCTTGGTTGAGGCTGTCGGCGACGGTTTTCGCGCGGAAGACGGCAAAATTATTCCGATGACGGTTAAAGTCGGCGACAAGGTTTTGTTTGGCAAATGGTCCGGCTCGGAAGTCAAGTTGAACGGCGAAGAACGGCTGATTATTAAAGAATCGGAAATTCTGGGCGTTGTGGAAGATTAATTAACGAAAGAAGGAAGTAAAAAATGGCTGCAAAAGATATTGAATTCGGTACTGATGCCCGCGCCAAAATGCTGCGCGGCGTTGAAACCCTTGCCAAAACGGTTAAGGTTACCCTTGGTCCCAAAGGCCGTAACGTTATTTTGGACAAGTCTTACGGCGCGCCGAAAATTACCAAAGACGGTGTTTCGGTAGCCAAAGAAGTTGAATTGTCCGATAAGTTTGAAAATATGGGCGCTCAGCTGGTTAAAGAGGTTGCCCAGAAAACGGCGGATAAAGCCGGCGACGGTACGACAACCGCAACGGTGTTGGCCGAGGCTATCATTAAGGAAGGTTGCAAAGCTGTTGCTGCCGGAATGAACCCGATGGATTTGAAACGGGGTATTGATATGGCTGTCGAAGCCGTTGTCGAGGATGTAAAGTCCCGTTCCGTTGCTATCAAAACCTCTGAAGAGATTGCTCAGGTCGGTACTATTTCGGCCAACGGTGACCGCTCAATCGGCGAATATCTGGCACGCGCCATGGAAAAAGTCGGTAATGAAGGCGTGATTACGGTTGAAGATGCCAAAGGTTTGGAGACTGAACTTGATGTGGTGGAAGGTATGCAGTTTGACCGTGGTTATCTGTCTCCCTATTTTATTACGAATCCGGATAAAATGACCTGTGAATATGAGAATCCGTATGTTCTGCTGTATGATCAGAAGGTTTCCAATCTGCAGCCGCTGATTCCGATTTTGGAGAGCATTGTCCAGTCCGGACGCGCGCTGATTATTGTTGCGGAAGATGTTGAAGGCGAAGCTTTGGCAACCTTGGTTGTCAACCGTTTGCGCGGCGGTCTGAAAGTTTGTGCCGTTAAGGCTCCCGGTTTCGGTGACCGCAGAAAGGCCATGCTGGAAGATATTGCTGTTTTGACCGGCGGCCAGGTCGTTTCCGAAGAATTGGGCATGAAACTTGAAAATGTTTCTTTGGATATGCTCGGAACGGCCAAGAGAGTTGAAATTACCAAAGACGAGACGACGATTATCGACGGTGCCGGCGAAAAGGATTTAATTGAGGCCCGCGCTGCTCAAATCCGCAAGCAGATTGAGGAAACAACGTCTGATTACGATCGTGAAAAACTGCAGGAGCGTCTGGCCAAGTTGTCCGGCGGTGTTGCCGTTTTGCGTGTCGGCGGTGCATCTGAAGTCGAGGTTAAGGAAAAGAAAGACCGGATTGACGATGCTTTGAATGCTACCCGCGCCGCGGTTAAAGAAGGTGTTGTTGCCGGCGGTGGTGTCGCTTTGCTGTATGCCGGAAAAGCTTTGGATAAACTGACACCGGCCAATCAGGATCAGAAAGTCGGTATTGAGATTATCCGCAAAGCCACTCAGGCTCCTATTCGTCAAATTGCCGAGAATGCCGGTGTTGACGGTGCCATCGTGGCCGGAAAATTGTTGGAGAGCACGGATACCAATTTTGGTTATAATGCTCAGACCGGGGAATATACCGACATGGTCAAGGCCGGTATTATTGACCCGACCAAGGTTGTCCGTACGGCTTTGCAGGATGCTGCTTCAGTCGGCGGCTTGCTGATTACGACCGAGGCTATGGTTACCGAGGCTCCGCAAAAAGAATGTCATTGCGGTGCAGGTGCCGGTGCTCCGGGCGGTATGCCGGGAATGGGCTTCTAAATTTTCCACATGATTTGAAAGGGGAGAGAGACGAAAGTTTCTCTTCCCTTTTTATATGTTATATCTATTGTTGGCATTTTGCTTTTTTGGCGTTATATATATATTTCAGGAGCGCAAATATGGCATATATTAATCCCGATAAATTGAAAGAGCTTAAAGACAAAGGTATCCTTTCGGAAGAAGATTTTTTAGAACACAAGAAGAATCTGGCTTTCAGGATATTGCATAATCATAAAGAGGCCTCGGCGCGCAGCGGTGTTTTGTATATACTGCTGGCTTTTTTTCTCGGAACGCTGGGACTGCATAATTTTTATGCCGGGTATTTCTGGCGCGGGTTGTTTCAGTTGTTGTTGACGTTGTTTTCCTGGGCATTTATGTTTATTCCTTTGTTGTTTGTGGCGTTCTGGGTGTTTTTGGAATTGTTGTTTGTGAATAAATCTGCCAACGGCAAGGCGTTTCGCGGAAACGGCAAGTTGATTCTTTTGTTGCGTTTTATAGCGGTTTTATGGCTTGGAATAGCTTTTTCTTACAGCAAAATGTTTTATGAAATTGATTATGAAGGGGAGGGTGATGTTGAAGAAGCCGAGATGCTTTAGGAAAATTTGATTTTTTCAAAAAAAGTGCTTGCAATTTTTTTTGAGTATGGTATTAAATATTTCGTTTTGAACGATGCGGGTATAGCTCAGGGGTAGAGCGCAACCTTGCCAAGGTTGATGTCGTGGGTTCGAATCCCATTGCCCGCTCCAATTTTTTAAGTAAAAACAATAACTTATAAGAAAAGTTTTTAGAGAGGAATTTACGTCCTCTCTTTTTTGTTTTGTTGTGAAAAGAGGAAAATATTATTTTTGATATGTTATGTTTCTTTCATTTTAGACTGTTTGGGGCGGGTGAAATAAGAGTTTTATAGAAACAGGTTGATTCTTCTTAAACTTTTTGTATAATGCATGCAATTAAATGTTTTTTAAGGAGGAAGATATGAGCAAATTTCCGCTTGTTGCCGCGTTAACGTTATCAACCATGCTTTCAGCCTGCGGAGGCGGTGGTGGCGGACATAGTTTTGTTCCTCCGACAACAATACCAGATATTACCAATCCAGACACGCCGGGAACGGATACGCCGGAAAGCAAAGAAAAACTAACGGAAATGAAAGCCAGACTGGTGACAGCTTCCGATGAGCTTACTCAATTGGTGTCAAGCACGGAAGGTTTGGAAGGTTTTTATAGCGGCGTTACCCAAAATCAGGGGCGTTCTCGCTTATTTTCTTTGTTTTCAACTCCGGCTACAACCCGTAACGGCGGATGCACGACGTTGTTGGAGTGCAATCAGCAACTTATAGATACCATTGATAAAATTTTGGTAAAAAGAGACTGGGAAGACGCTACGGTTGAGGAAACACGCAACGCTTTATTGGCGATAGGGTTTACAAGAGATGATATTGGTGATGTCTGGGATGATTTGCCGGGCATGCAGAATTTTATTCAAGTTACTGATAGTATTGCAGATAAAGTAACGGTTTTTTATGAAAAATATGCTAACTTGACCATGGAAAATGCAAAATTACATCTTGCGGCATTACATGAGAGCGAACAAGATTCGGAAATTCAATTTACCTTAGATGAAAATGATGAGATTGACGGCATTACTCTTAAGCAAAATGCCGGCAAAAAAGATGAACTTTCTTATACATTGGCTCGTGACGGCGGAGAAAATAAATTTGATATAAAAACACCGATATACAGATATGGAATCAACAGCCCGTATTATTCGGGTATATATATAGAATCAACAACGGAATTATTGGACCCGAAGGAAATACAGGAGCGTTTGAACAAACGAGTTGATGAACTGGCTACAACTGGAGTTTTTGATGATTCCGGTGAACGGGAGCAAGAAGTTAAAAACCTAAAAGATGCTATTGCCATAATTTATGGCGGTAAAGATGCAAGTGAGCGTTCAGATATGGAAGTAATTCAGGTTACCGGTGATGTACGGGAAATTGATTACGACTATCAGTCTGGTAAACCTATACCGATAGAACTTTTTGAACTGAATTATACCAAAACCGAAACAACTGATT
>CALXLC010000005.1 GCA_944389095.1 uncultured Alphaproteobacteria bacterium
CTCAAAGATAATGACAACAGCTCTAATCATACAAGGAACAGAAACAATAATCTGCTGACTGGAAAACTGTTTGATGCCAATGGCACAATTTTTACCAATCAAGCCAACAGCAAAAAGAAAGCTACCAAACGACATTACTATTCTATTAAGGGTTTGTTCCTGCCCACGGAGCAAATTGATAAGCTCGCCAAAGATGCCATTATTGAGATTCTTAATAGCGACCTAACCGGACTGAATAAAGACAGCGCGATGGCTCTAAAGTTTATAAACTTCAACGATATGGACTATTTCGCGCAACACAATTTTATCCGCAACTTCATTAACAAAATCATCTATCAAAAAGATCGCTTAACTTTCTTTTTTAATATTGATCCGATAACCCTTTCAGCCTATACCGGCGATTCGCTAAACGAAAACAATAACCCGCTGGAGTTTATTACCGATAATACCAACAACCAAATCATCTATGAAAAACAGATAGTTATCAACCGCGGGCTGTCAAGCAACGTCTATAATGCCGGAAAGGTCGGTTTGATGAGCGTCAATGATAACAACCGCCTGATCGTCAGAGCCTTCGCCTACGCTTGGCGGTATAAAAAACTTTACGAAAGCGGTATGCCAACCGATGACATCGCCAAACACGAACGCATTTCCAAGCGCACCATTTACAAATACCTAAACATTGCTTATCTCTCGCCAAGAATAATTAATCAACTTCTTGAAGGTACTCTAACCATCAACCTGCAAACCCTCTTCGATATCTCCTCTAAAAAACTGAGTTTTGACGAACAGGAAAAAAGTATTTAATTAAAAGAAAAAAATTTTAAAGCTTCAACAACTCTTTCTTTTATCTGATCATCAGGTTCTTCATGTCTTGCTAGAGTTAAATAATAATTTTGATTATCTTTTCGATATAACACAATCCAATCACCTGTAAGTCTTTTTTCTTCATAACGCTTTAGATATCCATCATCTGTAAAAATATGTCCCATCCTACCAAGGGCATATTGGTTTGCCTTATTCTCATCAAATTTTTCTATTACGTAATAATAAAGAAATAAAGTATCATATACGAGCTTTTCATATTCATCTTCAGACATTTTCAAAGAACCAGCTCTTTTTTTCAACTCATTAATACAATTTAAAGCAATATGAGAAGCCTGGACATGATGTATATGAAACAAATTATCTATGCCAAAATTTCTTAAAGGCTTATAGACATTCCTATTAAAAGCACATTCTTCAAGCTGTTTAATCTTATCTAATATTATAAATACATTGTAATATATTGCCTCATATTGTTTGGTGTATTTATTATAATAATTACCAGCTTTATTAGCACCATGCTCAATTAGTTGCCTTAAAAATTCAGGACTAAAACGGTTATATCCTAAAGAACTTTCTATCCACTCTTTCATTTTTTCTCTCAAGTAACAACTGAAGTGACTCGCCCAAAATCGGCAATGTATATAACTGTCCGAAATTTTGTATTTTCCAATATAAAACGAGCTTACCATAGTCATTTCAGCAATGTCAACTGCTCACAAAACCCATGTTTCCGCCGGATACGAAAAAAGACGCTGTCATGAAGCGTCTTTTTAATCAAAATGGCGGATAGACAGGGATTCGAACCCTGGATACCCTTTGGAGGTATACACGATTTCCAATCGTGCGCCTTCGACCACTCGGCCATCTATCCAAAACAGAGGCTAACTTATATTATCTTTTTCATTTTTGCAACAAATTTTTTATAAAAAACTGGCGCCAGCGGCGGGCTGAGGATAAAAAACAACCGCTGCTCCGGTTGTTTTTTACCGGAAGGCGAAATTTTGTTAGTCCGTCAAGCGCCGGAGAGGCGAGCAGACGGGCGTTACAAAAGGAGAGACCGCAGCGAGTTAGCGAAGAATGAGCTTAGGAGCCAGAACGAACCTTGGTTCGAGAAGCGCCGCTCCATAAACATTAATCTCAAAAAACTGGCGCCAGCGGCGGGACTCGAACCCACTACCCACAGTTTAGGAAACTGTTGCTCTATCCTGATGAGCTACGCCGGCACCGGTGACAATTTTTATATCCCGAAAAGAATTAATTAGCAATAATTATTCGACACGTTACAAATTATTGCTTTTCCCGTGCCAGTTTTTCCAGGAATTTAATTTGAATATCGGCAATTTTAAGAACGGAATCGATTTCTACATATTCGTTGCCGGCATGCATGCCTTCACCGCTGCCCGAATGCATGATGACCGTAGATCCTTTAACGGCAAATTCGCGGGAATCTGTCGCGCCGCCGATATGTTCAAATTCCAGCGGTTTGCCGAGAATTTCTTCTGCAAATTTCTTATAATCCAGAATGTACGGATTCGTTTCATCCATAACCACAGGCGTACTTTCCGAAACGATTTCATAATGAACGCCGGTAACCATACATTTATCAAGAATTTTGCGCAAATGCTCCGTATCGGAATTTTCCGTAAGGCGGAAATCACACAAGGTTTCGCAAAAATTTGATATGACATTGGAGACATCTCCGCCGCAAATCTTGGCAAAATGCACCGTATCCACCCATTTGTTTTCGGGGTTAAGACCGTTGAGGGAATAATAAGGATAAAATTCCCGGATTTTATTCAGGGTCTGAAGGGTCAGCTCGTTGGCGTCAATTCCTTCCCAGGGCGTGGAGCCGTGAGCTTCTTTCCCTTCGGCGATAATTTTGACAAACACCGGATTCTTGCACTTGGTAACAATCTTTTGAATATCACCGCCGACATCATTGTCCAGCACGATTTTTGCCGAAATATTCGGATGCTCGTTCATAAACGCGGCCGTTCCTTTGCTGCCCTTTTCTTCATCGCTGGAAAGAATGACGCCGAAGTTGATTGGCAGCCTGTTTTTGAGGATATACTCCATTGAATTGAGGGCGACAGCCGCAAAAGATTTCATATCCAAAGTTCCGCGTCCGAACATTTTATTGCCGTCAATCCGCGGTATAAACATATCATCTTCAGCCGGCACCACGTCAATATGCCCCAGAACCAAAGCGTCAAAGTTTTCGGTATTGGTGTTTCTGATAAAAATCACCGGAGCCAGATTCGCCTCCTGAAAAATATCAACCAGAGCACCGCTTCCCTGAAACAAATCTTTAATATAAGCCATGCACTGTTTGATTTCCTTATCATTTCCGGTTTCTGTCCTGAAGCGGATAAGGCTTTCGGCAGTTTTTATAATGTCCATTTTGTTCCTCACAATAAATTATGGTTATTCGGGGTATTTTTACGTTTTATTCACATAATATAAGCATAATATTCTTAAAGAAAATAAAAAAGGCTAAAAAAGAGGATGGGTATGAAATTTGTGATAAGTCTAATGGCGGGACTGCTGCTCGGCATAAATCTCTCACAGGCGCAGGAACCGGTGGAAGAAGGAGAAAGCGGTTTGCACCTGCCGCGATTCGTTTCCTTGCGTTCCAATCATATTAACGCCCGTTCGGGGCCCGGCGCCCGTTATCCGATAGAATGGGTATACATGCAAAAATCCGCGCCGGTGGAAATCATTGCCGAATTTGAACTTTGGCGAAAAATCAAGGATTGGCAGGGCTCGGAATCCTGGGTGCATAAATCCATGCTGACCGGCCGGCGTTCAATCAAAGTCATCACGCCCGGTGAAAATAATCTTTACGCCAAAGATGATTATAACTCTAAAATTATTGCCAAAGTTGAGGACGGTGTTGTCGGAGAGGTAAAAAAATGTCCGGTAAACAACAATTTTTGCCTTATTCGGTTTGATTCTGCCGAAGGCTGGATGGTGCGTTCCAATTTGTACGGAATTTATCCTGACGAAATAATCGATTAATGAAAAAAGCCGGCCTCAGAGCCGGTTTTTACTTGCCATTAGTCAAAAAAACAGTATAGTAACCCTGCAATTTTATTATCAATTTTTATAATTAAATTTTAAAATCATGTTTAAGAAAACAGTGTTTTATCTGATGCGCCACGGCCAGACGGATTATAACCTGAAGCAAATCTGGCAGGGAAGCAGAATTGATGCGCCGTTAAATGAAACCGGCAGAAAACAGGCTTTGGAACTGGCTGAAAAAGTATCTTCGCTCAATTTGGAACTGGTCGTCAGCAGCCCGTTGCTGAGAGCGTGGAAAACTGCGGATATCATCGCCGCCCGCAACAATCTTTTTTTGCAGACAATGGAAGATTTTCGCGAAGCAGATTACGGGGTTGCGGAAGGATGCAGCATGCAGTTTATAAGGGATAATTATCCTCAGGAATGGGATGCCTGGATTCATTTTCGCCGGACGAAACGTCACAAAACTTTCCCGTTGTCCGAAAATATGCTGCAAGTGGCAGAGCGTGCTTTTGGCGGATTGAAGTATTTATATGGCAGTCCAGAAGCGACAATCGGTATAGTAACTCATGCCGGAGTGTTGGGCAGCATGCTGAGTTCGCTGGGACTATCCGATTTTGAGCTTTCCAACGGCTGCTGCTTCAAAGTGTTGTATGACGGCGCAGATTTTCAATACGAAGGAAAAACATTTTAAAAATGCATGCAAAAAAAAGCGTCTTGAATAAGATTCAAAACGCTTTTTTTTGTTATTCGCCCTTTTTGATTTTTTCAATCAGTTCGCGAACCGACGGAATCCCGTCCCGATACAACGGATCCGTTGCAAACCGGTAAACCTGATGACCGGCAAACAACAGATTGTCTTTAATGCTGCCGCCATGGCCGACATCGTACAATGTCTTGTGAATACAATAAGAACGCGGATCCGGCAGACGGCCGGTCGTTCCTTTGGCCTTGGACCAGGTGGAGAACTGGCATTGAGACAAACAGCCGACACAAGCCGCGCGGTCTGCTTTCATGTGCTTGACTTCCTCCGGCGTCATGAAAACGACGGTACTGTCGGGCGTTTCCTGAATTTCCGTATAACCGGCGCTCAGCTGGCGCTCGGCTTTGGCGGCGTCAGCACCTTTGATATAGACGGTTTTGTTGACGCGGATAGTCAGCGGATGATTAAATTCTTCCGTCTGTTCATGCGAAAAAGCAACTTCGCCGTCTTTCCGGCGCATCAGATTTTCCAGAAATGTATTTTTAATCGCCGAAGAGAAAAAGCCGGTAGGGCTGAATTTTTGCAAAATCACATCGCCTTTTTTGACCTGCATCATCACCTTTTTCCAGGCGTCGCTGATAGGACTTTCTTTAGTGATCATCGGCCGTGTCCCGAACTGAAAGGCAATCTTGCCGATGTCGGGATTATCAATATAATCATCCCAATCGCTCAAAGACCACACGCCGCCGGCCAGAATAATCGGTTTTTCCTGCAGGCCGAGTTCATTCATCGTCCGTCGCAGTTCAACCAGACGGTTATAAGGTGTCTGCGGTTTAGCCGGATCTTCGGCGTTTGACAAACCGTTATGCCCTCCGGCCTGCCAGGGGTCCTCATAAACGACGCCGCCCAGATACTCCACAAAGCGGTTATAAGTTCTCTTCCATAAAACCTGAAAAGCTCTTGCCGAAGAAATAATCGGATAGTAATAAACGCCGAACTTGGACGCCAGTTCGCCCAAATGATAAGGAAGCCCGGCGCCGCAGGTAACGCCGTTAATCAGGCCCTTTGCCCTTTCCAGCACACCGGTCAGGATTCTTTCGGAATCCGCCAGTTCCCACAACATATTGATATGGATGCGACCGTTTCCGTTAGAGATTTCGTGAGCAACCTGTGCCTGAGCCACACCGCCTTTAATGGCATATTCCACCATTTCTTCATGACGGTCGGCACGGAGTTTTTTGCTGAATTTTTCAATAATGACGTTCCCCATGGAATCATAGCAGTCGGGACTGACGCCGGAAAAAGTGCCGACGCAGTTTTCTCTGGCCCAGGCGCCGGAACTGCGCCCGTCACTGCCGTTAATCCCTTTTCCGCCCTCAATCAGGGGCAGGACTTCCTTCCCGGAAATCATTATCGGGTTAAGATTTTTCAAATCGGTATCCTCTATTTAATTAAATATCAAACAACTCATAACATAAAAAATTTATTTTGTAGAGATTTTTTTTATGTTTTTAAAGAATATAGGGTATTAAAACCAAATTTCTAGTCCATCCCGGCCAAATTTAACAAATTTTTGGGAATATCGTTAATCGAAACCAAAGCGATGATAATGCAGATAAGGGCGTAAACCTGCAGCATGTCGGTCAGAGATTTTTGTTTGAAAAGCGGCAGCTGATTTTCATACTTGCGAAACAGCCGGTTGATACCGAGCATCAAAAGCGTCGTCAAAATGGCCTGAATACCAATGCCCAATGCAATGATTTCATCATCAAGCAGCCGGAGAATCTTATACAAAAAAGCAAAAAACACCAAATATGCCGCCACAACTCCCCAGCCGATTTTTTGTTGTCGGGCCTGCAGCGCCTGCTCGGCTTCCTTTACTTTTTTGATACTTTCGGAGGAAAGGGCGCTTAATTCAAAACCGCGCAGGGTTTCGGGGGTTTCTTTTTGCTTTTTGATGTCATTCAGCCGACGGTAGAATTTATCCTCAATCATGCACAAACCGCAGCCCTTGCCGGTAAAATAAACATGATTATGATTATTTTTGCATTGTTTAAGATTGTGCATCAGTTTCCAAAGATGTTCCTGCCATTCATAGGCGGAAGGCCGGTTGCCGCTTTTGGTAAAAGCGCGCTCAAACAACTCCAGCGTTTCCTTATCAAAATATTCATGGAGGCTGTAAGGATGGGGGGCCTGATATTTATCCGGCCACAAACCGTAAGCGTAGTGGTATTCCTCAATTCGGTTCTGAATGGTCAGCATTTCGGCATCGTTTTTGCGCGGTACGCCGGAAAAAGGATGTATCCCGTTGTTAAGCAGCTTAAAAATGATGACGGCCAGAGCAAATTTATCTTGTTCTTCGCCCATTTCTTCACAAGACTTGTCCATACCTTCGGGATAGATATATTCTTCGCTGACAAACTCGGCCGGATAGCGGCTTTTTTCGCCCTTAATCGAAAACCCGTCGCAGTCGACCATGGCCACCAGCATATTTTCTTTATAAACCGAAACGTTAGAGGGTTTGAGGTCGACGATATAATGGCCGCATTTATGCAAAGAGGTAACCATCGCCGCCAGATTATAGGCCGCAAAAATGCGGTAGGCGTATTTTTCGGAAAGTTTAAGTTTTTTGCGAATGGCCTTTTGCATCAGATGGTCAAGCGACACGGCCTCGTCCATGTTAATCAGCGGCATCAGATAGCCGACGCAAAACCCTTTTTCATCTTCCAGAATTGCTTCCGGCCAGGCAATTTGCGTATATTGCACGCCGTCGGTAATCACGGGCGGAAAATTAGGTTTGTTCAGCAGCATGGATTCCAGTTTCTGGCGGTTTGTGTGGCTTTTGGCCAGATTATGGAATATCTTGGCCACTTTGTCCGGTTTGTTTTCCACGCTGTAGATTTTGCCGGAGGCGCCGCCGCGGTTAATCAGTTCTTGCAGCGTGACCTTACCGAAGGAACCGTCGGCATAAATAGCGTTGTAAACCAGTTTATCTTCCGTATTTTCCATTATTTCACCTTGGCCCACAACAGAGTTTTGTCATCCGGGTTCAGCTTTTGCGCCCGCGGAGTGTTCAGGGTATTGTGCAGGGCGCGGACGGCTTTGGCTGCGCAGGCCTCGTTTGTCAAAAATTCATTAATCGGCATGATAAAGCCTTTTTCGATTTCCGTAAAGTCCTTTGCAAAGGCAAAACAGGTCAATCCGTCACTCATCAAAAAAAGGGTTTCGGCATTTTCAAAATCGGTAAAACGCAGATTATCGGCCCAGGCCTGCTGGGTATAGAAAAAAGTCTCGCAGGCAAACGAGCCGTTTTCCGGTCTGGAAGCCGTAAAAGACGATAAATCGCCATGCAGGGCGATTGCCGCGCCGTCTCCGATATGGAAAAAGAAACCGTCGCCTTTTCGGCAGACCGCGCCGACGACGGTCGCTGCAAAATCGCCGATTCCGGATTCGTTTTTTTGGCGGTTAAGACGATGGCGTGTTAATTTTTCACGGGCAACGGCAAGAGCCTGATAAACTTTTGCTTTGGCCTGCCGCAGCGGCACGTCTTTTAAAAGGTCGCACAGCGTTTCGCAGACGATTCTAGCCCCGATTTTTCCGTATTTTGAAGAGCCCGCGCCATCCGATACGACGGCAACCAAATTACGTCCTGCGGCGTGACGGCAATAATCCTGACACGGCTGCTTTTGCATGCTGTGCAGGGAACCGGTCACACTGGCGGCAATCACTTTATGGCTGCGGGGGCTATTCTTCTTCATTCCATTCGCCGATGTCTTCTAACAGATCAGGCACATTGGGCGCCGCTTTGGAGATACAGGAAACGCTGCGGCTCAGCCACAGGAAAAATTCGGTAAATTTCAGACCGGTAAGCCGTTTGGGCGCAATTGTGGAAAATTTCGCCAGCTTGTCCAGATTGGCCCCCTGCGTCCCCACGGCATGAATAACGACCTTTTTGCGGTTTTGGGCCTGGCGGCATTTTTCGGCCACGATTTCCCAGTCATAATCCGTCGGTTCCCCGTCGCTGATAAGAAAAATCCACGGCCGTTTGGAGGTAATGCCGCAGCTGTCATAAAGGCATTTCTGCTCTTCGATTTTAGCCAGAGCCAGTTCCATGGCTTTTCCCAGAGGAGTGAGTCCGCCGGCTTCCATTTCCGGAGCGGTAAAATTCATGGCATCAATCCAGTCGGAAGAAATCACCGCCTCGTCCTTGCCAAAGGCTTTGATAATCAGCAGCTGCACGCGGGAACTGGCGTCAATATCTTCTTTAAGTTCTTTTTCCAGAGCCTTCAATCCGGCATTAAGTTGCTTAATCGGCTCGCCGCGCATGGAACCCGAGCAGTCCAAAACCAGCACGCAGGGCGTTCTTTCATTGGCATTGTCGGCAAATTCCACATAAGGAATCATCTCATTGTTAATATCGGATTCGGACATTCTTTTCCCTTTCGGTTAACGGCGCGGATAAGAGTGAGGATACCCGCTGCCCTCCAGCGGTTCCGGAGCGGAAACCTTTCCGCAGGCACAAACGGACAGCGCCGCCGCCATCAGACACAAAGCGAATAAATATTTCTTCATATACCATTCCTTTACTAGTTTTAAAATATATTAATACTATATACAAACAGGGTTAAGTAAAAATTAAGTTATGCAGAGAAAGCAATGCTGAAAAAAATAATCATGGTGCTGGCGGTAGTGATTGCGGCGGGGCGGATGGCGGCGGCTCAGGCCAAAGAACCCAACCTGTTTGCCTATCCGCGGGAAGCGCCGCAAACGTCTTTTTACCGGGCGGACGGCACGGAGTTTCGGCTTTCTGATTTCAAAGGCAGTTTTGTTTTGGTTGTTTTTTGGTCGCGCACTTGTCTGCCCTGCGTCAGAGAGCTTGACAACCTGCGGGAGTTTATGGACAAGACGCGTGACACCGGCATCAAGGTCATTCTGATTTCCAAAGCCGGGGAGTGGGACAGTGCAACGCAGCAGCGGCAGTTTATCAAAAAATTCAAGGGCCCGTCAGATGAATTTTATGTCGATTACAACGGGCGTCTGGCGTCGGATTTCGGAATATTTGCCTACCCGCACACGGTAATGATAAACATGCTCGGGGAAGAAATCGGGCGCATCCGCGGCGCGGTGGAATGGGATGACGACGACATCATTGAGTATATTTACAAAGTAAAGGCCGAACACGGCTCGGGACAAACGGAAACAGATGACTGAAAAACTTTATATTTCGTGGACTGATTTTCATCAACACGTTAAAGAACTGGCCGAAAAGTTAAAAAATTCCGGCCGCCGTTTCAATAAAATCGTAGCGGTCAGCCGCGGCGGACTGCTTCCTGCGGGAATTCTGGCATACGAGCTGGATATCCGGGATTGTGAAACCGTCAACATGTCAAGCTACGACGGAGAAACCCGCCGGGCGGATGAGGATATTAAAATCCGGCAGAGCATTTTCGGCGTCGATGCCCAAACCCTGATTATAGATGATTTGTCAGACACCGGCCGCACGTTTCGGATTTTGCGGCGGATATATCCGCAGGCAGTTTTTGTATCTGTCTATGCCAAACCGCAGGGGCGCGGCGAGGTGGATATTTATTGCCGCGACATGCCGGACCGCTGGATAGTCTTTCCCTGGGATTAAAATTCCGGGAACATAGACAGTCCGCGGGTCATGCGGGTCATCTGGGTTTCGATGGAAGTTGCCAGATTCAGTTTTCCTGTTTTGATAATGCCGCGCACCTGGTCGCCTTTTGAGGTGTTGGGGTTGGCAAACAGGTGGGTCACATGCGGTTTTTGCACCGGAGCGCCGGCCAGACTTTGGTGGATAACGCCGAGCATGCCGCGTGAGAACAGGTCATAGGCCAAATCTTCGCTCATGCTGGTAGAGACGGCGTATTTAATCACCGAGTTAATGGCGTCGGTAACGTTGTTGGCATGAATGGTTGACAACACCAGGTGCCCGGAAGTTGCCGCGCGCAGAATTTCGCTGGCGGTTTCCGGGGTTCGGATTTCGCCGACCAGAATATAGCGCGGCCGCGAGCGCAGGGCCGATTTCAGCGAGGCGCCCCAGTCGTCATTAATCGGCGAGGTCTGTTTGCACAGGCCGAGCCCGCCGTGCGCCGCCTGATACACGCCGTCCAGCGGCTGTTCGTTCGGGTCTTCGATTGTATAGGCAAAGCCGCCTTCCAGCGACAAATATTCTTTCAGCAGGCTTGAGACGGCCGTCGTTTTTCCCGAGCCGGTTGCACCGGCCCACAAAATCAGTCCGGAGGCTTTGGAAAGCGAGAGCAAATAATTGGTCAGCTCCTGTTTATATCCCAACATGCCGAAGGGAATAACCTGAGCCGGCATTTTTCTGGCACAGTATTGAATTCCGTAAATAGACTTTGTCCGCTCAATTCGATAAAAAATATCATTATACAAAACCGAATAGCTAGGATTTTTGCCGTCCCATTCATCTTCCAGCACGGCGTAAAATTCTTCAAAATCATCCGGTTCAAACAACTTCAGGGCATTTCTGGTCTGACTGTCCGGAATATAAGCCTTTTTATCGGGCGTAATATAAATGTCAGAAAATTTTGTTTCGGTAATATTGGACATTTTTGCCTCGCTAATCTCTAAACACACACATAATTATAGAGTATATATCCTAACAAAGCACAGCGGTGTTAAAGTTATGTTAAAATTACGAAAAATATTCCGTTGCTGTCTCAACCAATCTATCCGGGCATTATAATCAAGACATTTTGATAATTAAGCTTTACAAAAAAATATTTTAATAATTTTGAGATATGCGTTTTTCAAAAAATTAATGCGGTATAAGTTTAGCAAACTAAACTTAGAGCAACGAGATAGAATGTAAGTTTAATTTTCGCCGGTTTTCTAAACTTAAATTTCAAATGCAGAGTTTAAGTTTAGCAAACTAAACTTAGAGAGGCGAAAAGGAAAATAAGTTTAATTTTCGCCGGTTTTCTAAACTTATTTTAACAGGCTGCCGACAGAGAAGACGCGCGGCAGCTGTCGGTTCAAAAAACACCGTAAAAGCCACAAAAAAGGAACCCTGAAAAGGGTTCCTTGGCTTAGGAGTATCAAGCTAAATTTTTCTCAGCTTAGTAATATTCCCAAATAATTGTATTACCGGTATCAGCCGTATTCGTACAAGAACCAGCAGCTTCCGCCAAAGTAATCGGAAAATCAGACATAGTAAAAGTATCTTCCGCCGCAGGTATTGATGTAGCCTCTTTATTGTTAACGGCAGCACTAATTCCGATGCTAACCAGACCGGAACCGGCTTGCGCACCCCAGTCAGAAGAAGCAATTGAAACGCAGGCTTCACGGGTCAGACCGGTATAAGCCACCTTAAAAGAGCGTCCGGCACCACCAGTTGTACCAACACCCAAAATAACCCGTCCTTGATAAGCGTTGACAATAGCTGTTGCGGTTGCTTCTGTTGTCCCTGCCGGGAGCATGTTCCGCGGAATAATACCCATCTGAATCGCAACCTGAGAGGTTAATCCCGTATAATCAACGCTGGCCGAGTATAATGAACGGATGTTCATCACCAGCATGGAAATCTGGTCCAGCGTCTGGTTGATACGATATTTGGCCATTGCTTTTGAATAACCCGCAATACCGCCAACCGACAGCACGCCGATAATCGCCAGCACGCCGAGCATTTCGACCATCGAACGGCCTGACTGCTCATTTTTATATAAGTTTCTCATCTCAATACTCCTCAATCTCGTTGTTGATAGTTTAACTATAACAAATTAACAAATAATGAACAATCTTATCCTTAGTCATATTTTTTCGCTCTTTGGCCATAAAACGGTTCATTTCTATAACTTTAGTTAATCCTTCAGGCTATGCCTTTGGTTATTCATAATGCCACAGCAACGCCGAATTGTCTTTGCACAACACTTCCGCCAACCCGGTCTGGGGCGGCAGTTTATATTCTCCTTCGTTCCAGCTGAAAGTTTGTTCTTCATCACCGTTATTCAGCGTCACGGAAGAGATGCCCAGCCAGAATTTCTCGTCAAATTTATAAGTCAGCAACTCAAAACACTGCCGTCGGCTCAAACCCTTATAAACCACATCAAAACTGCGGGCGCCCGGCATCAACATTGCGGCATCAAAGCCGTTGCCGATAAACACCGGTGTGCCGAAACTGCTCTGCAACACCCCTGAAATGGCTTTCATTTTATGCGGCGCAATCTTTTTGTCAAGCACTGTCTGCGTATTTAACCCCCAAAAATCAGGGCGGTTTTGATAATAGCGCCGGATGTTGTTTCCCAATTGCTGCAGCTCCAGAGCCGCCTGCGCGGTTCCGATGTCTCTCGGCCGCAGCAGAAGAAATGCCGCTGCCAGCACAAGGACGGCGCCGCCTCCGAATAACGCCGCTTTCCTAGGCGAAATCCGCACGGTTTTCAAATGATTTTTCAGCTTTTCCGCCACTTCTTTCCAATTCATGACTCAGCCTCCCATACTGCTGGTGATTTGGTCTTGCATGTCAAAGGTTCCCATAACCGCCCAAGCAATCACACCACTGATGGCCAGCAGCGCAACCATGTTCAGAACGCTGGCTCGTTGTTCAATCATATAGACTGACTCTTCCAGCCACTCGTTGGCCAGATTGTCCAAAGCCTCTTCAAAATTGTCCAATTCCGAATAAATCTTGAGGTCGGCAATAATTTCCTCATCGGGAAAATCCAGCTTGGTTTTGGCCAGCGCCTGCCCGAGGTTGTCACCGTTGTTGACATAAATCAGCGTGCGGTCAATCCGCTCTTTGAGATATTTGCTGGCATCGCGCCGCAGCGCGCGCAAAGCGGTGGAAACCGGCGTTCCGCCTTTAACCAGCGCCGACAGCGCCAGCAGCCAGCTGATACCCGTAAAAACCTTATACAAAGACCATGGCGGCAATTTGTCAAAAAACACCCGTATCGGTCCGGTCCAAATGCCGATGGTGGCATAAATAATAATCATGATAATCGGCAGGCTGGAAAAGGCAATCAGCCAGTTGTCCTTAATCCATGCCGACAAATCGACCAAATCCCGCGCCATGCCGCGCCAGACAACCGTCGGCGCCGCGTCAATCATCGGCGGCACCATATAAACGCCGATGGCGTAAATAATCAAAATGGCCATCATCATCAAAAAGGCCGGGTAAGAGATTGCGCCGATAATCGGCCGGATCATTTTGGTCGACCCTTCGGTTACTTTAATCAGGTTCAGCAAAGCGCTTTCCAGGTCGGAAACGTCGCCCACCGACAACATCAGCCTTTCGCGGTCGGGGGCCCAGCCTTTCAGGGCATCCGAAAAAGTCATACCGTTATTCAGGGCGCGTCCCCAGGCGGCAATCGCGATGGCCAGCGGCTCGCCGGGATTTTTGCCCCCGTTACTGGCGCCGTCATGCAGCATTTCCAGCGCGTCCATTAACGAAAAGCGGTTTTTCATCAGCGAGGCAATTTTACGATACAGTTTCAAACGCGTTTTGTTTGAAAACTGAATAACTAATTTTGCATAGTATTCTTCAATTTTACTGAATTTAGCAATCGCCCGTTGTAATGACTGGGATTTCCGTTTTCTGACCTGCTGTTCTTCTGCCATTGTTCAATCCTTAATATACCGGGCGCTGATCCAGCAAACCGCACCAGCGTTCCACTTCGTCCAAATCAATAAAACCTTTCAGCATTCGTTCCATGGCGGCCTCTTTCAGCGTGCGCCCGTTCAAATCGCTGGTCCAGTAGTCGATGGCTTTCCGGGTCTCGCCTTTAATCATCAGCTCCAGAAACATTGCGTCCGGCAAAATAATTTCCGGCACGCTCATTCGGCCTTTAATACCGGTGTTGCCGCAATATTTGCAGCCCGGTCCGCGGACATAGGTGTTTTCAATTCCAAAGTCGCCCAAGGCCACTTTCAGCCGCTGCACCGAAGGTTCGTTCAGTTTCTCTTTAACCGAGACCCGGCAGTGCGGACAAAGTTTACGAAACAAACGTTGCGAAATAAGCCCCTTAATCAACTCCGGATCAAGCAGTTTAAACGATTCGACGCCCATATCGCGAAAACGGGTAATAATGGCCGGAGCCGAGTTTGCATGCAGTGTCGTCCACACGCCGTGGCCGGAAAGCGCGCCCTTAAAAGTCAGCTGTGCCGCCGACAGCGAACGAATTTCGCCGACCATCATAACGTCAGGGTCGGAACGCAGCGCCGCCGACAGTGCTTTGGTAAACTGTTCGTCTTTCTCTTCTTCCGTATTGGCATTGGTCACCGGCATTTGCCGCGCCCCGGGAATAGGATACTCCGGCGGATCTTCCACCGTAATCAGGTTAATTTCATAATTTTTTTCTTGCAGCAGACGAATCATGTTGCGCTGCAGCGTTGTGGACTTCCCGGATCCCGTCGGCCCCGCAATAATATTCAGGCCGACCGGAACCGCGCGCAGGCGATAAAACAGATTATCTTCAAACTCGCCGAACCCGAGGCTGAACAAGTCACCGGAACCGTCCGGATTGTCATCGGCGTACAACAGACGCATAACCAGATATTGGGAGCCGAAAGCAATCGGGTTAAACTGCAGGCGGATAGCCAGCACGTTATGCGGCAGCATCAATTTTCCCTTAGAACCGCGCAGCGGCGTAGAACCCAGTTTTTGCGCACCCTGAAATTCGTTTTGAGCATAGTTTGCGTCCGAAATGTCCGCTGAGGCAAAGGCGGCGCGCACAAACAATTCGCCCCATTCTTTGTTATATTCCATTTCGGTCTGCATCATACCGTTGGTGCGGAACATGATTTGCGTGCTGTCAGCCACCACGACATGCACGTCAGACACTTTTTTACTGGCCGCACGGGCAATCACGTTAACAAAGTCCTTCTGCATCTGCAGCTGGTCAAGTTCGGCGTCTTCCGCAACTTCCGCTGCGGCGGCCGACCGCTCGCCAATGCTGTAAATGGCGTTGATTTCGTTTTGCGAAACATAAATCGGTTTGGAAATGTTTAACTTCTTTTTGCGGGCCAAAACTTCAAAACTGAGGACGCGTCCGTCAAATTTGTGGGTTTCAACCACCAGAAAACGTCCGTCCGAAAACAAAGCCAGCAGCCGCCGGGTATCATCATTAATCACCAGCGAAGAACCCGGCAGCGTCAGCAAACGGTTGCCGTTTGAAAAATAGGTATCCGTTATGGAAAACTTTTTTTCGTTTTCCTCCCGGGTTGCTTTTTCCGACGGGCTCAAATCGTCGGAAACGGCATCATCTTTCGACGCCGTTTCTTCTTCAAGCTCATCTTCTATTTTCAATATGCCCATTTTTTACCTGACTATCATGTCCCGGCCCATACCCGGAACCGTATCACTGGCAACAAAACTTCTCTGCGGTGTATTTTGGGCCGCTTCAGCCGCTGCCAATTCATCCTTAAGTGTCGATGTTACCTCTGAATTTCCGACTTCAAACGGCAGGATACCACCGGCGGCAAAATAGAGATAATCTTTGACGCCGTTCTTATCCGCCCTGACATA
The DNA here is from genome assembly GCA_944389095.1 of uncultured Alphaproteobacteria bacterium. Classification (GTDB taxonomy): domain Bacteria; phylum Pseudomonadota; class Alphaproteobacteria; order RF32; family CAG-239; genus CAZU01. Next base: position 16,059 of record CALXLC010000005.1, read on the forward strand.
GGTTGAAGTAATATCGTCAATAATGTGTCCGCTTTGCAAAGTGGTGCCTTTTTTGACGTAAAACGGCTGTCCGTCCTGATTAATCAGTTTGGCAATAAGCTCGCCGCCCTGTCCGCGGATTTCCATAACCGCGTACATATTGTTCAGTTTAAGCTCGGGCTCGACAACCTCAACCTCTTCCTGTTGGGCCGCAGCGGCTGCAGCAGCCTGTTGGCTGGCGTCGGCAAACGGATTCTGTTTTTCCATTTCTTTTTCCTGAACCTCAATTCTGGCTTTCAAAATGGAAACCTGATTTTGCAGTTCGCCGATTTCACGCTCATAACCGGCCTTAACGTCCTGAACCTTGTTAATAGCACCCTTAATCGTATTGGCCAACTGCGAAAATCTCTCCTGCGTGGTTTTGATTAACTCTTCGCGGTCTTTTTTTGAATCGGCAATCTGTTTGTAAAAATCAGCATTTGCCGCAATCCATTTCTGATTTTCTTCCAACATGTAGTTTTTATATTCATTCAAAAGTTTTTCCTGCCGCAGCTGTTCAAACTTAATATCCAGTTCGCGTAATTTTTGCTGTTCCTGAATAACTTTTTGTTCTTGCTCTTTTTCCCATTCTATCTGCGCTTTTCTCTTGGCTTCTTCTTTTTCTATTTCCTGTTGATAAGCCTGCTTGCGTTGATTTTTGAGAGCTTCGATTTCATTGCGGACCTTTTCGCGGCGCAGTTCCAGGTTCAACAAAGTTGTCTGCTTTTCCAAATCGGACATTTGCGAAAAGATTTTGTCATCGGGAACCGAAATCGGAGTTTCCGTTCTGCTGTCCAAAGCGCCGATTCCGGCAGAAGGCTGAGAAATCAGCTTGTTGCTCTCAACGGGAATTTCGGGAACATCGGCCGCCGGAAACAAAGGCGTATCGGCAACGGCGGGCATTCCCGGCGTATTCTGTGAAGGAACCGGTGCGGGCTGACCGGCGGAAGTTTCCGGTGACGGCTTCTGAACCGGAGCGGCATTTTCCTGCGGTTGTGCCGGTGTTTTCGGTGCCGGCGGAAGAGCAGCGCTTCCCAGTTCGTCAATAGGCTCTTCTTCGCTGAACAAAGAAATTTCATCGGGAATATCGCTGTTGAGCGCAGCGTCTTCTTGCGCCGCGTCATCGGCAAGGGTAACCACGCCCTGCGCCCGGACATCGCTTGCGCCGAGGCTTAATAAAGCCAATAAAGGCAAGGCCAGAATATTTTTTTCTTTACAAAACATATATTGTCCCCTCGTAATCCCAATTTTTAGAGCCTGGTGAATATTTTATTACTTTAATATCAAGTCCTGAATATTTTATTAACATCGGCATCCATGTCAGCGGATTGTGCGTTGACGTTATTTTGAAGGCCAACATCCGGTAGACTTTGCCCTGAGGCGATTTATAGGTCGTCATACTCAGCAAAATCGGATGTCCGATTTTCTGGAAAAGGTCGTTAAGCTGATTTTGTAAATCTACGGCATTAATCGTCGGCGCCGACATGCGCTGCTCAATGGCCGCCAGCGGCAGGGTAACCGACAATGTATTCCCATCTCCGGAAAATGTTCTGCCCGAGAAAGTCAGTTTGGATTTATCCAATGCCTTTTCCGCATATATAATCCGCCCCAGTTCACGGCGCCACGACGTCGAAACGCCGGAAGGCGTACACGTCAAATCTCCGAGCTGCCAGCCCGGCGGCATAATAGCCATTAACGAGGTTATTTTATCATAACACTCGCGCATAACCGTTTCCGGATTGTTCATCTTTTCCCATGGTTTGGGCTCAGGCGGCGGAGCCTGTTTCTGAACGACCTTCGGCTTCACGGGAACGACAATCGGCCGTACCTGAGGCGTTAAAAACAATTGGTTAATCAGGCTGGACAGGAGCCAGATAACAATACCGGCCGACAAAACCACCACCAGCAACAGTTTTGTTCCGCGCAAAGCCTTAATTTTCTGAAGCTTTGCCCGGGCACCGCGTTGCATGATTTCGCCCAAATCGATTTCTTCGGTATCTTCAATCCCCCATTCTTTCGGCGCAATCTTTTTGCCCCAGTCCGGCACTGCCAGCATGGACATAAACTGATTTTTAGCCTCTTCCTCGTCCAGAAAGAGCATGTCGCCGTCGGACAGAATGATATCATTGCGGATACAGGTATACCACCAGCCTTCGCTGGTCTTAAAAACGGCCACATAAGACGCCACGTTGGACATTGCGGTTGCCAATGCAACGGCCGCAACCAATTCTCCGCTTTTATATCCTTCGTGCGAAACGCAGATACCAAACTGCGGAGCCTTGCCTCCTTTTATGCAAAAAAGATCCGCGCCTTCCAAAACGCCTGCCGAAGCATCCTCAACTTCCTGAAACGGGTCGCTGGTATTTTGTAAGGGCTGCCAAAACAAACTGGTCGCATAAGCGGTGCCGTCAACCGTGATTGACGTGCCCCACGAGCGCTTGGCACCGCTGTTGTCATAATCTTCTTCTTCCAGTTTTGCTTCGTCTAGCACTTTTTTTCTCCCGGCCGGGTTAATTCATAGACATTCTGGATTCAGGCGTTAAAGGTGATTCCAAAATAACCGGCGTTAAGATAATAACCAATACGTTGCGTTCTTTTTCGGCCGTGGCGGCTCCTCCCAGTAGGGAATTGTTTGCCGAACCGGTTCCCTCTTTGGTCGTCTGGCTGTTAACCCGTTCATACCCGGTCAGAATTAAAGATTCTCCTGATGTCAGAGCCACTTCCTGCGTAAAGGCGCGGGATTCGACTTGCGGGTTTTGAATATACTGGTTTTCGTCCACGGAACCGAAATCAACTCTTTCCAGAGCCGTCAGATCGGACAGGGTCATGTTAAACATAACCAGCATTCTGCCGTGTTCCAAAATACGGGGCAAAACATCCAGAGTAAATCCTGTTTCGACTTCCTCGGTTGTCACCGAAATATCATAATTGTCGCCGTCCGTACCGCTGTTTGTCTTGGTCATCTCGGCAATGTAGTTCTGTTTTTGGGTAACCTGAATTGGCGCCGGCTTATTGTTAAGCGTGGTAACCGTACCGCTGGTAACCAGACTTGTGTTGTTTCTGGTCGACAAGGCTTTCATAGCCGCGTCCGCACTCCAGTTCTTTTTCAGAATACCCCAGGAGAAACCGTTGGTCAGACCCGTCTCGGCACCCAAAACGCTGTTTGAGCCCTGAACGGCAATGTTGGTCACGCCGTCTTTGAAGGTAGCCGCCAAGTCTAAGCCATAGGTATCGGAATCATTCAGGGTAACCTGCAAAATCTTCACGCTGATGGCAACCTGACGGGACAGTCTGCGGTTCTGCTCGTTGATATACTCCGCCACGCGCTTAATATCATTGGGGGTCGCCGTCAGGGTAATCGTACCGTCGGACGGAGCCATTGTCAGTTTGGCGCCTTCGGAAATCATCGAAGTAATCGTTTTTTCGATATTGCCCCACAACTCAAGCTCAATCGCGCTGGACAGGCTGATAGAAGAACTTCCGCTGCCTTCCGAGGCGCTTCCGCCGACTTGGACGTTCATGCTGGGCTTGGTCGGCAGACTGTACAAAACAAATGTTCTGGTAATAAATTTATAAAAGTGAATTTCACCCTTTTCAAATCTCCACCACAAGCCGAAACGTGAGGAAACGTCGTTCAGCAGTCCGCTGAGTGGTCCCTGATAAGACAATAACATTTTTCCGGGTTCGGCCCAATCGGAATTAATATTTTCGGCACTCGGTTTATTGGCCGTCCCCGCATCCATAATCTCTTTTTCAATTTGCGGGGCATAACGAACGCCCAAACCGGTCGTCTTGTTGATCATATCACCGATTTCATAAAGAGTAATCGGACGATTGCTGATAAGTGTAATGCCGTCTTTGGCCTCCAAATATGAAGGAAGCGGTTCCCCGTCATATTCAACAATACTTTTATCTCCCAGCCAAATTTCATCTTTGACTTTGATAAGATTTTCGTTGGCAACCGGCGTCGGCGTTTTGGAGGCTTCTTTCATTCTGGTTGCCGCCTCGATTTCACGGTCAATTGTCGCGTCCATACTGGTTGCGATGGAGCATGAGGCTGCCAGTGCAATGCAAAGCATTCCCAGTCCGAATTTATTCCAATTAGTCATACGCATTCTCATCCTCCATGGTCTCGACTACCAAGACGCGGTTTCCTTTATAAAATGTTGCAATCGGAGCTGGTCTTGCTCTGGCAAATGACCGGATTAACGCCGAACTGACATCGGCAAAACGCCCCCGGAACATGGCGCCGGCAGACAGTCTGTAATTGCGGTTGGTGTTCCAAATCAAGCGCCAGCCGGAACGTTCGCTCCATTCCGTCAACAGACTTTTGAGCGTGCTGCCTTCTTCGGCCAGCCAGTCTTCAACGGGATCCTCGCTTGCAAATTGTTGTCCGTCGCTGCCGCCGCTTCCGGTATCGTCGCTTTCTTCCGCAGCGCTGATTTCTTCTTCATAATCGGTTACTTCTTCTTCAATCGTTGGCGGAATAGAAGCAGACATATTGCTTCCGGCGCTGGCAGTCACAATATCCTGATCACGGGGCGTACGTTCGCCGAATTCGCGATAATTGGCGTTTGTTTCGCGATAGTTGATAAAATCATCACCTTCCGGCGGCATTTGATCCGGGGTCGGGGGAATAATTTCCGGTTGAACGGGAACGGTTCTTGTTGCCGGAACCGGCTCGACGACGGTAACGATTTCGGTCTCTTGACTATCTGTTTCGTAGGTATTGCCGGCCCCGAAGAAATCAAGGCAGGAACATCCGGCTAAGAAAAAGACAGATAAAAACGTTGCGCTCAGCAAAGTTTTCTTATCCATTTTTGCAATCCTTAATTTAGATTTTATCATATTTTTTCCTATCATACATACTGAAAATTAAATAATCAAGCACAAGACCCGACTTATTACCATTGCATATAATACCCCTCGCTTGCCTTATTATAGATACCGCTCGGACCTCCGGTGTTGATGTTGTTGAGCCGCACCGTTCTTATAATAAAGGAGTTTGGTTCTCTGTTTGTGAATACGGTGTTGATTTTGCTGTATTCTACGCCCTTATTGGTTAAAATATTATGTAACAAATTCAGCCTTTTTTGCTGCAGCTCCAGAGAACTTGTCCCGTCAATCCTGATTTCGATACCGACGGTTTCGCTGTCGGCGGCCTTGTTCGCGAAAGCCTGAATCCAGCGCAGCGTCTGGCCGGATATTTCGGCGCGGTTCGGCTGAAAAGACAGTCGCATTTCCGTCGGCAGAATTTTACCGTGGCTTTTTGATTGTCTGAATTTCTTTTTCAGGCTGCCGAAAAGGCTGTCACCCGCGTCATCACCACCGAAAGCCTCTTTAACGGATGTTTCCGAATTAAAAATCGAGGTCAGAGAATTCAGAATGTTGCTTTTTTGGGTTTCCTCCTTTGCAATCTTCGGAGGCTCTTTTTTTTCATCCTTAAGCTCCTTTACGGGGGGCTCCGCCTTCGGTGGTTGTTTGCTGACGGCAGGCCTTGAGGGGGCTTGAGAAGAATTTTTTGCTTGAAGCTCCATTTCAATTTCTTTTTCTTTCAGCGCCTCCTCCGATTTTGGCGGTGAAACCAGCTGAGGGGTTAGGTTCTCGTCGTTAAGAATGTCTTCCGGAATGGGAATAAGCAGATTTTTGACGGTTTCCGCCGCAACCTGAACACTTTTCTCCGGGACGGCGGCGTCATCATGTCCGAGGGCCTTCTGAATGGCCCGGCTGTCTTTTTGATAATAGTCTTCCTTCATCACCATGGCGTTGCTGGGTTTGACGGCACCCCTGGCAACAACCCAGGGGCTGTCACTGTGCTGAATTTTATCTGACATTTTCTGCCATTGGGGGGACTTTGCCTTGTCGGGAACCAAAGCTTTGGCCTTGTCTTTTTCCATACTTTGGATAGGAATGCTGCTGTCAGCCAGAGCAACCATATTGGATGTTTCGCCGTTGTCCACTTTAATGACCTCGCCTTTTCCGGCCAGTTCGTCGCGGCCCTTTTGCAGAGGAAAGAGTTCTTTGGGCGTGCCCGCTTCCGCAATTAACAGGGGCTGGTTCTCTTTTGCCGGCAAAGCAGACGGCTCTTCGCCGTCCCCGGTATAAACGACTGCCGGCTGGGGCGTTTGCTTTGCAACGGCGGGCCGGATTTCCGGCTCATCCGATGTTTCGGGCTCATCCAAGACAATCGGTTTTGAAATCGTAATTCCCCGTTTGCCGGCAGGAGAGGGCGGAAGCAAAAGCTTTTCCGGCGCGGCCGCTTCGGCCGTAACAATTGGTTGCGTTTCTTCTCCGGCGTTTTCAAAAGAAGAAACTTCCAGAGGAATTTCAATCAAATCCGAAGCATCGGCCATAATAATTTCCGGCTCCGGCTCTGGTTGATAAACCACATCCTGTGCGGCAGGCAAAATGTCCTGCGCTGCCTTAACCTCAGGCAAGACCGAAAGCATGATTTTTTTTACCGGAGCCGGACGGGGTGAGGGGTTTGTCTGACTGCCGTTAAGAAAAAGCATGATATTTTTTTCGGGAATATCAATGGCTTGATTTTCAGAGGAGTGTTCATGCCAAACTATTCCGTTTACAACAAAAATTGCAAACAGAGAAATCGAAAAACTGTATGCGAAAGTTTTTAAGCCTGTTTTTGGCATATTTAAACCCCTCTAAAACCTTGATAAATCAAAATGCGACTCTTGGCAAGAGTCCTTAAATTTATGCACAAAATCTGTGGATTCTTTTTTAGCATACGATGATATGAGACTGTTTTCGCGGGGCGCAAAGGCAGACTCCAAAAAGCCCCTAAAACAGTCGTTTACCATCGTTTAAAGACTGTGAATTTTTTGTTACAGCAAAAATAATGACGAGTAAACAATATGTTAACCATTTTCGGGTATAAGCATTTTTGCTGGTAATCAATTCAAAAATTGGTTATTCTAAAAGAGTAAAGAGTTTTTGCAATTAATGAAGGAGAACGACAATGCAATTTCTTAAAAACAATATTTGGACATTCTGCCTGGTAGCGTTTGCGTCCCTGCTGGCTTTCACCGGTGACGCCGCGGCCCAGAGTTCTGTTATGCAGACCTCTCAGGAAAAGGCTCTGAACGTCTTTACCGCAGTCAAGATGATTATTTTCGTCGTCGGCGGTTTCGGTCTGGTTGGTGTCGCCTTCGGCGCCATCTTTGGTAAAGTCAACTGGAAATGGTTTGCCGGATTGGCTGTCGGTCTGGCTATTCTGGCCGCTGCGGGTTCTATCGTCAACTACGCAACCGGTGAGAATATGTCTGGATTTGAAGACTCATTCGACAATGCTACAAACTAATATTCTCCTTCTATGTTCCCGGGCGGGGATTTTCCCCGCCCTTCGGAACGGACGGAAAAATTGCGCAGAGGGTCTTTAGGAAAATAATATTTACCTCGGCCCTCTTTTTTACAAAAGGTGAGTTTAGCCATTTTGCCCGCGGGCAGAATAGCCAAGTTCACCGAGAGAACCAAGAACTGCAAAGGAGGGTGCCATGCTTAATATTTCTAAAATATGTCGGATTTTGCTGGCGGCAGCCTTTGTGTGTGTACTGTTGCCGGAACAGACCTTTGCGGCGTCGGGTATGGAGTGTTTAGACGGAAAGACACTGGTGAATAACTACGAAATCCATAATATGTGTTGCAAATACAATCAGGCATCAGGAAAATATACTGATTGTGTAAGTCCAGTAAAAAAAGAGACGCAAGAAGACGGTTCGGTTAAAACAACAGTTGATAAAGATGTTGCTTTTACATATAACACAAACACTCAAAACACAGAAAACACAGAAAGCACAACGCCGACCACCGGTGTTGCGGTCAATACGACCCAAAGCGCCGGTGCGGTCAGCGGTTGCAGCGGAGATCTCGGCTTGTTTTCCGGTTTGATAACCACCGGAAAGACAATTTTTGAAGGCATGCGGGATTTAATTTATGTTGTGGCCGGTTTCGGCATTATCGGTGTTGCCGTCGGCGGCTTTTTCGGAAATCTCAACTGGAAATGGCTCGGAGCGATTATCATCGGACTGGTCGTGATAGCCACCACCGGGGAGTTAATTACGGCAATTACCGGCTGTGAGGAATTTACCTCAACCATGATTCAGGATACGCTGAAATGATGCGGAACTGAAAGATTAGTATGTTTAATATTTATCGGACGCTTTTCTCCGCAGCACGGAGAACACAAAGAATAGGAGGACGTCATGTTTAAGATCAAAGAGCTCAGCAAAGTAATTCTGGCAGCAGGTGCTTTTGCCTTTGCTACCTTCTATTCTGTTTCGTCTTTTGCTCAAAGCAGCTTGTCGGACATGGTATCAAGCAGCATAGACGATTTGGCCAATGAAAAAATAGATGAAACTCAGTTTAATACACCGATAAGCAATCTGAAAAAAGCAGCTGACGCCGAAGCGCAAATGGAAAGCAGCAAGCAGGAACTGGACCGTATAACATCATCGTATGAGAGTGACATTCAGGCGCTGACGGACGAAATTTCCAAAGGAACGGTGTACGATCCGGAAACCGGCGAAGAGCGCAAAATGACCAGAAAAGAAAAGAAAGCGCTCCAGGAACAACTGAAAAATCTGAAAAATCAATATGCCAAGGAACAAAGCGAGGCCGCCACCGCTTATAATGAAGCGCTTGCCGATTATAAAAGCGGGACGCAGCAGGCTTCCAGCAACCTTTCCGTTCAAGTCAAAAAAGATGCCTACAATCAGGCGCGCAGCGAATATAACAAACTGGCTGCGTGTATTAATGCGCCCAAAGATTGCGGATACGAAACATCTGCAGAACTTGAAGCCGCTATGGAGGCCAAAAAAGCGGAGGCAGACGCAGCCTACAGCGATTATAAAAATGAACAAAATTTGCTGACGGATAAAAAATCACAACTTAATCAAGATGTCCAAGACGCTCAAAACGAGGTGACGTCTCTTGAGCAAAAATTGGAAGAGGCTCAGGCCGGTTGTGATTATTACAACAAAAACGGCGCCGTTTCCGATGCCGCCAAAGCGGATAAAGAAAAATACTGCGGCCTGGTAGACACTTATACCAGCCAGCTTGAAGAAGCAAAAAACAAATTAGCCATGGCTCAGGGAGCTGCCGCGGCCGGCGGTGTCAGCGTGGAATCTGAGCATGAAGGTCAGGTTTATGCGGCATTCAGCACGGATGTCGGTGCCGGCGGCGGTGAATTTCAGGCCGGTAAATACCGCGGAACCGCGACTTATGAGGATACCAGCGGAAATATCTTCCAAACCATTACCCGTCGTGCAATGCTGATTATCGTCAGCTTAAAGCCGATAGTTTATGTCTTTGCAGGCTTTGGGTTGATTGGTTTTGCCTTTATGGCCATTTTCAACAAAATCAGCTGGAAGTGGTTTGCCAATATTGCCATCGGTTTGTTTCTGGTGGCCAATATGGGACGTTTTATTGAATACTTTGTTTTTCCCGATGACGGCATGAGCAATAATCAGCTCCAGTATGGCGATCATCTCAGTACGGGCTTTGCCGATACGGAATATCAATGGGTTGACGAGGCAACTTTTTACACGCCGTCAGCCGAACTCGAAGGCGAAATTCCCGAAGTTAATGTCATGACGCCGGAAGAAGAAAGCAATACGCGAGGCTTCTGCGGAAAGACGGAAGGCGCCAGCGGTTTTGCAAACTTTGCCAGCTGTCTGAAAGATATTACGGCATCTGCCAAAAAGGGTGTCGACACACTTAAAGAGGCCAAGAATACGGTTGATACTGTGAAGAACACCGTTAATACAATTGGTAATGCCGCCAAGAATATCGGCAATGCCGTCAGCAACATTGACAGCGTCTCCGATGTCTTTAAGGCCGCGGGCCAGATTGGCAGCAACGTCAATAACATGATTGGCAGTGCCGGCGGTGCCGTCAACGGTGTGATGTCAAATATCTCTGATATATCCAACAATGTTCAGGATATAGGCAAGAGTACCGATCAGGTGGCCGAATTGGATGAAAAACGTGCCAAAGGCGAGGCGACCAACGCCATCGACAGAACGCTTAAAGGTCAGACAACCGGCGCGGATGGTGAAGTCGAAAGGCTCTTTGGCGGCACGGACCAAAACGGAAACGCCGTTGCCGGAGATGTTGCGACAGATTCCAATATCTTTACCAACATCAAGAATACGACCGACAACATTGTACAAAAGTCTAAAGAGACCAATACAATGATTGATAACCTGACGGACACGGCCTATGAAGGAACTAAATTCGTAGAAGACACGGTTGATGTTGTTAAAGACAAGATTAACAAAAAGAAACAGCGGAATGCTAAAGAAAATAGTTCGGGCGGTAGCAGTAATTCATCAGGAAACAGTGACAGCACGCCTCCTCTGGCCACGGGGGATGAGGAAAATGAAGCTGACAACGGCGGCAGCACGCCTCCTCTGGCCACGGGTGATGAGGAAAATGAAGCCGACAACGGCGGCAGCACACCTCCTCTGGCCACCGGTGATGAAGAAAATGCAGCCGACAACGGCGGCAGCACGCCTCCTCTGGCCACCGGGGATGAGGAAAACGCAGCCGACAACGGCGGCAGCACGCCTCCTCTGGCCACCGGGGAAGAGGAAAACGCAGCCGACGACGGCGGCAGCCCGCCTCCGCTGGCCCCATGGGAAGAG
>CALXLC010000006.1 GCA_944389095.1 uncultured Alphaproteobacteria bacterium
GTGCGGGGGAGCGCTGGGCTGTGTGATGAAACTCTGATGAGAAAGAGCAAAAAGAGAGGAGAAAGACAATGAAAAAAGAACTTTTGATATTTGGAAGCCTGTTGTGTTTGATGAGCGGTATCGGCGCAGTCCGGGCGCAAACCTGCGCGACGCCGCCGAGCTGTGCCAGCCTGGGGTATACGATGACGAGTTCGGACTGTTCGGGCCAGCCGACCTTGGTCTGTCCGTTTGATGCCTCCGCGGTCTTCTGCGCCGGAACCGCCTCTTCCGGTGGTGCTGGCGGGTCAACCGGCGGCGGAGCGGGTTCCGGCCTCATCGAAAGCTGCAACGGAGACTGTTTTGTGGTGATTCCAGACGATGTCGAAGGCGGTTATAATAAATTAATTTATAAAGCAAAGCTTGTTGATGGTATTTCTAGTGTTTCTATATGCAGTAGTGTATGTGAGCAAAACGGAGCAGAGTTATTATCTTTAAGCTACAGAACAGTTTCCGGGTTAGTAAATTTATGCATAGGAACAAATAAAAGCGGAGTTTATTATTACAAGGTGTATGCTTCCAATAGGTGGATCTATTATGTTTTAGACTGCGCCAATAAAGAAATTTCTTCTGCCAGCACCGAAGCTAATCTTAGGCCTAAGCCAACCGGCTGCTTATGTGGCAGAATTATCGGCTGACCTAGGTCAGAATAAACCAAATTCCCCCGGAGCCAAAGCTCCGGGGGAATAACTTATCAGGCATTCACCGTACGAATTTCCGCAACGGCACTCCACATCTTTTCCAGATTATAAAATTCACGAACTTCCGGCTTAAAGATATGAATAATCACGTCAAAAGCGTCAATCAAAACCCAATCGGCTTTTTCTTCTCCTTCGGAGGTCGACCTGAAACCGGCCTCTTTTAATTTGAGTTGAACCTGTTCTGCCAATGAAGCGACATGTCGCTGCGATGTGCCGCTGGCAATAATCATATAACTGGCAATTGAGGTCTTTCCCTGCAAATCCATAACCGTCACATCTGCCGCTTTGCCGTCATCAAGCGCCTTGACGGCAATATTCAGAATTTGTTCACTTTCATTTGTCTGAATTTCTTTTTTCACAGCCGTTTTTTTCAAAATTTTGCTCCTACTAATCCAACGGAGACCATGGCCGGCGTTCTGCCGTTTCGGCAACAGCCTCTTCCGACTGCTCCTGTTTAACCCGGTCTCTTTTAATATATTGATTTACCTCGGACAAGCAATCAAAAATTCCTTGTTTTGCAATGGCCGACATCACAAAAACTTTTTTGCCTGCCGCTTTTTCAAGCGCCTGCTGTTTGGACTGCACCTCTTTTCTATCCAACGCATCGCATTTGTTCAAAACCACGACTTCCGGTTTTTGAGCCAAAGAAGCGTCATAAAGTTCCAGCTCCCGGCGGATGGCGCGGTATGCCTGCGCCACATCATCCTGCGTCGCGTCAATCAGATGCAAAAAAGCCGAACAGCGTTCCACATGCTTCAAAAAGCGGTCTCCCAGACCGACACCCTCATGAGCCCCTTCAATCAACCCCGGAATATCGGCAAGCACCATTTCGTAACCGTCAACCCAGGCCACGCCCAGATTGGGGTGCAGCGTTGTAAACGGATAATCGGCAATTTTCGGACGCGCTTTGGTCACCACCGACAAAAAGGTTGATTTGCCGGCATTCGGCATTCCGATTAACCCCACATCCGCAATCACTTTCAGACGCAGCCATACCCATTTTTCTTCTCCCGGCCAGCCGGGTTCGGCATATCGCGGCGCCTGATTGGTTGATGACTTAAACTGCGCGTTTCCGCGGCCGCCGTCGCCGCCTTTGGCAATCAGGAAACGCTGTCCCGGCTCCACCATATCGGCAATCAGCGTTTCGCCGTCTTCGGCCAGAACTTCTGTCCCAACCGGCACTTTAATAACAATGTCTTCTCCCTTGGGACCGGTTTTGTCAGATCCCATGCCGTTATATCCTTTATGCGCCTTAAAATGCTGTTGATACCGAAAATCTATCAGCGTATTGAGGTTGGGCACCGCTTCAAAATACACGCTTCCGCCCTTGCCGCCGTCGCCGCCGTTCGGTCCGCCGAATTCAATATACTTTTCACGACGAAAAGAGACGCACCCGGCACCGCCGTCGCCTGACTTAATAAAAATTTTTGCCTGATCCAAAAACTTCATGACTGCCCCCGTTTTTCCGCCGAACCGATTTCTATGCAGATAATCCGCCCTTCCGAAAAGTAAAGGGGATGTTTCCACACCCCCTCACCTTACCTTTTGTTCAGGATAATTATTCGGTAACCACTGAAACAACAGTTCTGCCGCCGGCCTTCTTGGAAAATTCGACTTTTCCTTCGGCAACGGCAAAAATGGTATGGTCTTTACCCATTCCGACATTGGCGCCCGGATGATACTGCGTCCCGCGCTGGCGAACAATGATATTACCGGGAATAACGGACTGACCGCCTGATTTTTTCAAACCCAAACGGCGTCCGATTGAGTCGCGACCGTTTGCGGAACTTCCGCCTGATTTCTTATGAGCCATAACTGTTTCTCCCTAAATCCTATTTACCGCAGACGTCAGTAATTTTTACCAACGTAATTGACTGTCTGTGGCCGTTCTTGCGACGATAATTTTGTCTTCTTTTCTTTTTGAAAACGATAATTTTGGCATCGCGGGCCTGTTTCAAAACGGTAGCTTTAACGCTGGCGCCCTCAACCAACGGCGTGCCGATGGTGTCGCCCAAAGCCAAAACCTCGTTAAAAACGATTTCTTTTCCTTCTTCGCCGGCCAGTTTTTCAACCTTGAGCACATCGCCGGATGTAACTCTGTATTGTTTGCCGCCGGTTCTAATTACTGCGTACATATTCATTCACCTTTATATTTAAACATAAGACGTTGCCTTGCAATATACATAAGTTTTCGGCCGTGTCAACAAGAATCTATACAAAAAATTAAAAATTCGGCCTCAAAAACTTCATTTGCGATTAAGGGCGCGAAACAATTCCGGCTTCATAAACTTGCCCTGCCAAAGGCCGCGTTTGGCTTTACGGGCATCCTGCTCGGCCTGCACATAATCCTGCGTATAGCGGTCATAAGCCACGGCCCAGCCGGCAAAAACCATCTCCCGGTTAAGCTCTTCGCCGTCGGCCAGACAAACGGCAACTTCCCTTTTATAGCGGTCGGTTTCAATCCTGCGGCATTCCAGACGCCGGCCGGCCGTCAGAGCGGTCAAATATTGTTTGGCTTCCTGGCCGCAGTCATATTTGCGATGATGACGGTCTTCGCACATCTGCTTATATTCGGGCGCGTCAATTCCCGAAAGACGGATTTCCCGCCCGTTCAGAATCAGACTGTCCCCGTCAAGAACAGTAACTTCCTGCACCCCAGAAACCGGCCCTTCTTCCGCACGGCACAACACCGCCGCGGCAGCCGCAAACAAAAGCGCGAAAACCTTTAATCCCGCATGCCGGAAAATTCCTTTGATTTGAGCACAAAAATCCATTGAATAACCCGAAAAAAAACTTTGTTGTTTGCTAATCTTTATCTTAATATAAAAAAGAATTTATAAATAAAGGGTTTATGATGTACAAGAAATTACCGCATTTGATGTTTTTGGCGGCGGCGGTTGCCGTCTTGGGCGGATGCGAATATTTGCGCGCCCGCACGCCCAAAGACTTTCTGACCAACCCGTTTGCGCCGAGTGAAGAAGACTATGCCCTTCAGGGACAGGAAATGACCCCGACCGATATTCGGCCGCCGGCATCCATTGTGGTCTGCCGCTCGCATCAATGCGCCCCGGCCAAGCTGTCAATGTCAAAACAATACATTTACAACAGCTTGCTGCATTTGTTTGAAAACAACAATTATCAAAAAATTCTTATCTGCCAGGCCGATCCCTATACCCATACCTGCCTGGAAAATTACATCACCCTGCCGATTATCGCCGGCATTACGCCGACCAACGCTTATATTGACCATGTCAAAGTCACTGATGTCATCATCGGCAAACGGGCAAACAAAATCAATCTTATTTTAAACTATAATCTCACTTTCGGCGGTCAGACGCCTGACTGCACGCCGTCCCGCTCAATTGTCTTTGCCCGCAGCGTCAACCACGTGATTATGGAAGACAGCGGCTACACCTGCAAGATGACGGCCATCGGTCAAACAACCGTCAAAACGGTTTTCGCCATAGATTATATTGATTTGGATTACGGATACATCGGCGGTTATTATTCCGTCGGCTTATCCGGACCGGCCCATGGCGGTGGCAACGGCTATATGGTGCTGCGCCTGCCCAAAAACGCCTATCCTTTGGCCCCTGAGCTAAAGGCGCCTGAGCAACCCGCCTCGGGAAGACGGAAGAAATCCGGTTCCGCGACAAGCTCTTTCGGCTCAAACGAAGCCCCGCGCTCCAATCAGGGAAGCGGCATTATTTCGGAAGGTGTCCAAATCTTCCCCTTAGAAAGCAAAAAAGCCGAACCGCTCCCCGAAGCATCGGCTCCTGCAGATTCGGCAACAACGGCTACTGCGACTGAAGCCCCTGCAGCTCAATAAACAATCAAAAAACCGGAACTTTCATTCCGGTTTTTTTTGATACAGATATTACTGCCGTGCAAAAAATAACTTTAACGGCTTCACCTAAAAAGACGGAGCGTAACTGAAATACTGAACGCTTTGATAAATTACGATTCGGTCAACGCTGCTGAAAGAAGTCCGGTTGCTGCCGTAAATAATCGTGCCCTGTTCACAGGGAAGTTTACCGTTGCGCAGCTGATATTCCCGCACATCGGAAAGCCCCATCACCGTCCCGTCGGCAAACTCCACCCGCCAACCGTAAGTATCATAACCGACATTGATATGAATAACATGACAATAGGCATTTCCATCCAACGACATGCCCTCGGAATGCCGGTCAAGCTCAAAGAAATCATCTGCCGAACTGCCGCTGTACCACTTTACGAAATTCGGTTCACGAAACTCATGAACTCCCGGCGTTCCGGCCGGCTGCCGTCCGGCTGCTTCTTCACCACTGCCGTACCGTTCAACCGCATCCGCAAAAACGGCCCCGGTTCCTTCTCCGGAAACATCTGCATCATCTCCGGCAGCCCGTTCATCAGTCTCAAAACCTTCTTGAGGCATGTCTGCAGAAACAGCGGCCGGTTCATCGGCAGACCTATCCGACATCTCGCCGGCAGGAATCAAACCGGATGCGTCTTCCTCAACCGGTGACTCCTCCGATTCAACGACCGGGAGTATTTCTTCCGCAGAAACCTCATCCTCCGCCACAGGTCCGGCCTCGCCGCCTTCCATCTCAACATCAGCGGTTCCGGAGATTGTTTCATCCTCCCGAAACATGCTGTCATCCAAGGTTACGCCGGCCTCATCCAACATTGAATCCAGATTAAAATTATCATCGCCGGCCGCCAGCAAAGAGTCGCCGCCGTCAGTTTCAGCCTCGGCAATCGACAACTCATCCGGCAAATCAGAGACCGACAGCTTGTCTGTCGAAACTGTTTCCTCCTTATCGCCTTTATCCGGAGCCAGCAGCTCATCAAAAGCATCCATTTTTTCTCATCCTACAACGGAATACTGATTAAAACCTTCAACCCGCCCATGGAGCTGTCGTCCAATTCTATAACGCCGCCGTGGGAGCTGATAACATCCTTGGCAATCGACAACCCCAAACCGACGCCGCCGGTCTCCTTGTTGCGGGAGTTTTCTAGTCGGTAAAAAGCCTTAAAGACGTCTTCACGCTTGTCTTTCGGAATTCCCGGGCCATCATCCTCAATCGTCACCAACAGCTTTTTATCATTGCTTTCCAGTTTAACGGCGATTGTCTTGCCATAGCGGAAGGCATTGGAAATAACATTGGTCAGAGCCCGTTTCAAAGCCTGTTCACGTCCCTGAATGGCACTGACCTGATCATTGGTCGAATAGCGGATAAGCGCCTTTTTATTGCGGAACTTGTTGATAATGCTCAAAATCATCTCGTTCATATCGACAAACGAAGACTTTTCGCCCCCCTCTCCGCTGACAAAAGACAGATATCCGTCAAGCATCTTTTCCATCTCGTCGATATCGGACAGAAAATCTTTTTTATCCTGTCCGTCCGGCATCATAGAGGCCTGCAGTTTCATCCTGGTCAAAGGCGTCCGTAAATCATGCGAAACACCGGCCAGCATTTGTGTCCGCTCGCTGATTTGACGCTGAATGCGCTCTTTCATCTTAATAAACGCCAGTGCGGCCTTCCGAACTTCCGAAGAACCGTAAGGCTTAAAATCTTTATTATCGATTCCTTTTCCGAAATCTTCGGCAACCTGAGCCAATTCGGCAATAGAACGAACCTGAATTCTCAAAAACAAAACGGCGACCAAAAACAGTAAAATCGAAGTGCCGACCATCCATACCACAAACATAAAGATAGAAGAACTGAAAATCTTTTTCTTGGACGTGGTAAACTTAAACAACCCTTTATCAGTATCGACCATCACCACCAAATCCTTATCGCCGCTGCCGATAAAAATACTGCTCTCCGCCTCGGGAAAACGCTTGCTTAAAGCTTCTTCCAGATATCCGATAACCAGCTTGCTTCCCTTGCTGAGCTTATTAATAACTTTGTGTTTGGCCTGATTGTCATAATATTCAAAGTCCATTTGAAACTCGTCGGCCGACAAAGTTTCAATTTCTTTTATGCTCTTCGGAGAACGGTCATAAAGCTCCATGACAAACCCCATGTCAGAGACCAGATTTTCCGACAAACGCCGCCCCATCCGGCTCCAGCTTCCGTCAAAAAAGACCACCACCGAAACGACCTGCACCACAATCAGCGGAATAAAAATCAGCAACATGGTTCTGAAAAACAATGTCCGCGGCAAAAACTTCAAACGCAGAAAACGCAGCTTGTCTTCAACGGATTGCGGTAACTTAATATGCATGGTTCAACTCCTTATTGTTAGTTTTTATTCCGGCAGCAGCATATAGCCTTTTCCGCGCACGGTTTGCAGATAACGCGGATTTTTGGAATCTTTTTCAATTTTTTTGCGCAGTCTGGTAATCTGCACGTCAATAGACCGGGGACTTTGCCCCGCACCGAGAATTTCGGCCAGTTTTTCACGAGTAAACACCTGCCCGGACTTGCCTCCCAGAACATTCAGCAATGATTGCTCAACCGGCGTAATATGAATAACCTGCCCCTGCCTTGTCAACAGTTCCTTACTTTGCAGATTATACAGACAAAGTCCCAAGGACAAAATGTTTCCGTCGTTCTTTTTCTCTTTTGGCGTACGCTTAAGAATATTTTTTATTCTCAATACCAGTTCTTTGGGTTCAAACGGTTTGGGCAGATAGTCGTCGGCACCGGTTTCCAAACCGTTGATACGGTCCTCGGTTTCCCCCATCGCCGTCAGCAAAATAACCGGAAGTGTACTCTCCTGACGCAGCCGATGCAAAAAATCCAAACCGCTTTCGCCGGGCATCATAATATCAACAATCAGCAGGTCAAATTGATAATTGTCCAAAAAACGACGGGCCTCGGCCGCATCTTTGGAAGCCGAAACAAGAAAACCGCTCTCCCGCAAAAACCTTTGCAGCAGAGAGCGCAGTCTGGTATCGTCATCTACGACCAGAATATGTTTCTTGTCGGCGTCCATATGCTCTGTTCAGCCTTATTTTTTCACTGAAACTCCGCTTCCGCGCGGCTTACGCCCCGGTTTGCGACCGGGCTTTTTGCGGGAAGCAGACTTTGCCGCGGCCTTATGCTTTGGCTCAGTGCTGTCTTTTTTCTCGGCCCCGGACTTTGCCGCTTTTGCCTCGGCTTTAGCAGCCCGCGCGGCCGCTTTGTCCATCTTGCGGATATAATCCAAACTTTTTTGAAAATACTGATATCCGGTCACAAAAGTCAGGACACCGGCAATCCACAGTAAAATTTCACCGATTCCGCCCCAGTACCAGACGCCCTTGAGCAGCATCATCGACAATGCCGTCATTTGAAAACCGGTTTTCCATTTTGCCAGACGCGTAACCGGCATACCGACATTAACTTCGCGCAAAAATTCCCGCAAACCGGACACCAAAAGCTCGCGGCATAAAATAACAATAACCGGAATATAGCTCAGAGAAGAAACGATCATGCCCGGCTTGGACAAAATGACAATCAAAGCGGAAGCAACCAGCAATTTGTCGGCAATCGGATCCAACAGACGTCCGAAAGCGGATGTTTCATTGCGGGAACGCGCCAGATAGCCGTCCAGATAATCGGTTATCGAGGCAATAATAAACAACACCGCCGACAACACGGCCCATGCCTCGGAACGAATATAAATAGATAAAAAAATCACCGGAATAACCACTATTCTGGAGATTGTCAAAAGATTCGGCAAACTATACACTAAACCTCTCCCTAAAAACAATAAATTACGCTGATAAGATACTACGGCATAAAAATTAATTGTGAAAGTAATTATATATTTTTTCCGCCGTTTTTTTACTGATTCCGGCAACTTTCATCAAATCTTTAAGACCGGCCTGCGCAATCTCTTCCGCAGAGCCGAAATAATTGAGCAGATCATGCTTGCGTTTTGCCCCGATTCCTTCAATCTCGTCCACCCTGGATTTATAAATTGATTTTCCCCGGCGCTTGCGATGCGTCCCAATGGCAAACCGGTGCGCCTCATCCCGCAGATTCTGCATATAAAAAGCCAGCGGCGAACGATACTCCAGCTCAAAGCTTTCCTTTCCCTGCATATGATAGAACTCCCGACCGGCGTTTCTGTCCGGCCCTTTGGAAATTGCGATAATGGCTATGCCCTCTAAATCAAAGCCGGCCAATGCTTCATGTACGGCGCTGAGTTGTCCTTTACCGCCGTCCAACAAAATAACGTCCGGCTTGTTTTCCGGAGTCATACGGGCAAATCGCCGCAACAAAACCTCTTTCATCATCGCAAAGTCATCATTGGTAATGGCCGGATTTTTGATATTAAACGTCCGATAACTTTTCTTGTCAAAACCGTCCGGCGTGGCAACCACCATCGCGCCGATGGCATAGCTTCCCTGATTATGCGAGTTGTCATAAATTTCAATTCTCCGAGGCAGCGTCGGCAGACCGAAACGTTCTTTCATTTCTTCCAGATTGCTCTTGACGCTGGCCATCATGGCAATTTTGCGTTCAATTGAGGCACGGGCATTTTCCAAAGCGGTTTTAACAATGGCGGCTTTATTGCCCTTTTGATAAAAACTGAGTTTTGTCCCCAGGGCCTTCTCCAAAAATTCTTTATTCTCCAGCGGCGCGGAAACAATAATCTCCTTCGGAGGAATATGCGCCGTATAAAAACTGCTCAAAAAAGCTTCCAACACCTCGGCGTCGGAGGCTTCTTCCGTCTGTGACGGAAAATATGGAAGATTGCCGCAATTTTGCCCCGAGCGGATAAAAAACACCTGCACGCAGGACAAATTATTTTGCCGCACCAAAGCAACCACGTCTGCCGATTTAATATCCGCATATTCCACGTTATGAGTGGCCTGCACGGCCGTCAGGGCCCGAATTCTGTCCCGGTACAGCAAAGCCGTTTCATAATCCGTTTTATCGCTGGCCGCCTGCATCTTGGCCGAAAGCTCTGCCTGAATCTGAGTATTTTTTCCTTCCAGAAACTCAATCGCCTGATTGACCAGCTCCCGGTAACTTTCTTTGGAGATTCTGCCGCAGCACGGACCGGAACAGCGTTTTATCTGATATTGAAGACAGGGACGTTCCCGGTTTTTAAAAACATTATCCCGACATGACCGCAGCAAAAACACCTTCTGCAGCACGTCCATCACGCTGTTGACCGCCCCCACGCTGGC
This sequence comes from uncultured Alphaproteobacteria bacterium, assembly GCA_944389095.1. Lineage (GTDB taxonomy): Bacteria > Pseudomonadota > Alphaproteobacteria > RF32 > CAG-239 > CAZU01. The sequence continues at coordinate 9,850 of CALXLC010000006.1, forward strand.
AAAAGGCCCGAAATACTTATTTTTGTCCTTGCGGCTTCCGCGATATTTGCTCAGCCGGGGAAAATCAGATTCTATATCTATCATCAAATGCGGAAACGTCTTATCATCTTTCAGCAAGATATTATAGCGGGGCTTAAATTTTTTAATCAGTTCGTTTTCCACCAACAGCGCCCGGGCCTCATTTTCAACAATAATAAACTCCATGCGCTTTATCTGCGCCACCATCCGCTGCAGCCGCACCGGAAGCTTTTCCAAATGAGAATACGCGGTAATTCGTTTTTTGATGTTTTTGGCCTTGCCGACATACAAAACCTCCTCGTCTTCGCTGATCATGCGATAAACGCCCGGTTCCTCCGGCGCTATTTTTATATGCGCCAGCAAATTCTGCAGTCCCTGTTTAATATTCATCATAGATAGTTTCCGCCCATTGTCCTTTAATATTTACACTGTTGATAATAACATACGAAAAACCTCTGCCGGAAACAAGTCCAAACAAAAAATATTTTTAGCCAAATTAGACACAAAAATGTTGACATATGCAACCTCAAATGCTATTATTGGACAAATTAATCAAAAACAGACACCCTAAAATAATGGATTGGAACAATGCGCAGAAAAAAACAACATATCGACATGGAAGAAGTTAAATCTTTGCTGGAATGCTTTATGAGGATGAAAAAATACAACAATCCCCACAGCAATTATTTAAAAGAAACTTATAAAGCCAGAGCTTACTGGATTTTGGAAGATTTTGCCAAAAATCCTTACGGCTACTCGCTGGAAGAGCTCAATTTGCTCAGAGACTTCAACCGTCATCTGGGAAACGAGGAGCAAACGGAGGAAATATCACAAATTATCAGACAACAAACTGAATACAGACAACGTCAAATAACAAACAAAGAAAAAAACCGCTATGTGCTCCGCAAAACACACACGTCTTCAAACACCAAAACATCGGCTATTTATGTTTATACAGACCCGCGCAACGAGAAAAAACGCAGCCGTCAAACTCAAAAAAAACAGACATCTGTATTTGCTGCACTAGGGGCTGCACTCACCCTCGCAGGAAATCATTTACGCCAAACCGGCCGCAACTTCATTAACCACGCTAAGCCGTCTGTGGCAAAAATCGAATTATTGGCGCAAAAAAGCAAATACATCATTCTGGGGGGCATTCTGGCCGCCGGCGGTATTTTTGGATTTAAGCAGCTGTCCAAAACGCCGAACAAACAACTACCACCAATCGAAACCAAAACAACCGAAACCCCGGCGCCGATAACGCAGACACCCGCACGGACAGATTCTCTGCAGCTGAAAACGGCCGCGATCTGGAATAATTATTACGATACCCAGTTGGAAATCCAAATCGGAACACAAAAAAAAGAAAAATATTACCGGCAGATTGAAAACCAGCTGGAAAATGGCATTTTCTCGTTGCCTGAAAACATCAGCAAACAACACCTGGCCTTTGCTGCCGCCATGTATGAAATATATGGCTTTAAATCCGACCTCAAAACGTTTATGTCAAGCCCGGAAAAATTATCTGCAACACAACAACGGGAATTGGAAAAACAAGTAGACGCCATTGGCCGCAAAGCAGAAAAACTGCAACAGCAGGCCATCGCCCGGGCCAAAGAAAACGGCCGGGAAATAAATAATGCCAGCGCCTTTGACCGGGCATCGCCGAAACTGCAACGGCAGCATCTGAAAAATTTAAAACAAATACGGCAGCTGTCCGCTCAGCGTTAAACAAAAAAGCATCTGTTTTTACAGATGCTTTTTTCTTGTTTCCGGACAATCATTTCCGATACCGCCTGCGTCGCTCCAATTCTGCCTCCGTCAATGATTTCAGCAGCAGCCACTCATCTTCATTGCTGACGGTCGTTTTTGAAAGTCTGGACTGACATTCAATCAAACGTTTTTCAAGCGTTTCGTCATCCAGCAGTTTCAATAAATTCGCCGCAGTTTTTTTTGCGGTAATTGCTTCCTTACGAACGCCGGAAATTTGCCTTCTGACGCCCAAAAATCTGACCTTCAGCTGATTTAATTTGCTTTTCAGTTTAATAACCGCCACAATCAGTATTCCCGTGGCAAAAAACAAAAGTAAAACTATTTCATCCATAAGCTAAAAGTTATAAATTTGTATTTAATTTCTTCTGACATTGCCGATACATTCTCTGAAACAGCTGCCATGCGGAATATTCTTTGTTTCTCCGCTGATGTTCAGAGAATTTCTCATTAAAAGAATTTTGCACGGCATGTTCGGCCAAACGTACTTTTTGCGTCAACACCCGGGCCAATGCGTCTCTTTCATCTTCTGAATATTCCGACAAAACGTGAAGCCAGGCTTCTTCTGCCGAAAAATCAAGCGTAAACACAAATTTTTTAATCTTTTTTTGGAATTCAACCAGTCTGACATTTTTGCCGGTCAACAGTCTTTGAACCGTCCTTTTTAATTTCTGTTCCATAATAGTTAAATTTACATAAAACATATAAAATACTTATAAAGTGCCGTAAACATACCACACTTAAAATATTATGCAACAAAAAGCTTTCAGGCTCTCTTTTTTTCTGCCCCTCCTAAATCCGAAACAAAATAATTCTGACTTATTTTAAACATGCAAAAACCCGGATGCGCAATCCGGGTTTAATGTTTTTTCAAGAAGTTGCTCTGTTTTTATGAATGCTCCGTTGAACAATTTCCGACAACCTCCGATATATACCGCAGCCTGCTATATATTCAGGATTATCCGGATATTTTTCAAAGGATTGCTCATAATGTTTTAAACAATACTCTATCTTTTTCTCAAAAGCATCCACATCTTTCAGCGCTTCAAAAAAAACAAAATCTTGAAATATTTGCTCCGTCAATTCGTTTTTTTTCTTTTCAATTTCCAGCGCTTGTCGCAATTTTTCAATTCTCTGAACATGCCGATAAGACGTAACAAAAAGAATACAGTCTGCCTTTTCGGTTTTTTTTAACAACAAAAAAAACACAATCAACAAACTGATGCATAACAAACAGGCAAAACCCAAAAGGGCAAAAACAGCACTTGTTTCCATAACAAAAAATTTTAAAATTATACCTTAATAAGACAACATTTTGTCCAAAACAATAAACCGACAAAATCAGATTGTCAACAACAAAGGGCCTTTCCGTAAACGGAAAGGCCCTTTTCTGCGACTTTTACCGAATTATTTATTATTCGGCCGGAGTCTCTGCAGGCGCTTCTTCGACCTTCTGATGTTCCAAAGCCGAAGCCGCTGCGGCCTCTTCTTTCAAAGCCTGAATTTCTTTGTCGTTCTGAGCGGCAACCTTCTTCAGGGCCCGCAGAACCGTACCGGTACCGGCCGGAATCAATCGGCCGACAATAACGTTTTCTTTCAGACCTTTCAGATGATCAACCTTTCCTTCAACCGCAGCTTCGGTCAGAACACGGGTTGTCTCCTGGAAGGATGCGGCAGAAATAAACGACTTGGTTTGCAGGCTGGCTTTAGTAATACCGAGCAAAATCGGATCAGCCGTCGCCGGAGTTTCACCATTGGCAATCATCTTGGCATTTTCAGCCTCAAAGACATCACGGTCAACCTGTTCGCCCACCAGGAAAGTCGTATCGCCAGGCTGCGTAACTTCAACCTTGCGCAGCATCTGGGAAACAATAACTTCAATATGCTTATCGTTAATCTTAACGCCTTGCAGACGATAAACATCCTGAACTTCCTTAACCAGATATTCGGCCAGTTTTTCAACACCGAGAACCCGCAGAATATCATGCGGCGCCGGCGTTCCCTCAACCAGAGCATCGCCTTTCTTGACAATATCTCCGTCCTGAACCGCCAAATGACGTCCTTTCGGAATCAGATATTCAATCGGCTGTCCTTTGGCAGGAATAACCGTAATCCGCTGTTTGGCCTTATAATCCTTGCCGAATTCGACCATACCGTCAATATCGGAAATAATAGCCGGATCTTTCGGCCGACGGGCCTCAAACAGCTCGGCAACACGCGGCAGACCACCGGTAATATCCTTTGTCTTGGAGCTTTCTCTCGGAATACGGGCAATCACATCACCGACTTTAACCTCGGCACCGTTGTCCACCGACAAAATAGCATCGGCCGACATATAATAGCGGACTTCCTTACCGTTATCGTAAGTAACCGGCTTGCCTTTGGCATCCTTCAAAACAATACTCGGTTTCAAACCGGCAGAACCGGAGTTGGAACGCCAATCAATAACAACTTTGGAAACGATACCTGTCGTTTCATCCGTCGTTTCGCGAACCGAAACATTGTTAATAAGGTCAACCAGTTCAACTTTACCGGCCTTTTCGGTAATCACCGGAACCGTAAACGGATCCCACTCGGCAACTTTTTGTCCCTTCTTAACCTTGGAATCTTCCGGAACCAAAATCTTGGTACCGTACGGAACATGGTGGCGGGACTTTTCGCGACCGTTGGCATCAACAATTACGATTTCGCAGTTGCGCGACAGGATAATGCCGTGCCCCTCTGAATCGACAACCATATGATTGTTTTCCAGTTTCAGAATACCGGCAAACGGAACTTCAACCGAAGCCTGCTCGGCACCTTTTTGAGCGGCGCCGCCGATATGGAAGGTACGCATGGTCAACTGAGTACCGGGTTCACCGATGGACTGAGCGGCAATAACGCCGACCGCCTCGCCGATATTAACCGGTGTACCGCGGGCCAAATCGCGTCCGTAACAAGCGGCGCAAACACCGTCTTTGGTTTCGCAAGTAAGAACCGAACGGATTTTAACCTGTTCGACCCCGGCCTTTTCAACAACCTCAACGTCGTTTTCATCGACCAGTTTCCCTTTGGGAACCAAAACCTCGCCGGTCTCGGGATGCAGAATATCTTCCTGAACCGTACGACCAAGGATTCGCTCTCCGATGGAAACGATAACGTTACCGCCGTCAACCACCGGACGAACGATAATACCGCGATCGGTGCAGCAATCGCTTTCCGTAATGACCACATCCTGAGCAACATCAACCAGACGTCTGGTCAGATAACCGGAGTTAGCGGTCTTCAAAGCCGTATCTGCCAAACCTTTACGGGCACCGTGGGTCGAGTTAAAATACTCAAGCACCGTCAGTCCTTCTTTAAAGTTGGAAATAATCGGCTGTTCGATAATTTCACCGGACGGCTTGGCCATCAAACCGCGCATACCGGCCAACTGACGCATTTGAGCGGCAGAACCGCGGGCGCCGGAATGAGCCATCATATAAACGGAGTTGATATAACCGTGTTCCGTCTTGGAAATATTTTTCATCATTTCATCAGCAATCTTATCGGTACAAGCAGCCCAAATATCAACCACTTTGTTATATTTTTCACCCTTGGTGATAAGACCGTTCTGATACTGCTGTTCAAATTCCTTAACCTGCTTCTCGGTTTCGGCAATTAATGTCTTCTTGGCATCGGGAACAATCAAATCGTCCTTGCCGAAAGAAATGCCGGCCTTGCAGGCATTGGTAAAGCCAAGAGTCATAATCCGGTCAACAAACATAACCGTTTCTTTCTGGCCGCAGTGACGATAGATGATATCGATAATCTCACCGATTTCCTTCTTTCTCATCAAACGGTTAACCAAAGAGAACGGAACGTTTTTATGCTTCGGCAGAATTTCGGAAACAATGATTCGTCCCGGAGTCGTATCTACCAGACCATACTTAACATTGCCTTCGTCATCGACATATTCCATCCGGCACTTAATCTTGGCATGCAAATCGACCGCTTTGGCATCCAAAGCCAGCTGAACTTCGTTAAAATCAGAGAAGATCATGCCTTCGCCGGTCATACCGTCCGCATCATAGGTCAGGTAATAAATACCCAGCACCATATCCTGAGTCGGAATGATAATCGGCTTGCCGGAAGCCGGAGACAAAACGTTGTTGGTGGACATCATCAGCACGCGGGCTTCCAACTGCGCCTCAATGGACAGAGGAACGTGAACCGCCATTTGGTCGCCGTCGAAGTCGGCGTTAAACGCGGTACAAACCAGCGGATGCAGATGAATGGCTTTACCTTCGACCAAAACCGGTTCAAAAGCCTGAATACCCAAACGGTGCAGCGTCGGAGCACGGTTCAGCAAAACCGGATGCTCACGAATAACTTCCTCCAGAATATCCCAAACTTCCGGACGTTCTTTTTCAACCATTCTCTTAGCAGCCTTAATTGTTGTCGCATGACCGTACAATTCCAGCTTGGCATAAACAAACGGCTTAAAGAGCTCCAGAGCCATCTTCTTCGGCAAACCGCACTGATGCAGTTTCAGTTCCGGACCTACCGTAATAACCGAACGACCGGAATAGTCAACGCGTTTACCCAGCAAATTCTGACGGAAACGGCCCTGTTTACCTTTCAGCATATCGGACAAAGACTTCAGCGGACGTTTGTTGGTTCCCGTAATTGCACGGGCACGACGGCCGTTGTCAAACAAAGCGTCAACAGATTCCTGCAACATGCGTTTTTCGTTGCGGATGATAATATCCGGGGCATGCAGTTCAATCAGTCTCTTCAAACGATTGTTACGGTTGATAACCCGGCGGTACAAATCGTTCAAATCCGACGTGGCAAACCGTCCGCCGTCCAACGGAACCAAAGGACGCAGCTCAGGCGGAATAACCGGCAGAACCGTCAAAATCATCCATTCCGGTTTGGTATTGGATTCAATAAAGGATTCAATAATCTTCAAACGTTTAACCAGCTTTTTACGCTTGGCTTCCGAAGCATTATCCTTCAATTCATCGCGAATGGCCTTGCGTTCGGCTTCCAAATCAATGGCTGCCAAAATCTCGCGCAAAGCTTCGGCACCGATACCGGCACGGAAAGAATCCTCGCCGTATTCGTCAATCGCTTCCTGATACTGCTCTTCCGTCAGCAACTCGTTAACCGACAACGGGGTCAGACCCGGTTCAATAACGATGTAGCTTTCAAAATACAGAACACGTTCCAAAGCCTTCATCGGAATATCCGTCAGCAGGGAAATACGCGACGGCAGCGATTTCAAAAACCAGATATGAGCAACCGGCGCGGCCAGTTCAATATGCCCCATTCTCTCACGGCGAACCTTGGAAAGCGTAACTTCAACGCCGCACTTTTCGCAAACGACGCCGCGATATTTCATGCGTTTGTATTTTCCGCACAAGCATTCGTAGTCTTTGACCGGACCAAAAATACGGGCGCAGAACAAACCGTCTCTTTCCGGCTTGAACGTACGATAGTTAATGGTTTCCGGTTTTTTAACCTCACCATACGACCATGAACGAATTTGTTCGGGAGACGCGATGGAAATTTTAATCTGGTCAAAAGATTCACCTGAAACCTGTTGACCAAAATATTTCATAATGTCATTCATATTGTCTAAAACTCCTTAAACTTACACTTCTTCGTTCATCAATTCAACGTTCAGGCACAGCGACTTGATTTCTTTAACCAAGACGTTGAAGGATTCCGGAACTCCGGCCTCAAAACTGTCTTCGCCGCGAACAATTGATTCGTAAACCTTGGTACGGCCGTTAACGTCATCGGATTTAACGGTGAGCATTTCCTGCAGAGTATAGGCGGCACCGTAAGCCTGCAGAGCCCAAACTTCCATTTCGCCGAAACGTTGTCCGCCGAATTGAGCCTTACCGCCCAGCGGCTGCTGGGTAACCAGACTGTACGGACCGACCGAACGGGCATGCATCTTTTCATCAACGATGTGGTGCAGTTTAATCATGTAAATGATACCGACGGTAACCTTACGATCAAACTTCTCACCGGTACGGCCGTCATACAAATCAATCTGTCCGGATGTCGGCAGTCCCGCCTTGGTAAGCATTTCGTTGATATCGTCACCCGAAGCGCCGTCAAAGACCGGTGTTGCCATCGGCACGCCGCGTTTCAGATTCGGAATCATCAAATCCAGCTCGTCCATAGTCATTTTTTCGATATCACGTTTATACTGCTTCTCGCCGTAAACATCTTTAAGTTTGGCGCGAAGTTCTTTTTCGCTGGCCTGGCCGGCTTTGTACTGTTCCCACAGCTCATTAATCTGCTGTCCCAGTTTCTGTGCTGCCCAGCCGAGGTGAGTCTCCAAAATTTGTCCCACATTCATACGGGACGGAACGCCCAGCGGGTTCAACACAATGTCAACCGGAGTGCCGTCTTCCATATACGGCATATCCTGCAGCGGCAGAACACGGGAAATCGTACCCTTGTTACCATGGCGTCCGGCAATTTTATCACCGGATTGAATTTTACGCTTGGTGGCAATAAAGACCTTGACCATTTTCAGAACACCCGGCAGCAAGTCGTCGCCGCGTTGAACTTTCTCAACCTTGTCGTCAAAGTGCTTTTGGATTTTTTCCATTCTGGCATCATAGGCGTTGAGCAATTCCTCAACTTTGGCCATAACGTCCTCATCCTTAACCACGATTTTACGCCACTGTGAAGACGGAATACTGTTAAACAACTCCTCAGTCAAAGTCGCATTTTTGGAAATGCCTTTCGGCGCATCAACCACCTGATGACCCAAGAGCATGGATTTCAGACGAGCTTCGACGTTACGGCGGATAATTGCCATTTCGTCATCACGATCTTTGGCCAACTGAGAAATTTCTTCCTGCTCAATTGACAAGGCACGCTCATCCTTCTCAACGCCGCGGCGGGAGAAGACGTGAACATCGACGACAATTCCTTCAATACCCGGCTGAACGCGCAGCGACGTATCGCGGACATCGGAAGCCTTCTCACCGAAGATGGCGCGCAGCAGTTTTTCTTCCGGCGTAACCGGAGATTCGCCTTTGGGCGTCACCTTGCCGACCAAAATATCACCGGCTTTAACCTCGGCACCGATATAAACGATACCGGCCTCGTCCAAATTGCGCAACGCTTCTTCACCGACATTGGGAATATCACGGGTAATCTCTTCCTGACCCAGTTTGGTATCACGGGCCATAACCTCAAATTCCTCAATATGCAGAGACGTAAAGACATCATCGCGGGAAATACGTTCCGACAACAAAATGGCATCTTCGTAGTTCAAACCGTTCCAGGGCATAAAAGCGACCAAAACGTTCTTACCCAAAGCCAGTTCGCCCATATCGGTACACTGACCGTCAGCCATAATATCGCCGGCATGAACCTCATCACCGACCTTCACCAGCGGAACCTGATTAATGCAGGTATTTTGGTTGGAGCGGCGGAATTTCGACAAGCGATAAATTTCAACACCGGCTTCGGCCGAATGTTCGTCCTTGGAACGAACCACGATACGATTGGCATCAACCGAGTCGACAATACCGTCATATTTGCAGACAACCGTTGCGCCGGAATCTTTGGCAACCACGTCTTCCACACCGGTACCGACCAGCGGAGCCTCAGAACGCAGCAAAGGAACACCCTGACGCTGCATGTTGGCACCCATCAAAGCACGGTTAGCGTCATCGTTTTCCAAAAACGGAATCAAAGCTGCAGCCACGGAAACCAACTGTTTTGGCGAAACATCGATAAAATCGATTTCTTCCGGATGGGCAAACTCGAATTCACCGGCCTTACGGCAGGCAATCAAATCATTTTCAAAATGGCCGTCATCCTTAACCTTGGCATTGGCTTCGGCAATTTTAAACTTGCCTTCTTCATTGGCCGACAGATAAACCACTTCTTTGGTAACGACGCCGTTAACAACCTTGCGGTACGGGCATTCAATAAAGCCGTATTTGTTAATCCGGGCATATGTCGACAAAGAGTTAATCAAACCGATGTTCGGACCTTCCGGCGTTTCAATCGGGCAAATGCGACCGTAATGAGTCGGATGCACGTCGCGGACTTCAAAACCGGCGCGGTCGCGGGACAAACCGCCGGGTCCCAAAGCAGACAAACGGCGCTTGTGCGTAATCTCGGACAACGGATTGTTCTGATCCATAAACTGTGACAACTGGGAAGAACCGAAAAACTCGCGAATAACCGACGCAATCGGCTTGGCATTAACCAAATCCTGCGGCTTAACGTTATTCAGGTTTTCCGAACTCATTCTTTCGCGAATGGCACGCTCCATACGCAGCAGGCCCATCCGATACTGATTCTCCATCAACTCACCGACGGAACGGACACGACGGTTGCCGAGATGGTCGATATCGTCAACCTCGCCTTTGCCGTCGCGCAATTCGCACAATCTTTTGACAATACGCAGAATATCATCTTTACGCAAAACACGGCAGGTATCCGGAGCATCATCAAAAGAAATATCCAGAGCGGCGTTCATCTTCACACGGCCGACCGAAGACAGGTCATAGCGGTCATGATCAAAGAACAAACCGTGAAACAACTGATCTGCAGTCTCATAGGTCGGAGGATCTCCCGGGCGCATAACGCGGTAAATATCCAGCAACGCCTCTTCGCGGCAGCTGTTTTTATCACTGGCCAGCGTATTGCGGATATACGGACCGACATTGACATTGTCAATAAACAACGTTTTAATTTCGTTGATTTTGTTAGCCGCAAATTTTTCCAGCATTTCTTCGGTAATTTCATCGCCGGCTTCAGCCAGGATTTCTCCCGTTTTGGCGACAACCACATTATTCGCCAAAAACTTGCCGAGCATCTGAGCCGCGGTAACCTTATAATATTCCAAGCCTTCGTCCGCCAGCTTTTGAGCCATGCGCGGAGAAAGCTTTTTACCGGCCTCCAGAACGACATCACCGGTTTTGGCATTAACCAAATCAAAATCAAATTTCACGCCCTTCATGCGTTCCGGAACAAATTTGACCTTCCAGGCTTTTTTATCGGCGGCATAGGTATCGACATCATAGAAATAATTAAGAATTTCTTCTTTATCCATTCCTTTGATTTCGGCCGGATCAATCTGTTTGCCCTGCTTGGCCAGTTTGGCGATTTTTTCTTCAGTCTCCTTGGAATACAAAGAATACAGGATGGAAGTTACCGGCAGTTTGCGGCGACGGTCGATTCGGGCATAAACCAAATCTTTCGCATCGAATTCAAAATCCAGCCAGGAACCGCGATACGGAATAACCCGCGCGGCAAACAAATATTTACCGGAAGCGACGGTCTTTCCTTTGTCATGATCAAAGAAAACGCCCGGAGAACGATGCATCTGAGAAACAACGACGCGTTCGGTGCCGTTGCAGATAAAGGTACCTTTATCCGTCATCAGCGGAATATCGCCCATATAAACGTCTTGTTCCTTAATATCATGGATAGATTTGGCACCGGTGGCTTCATCGGTATCCCAAACCACCAGACGCAACGTCGCCTTAACCGGAGCGGCATAAGTCATATCGCGTTTGATACACTCATCAACGTCATACTTGGGCTCTTCGAGTTCATATTTCACAAACTCAAGTTCGCCGTTTCCGGAAAAATCTTTAATAGGAAAAATAGATTTGAAAACCTCTTCCAGACCGAACTCGCATTTTTCGGCGCCTTTTGCCTGGATAAAACTGTCATAAGAACCTTTTTGAATTTCGATAAGGCTCGGCATGTCGGCGACGGCGTCGATTTTGCCGAACGTTCTTCTTACACGTCTCTTGCTCGTATAAGATTCCTTCATTGTGCTTTAATCCTTGTGGTTGAATTCTGCGACCATCCTATCGGAAACCATCCAAAACCCGTCAGCAGAAGGTTAAATAACATACGTTAACTGAAAACAAAAAATAAAAACCGCGCCAAACCGCAAGGCAATCGCCCCCTTGACCGCGATTCGCAAAAATAATACTTTAAAAACTCGCTTTCTTTTATACCCGGCCGAGTCAAATTGCAAGAATTTTTACACAAAATGAGTCAAGTTTTTTATCTTCTTTGCACAACAATTTTTTCAGTCTCCGGGATTAAGAGTCATTTTTTGCTTTTCGCCGATTCGTTTATATCCGAAACCGATTCGCTTCATTTTGTCAATTTTCCGTTTTTTTACACCGCCGAAATTAATAAAAGTTCAAAAACGGCCCGGACACAAAGACAAATAAAAAAGGAGAAAATTTCAGTGTACAACAAAGTACATAAATTTTCTCCTTTTGCAATTTTAGCTCTGGATGAACTGTTATGCAAATTTTATCATTACTTCAGTTCAACTTTGGCGCCGGCTTCTTCCAGCTTCTTCTTCATTTCTTCAGCTTCAGCTTTGGCAACGCCTTCTTTAATGGTCTTCGGTGCACCGTCAACCAGATCTTTGGCTTCTTTCAGTCCCAGACCGGTAATGGTACGAACCTCTTTGATGACGTTGATCTTGTTGGCACCGGCTTCGGCCAGAACAACATCAAATTCATCTTTTTCTTCGGCAGCAGCACCGGCAGCGGCACCACCGGCAGCAACGGCTACGGCAGCGGCAGCGGAAACGCCCCATTTTTCTTCCAGCATTTTGGACAGGTCAGCAGCTTCCATAACGGTCAGGGCTGACAATTCATCAACTAATTTGGCTAAATCGGCCATTTTTTTTCTCCATAAATAAATTAAATTTCAAATTCTAAAAACTTTAACTCAGTTACTCTCGCATCATAACCGTCATTATTATGCCGACAGGCGCAAAATCTTTACCGCAACGCCGGCACAAATAACTGATTACGCGGCTTCCTTCTCGCTATAAGCTTTGGTAACTCTTGCCAGCTGAGCGGCAGGAGCCTGCAGCAAACCAATAATCTTGGCATGCAGTTCGTCGAGCGAAGGAATGGTGGCCAGTTTCTTAATCTCATCAAGAGAGAGAACGCCGGTTCCCATAGCGCCGCCGATAACAACCAGCTTTTCATTGGTTTTGGCGAATTCGATACAAGCTTTGCACGCCGAAATCGGATCATTGGCGAACGCAATAGCGGTCGGACCGGTGAACAAATCGGCTATAGCCTCAAACTTGGTACCTTTAAGAGCAAGACGAGTAATCCGGTTTTTAGTAACTCTGAACCCAGCGCCTGCTTTGCGGATATTGTTGCGCAGTTCCGAAACCTCTTCCACGGTCAACCCTTTATAATGGGAAACCACAACAATTTCGGCACCGTTAAACAACTCATTCAGTTCACTGAGCAATTGTGCTTTTTCTTCGCGGTTCACTTGTTGTCTCCAATTAAGCACCATTTCGTCACAGAAACGATGCAGACTTTTACACAACCGCCAAGACCGGAATGCTTTGGGAGAAAATTTCTCCCGGTTCCGTCCCGGCGGGACCTTATCTGTCCAGGAGAAAAAATTGATAAAATATTCTTACTCCCGTCTGCGTAGGATACTTAAAGCTCCTGCGGAATTACCGCCGTCGCTCCCTACGGTCTTGGACAGTTTTCAGAAACACCGGCGCAAGCCTTATGTTTCTGAGAGTGGACGGTGATAAAGCTCACCGTCCGAAACTTTTTCTTGCCGAGCAGCACCTGGTGCCGTCCGGCACACAACTCCGCTTAAAGAGCCGTGCTGTCAACCTTAACACCGACACCCATCGTGCTGGAAAGGGAAATCTTTTTCAGATAAGTTCCTTTGGCACCGGCAGGTTTGGCTTTAATGATCGCATCAATGAAAACCTTGGCGTTTTCATAAAGCTGGTCTTCGCTGAAGCTGGCTTTGCCGACACCGGCATGAACAATACCGTTCTTCTCAACACGATATTGAACTTCACCGGCCTTTGCCTTTTTAACGGCATTTTCGACATCGGTGGTAACCGTTCCCAGTTTCGGGTTCGGCATCAGGCCTTTGGGCCCCAGAATGCGGGCAACTTTACCGGCCATTCCCATCATATCGGGAGTGGCAATGCAGCGATCAAAATCAACTTTGCCGCTCAGAATGGAATCTATCAGGCTTTCGGCTCCGACAATATCGGCACCGGCCGCCTTGGCCTGATCGGCCTTTTCCCCCTGAGCCAGAACGGCGACGCGAACGGTCTTGCCCGTACCGTGAGGCAGAGAGCAGACGCCGCGAACCATCTGGTCGGCATACTTCGGATCAACGCCGAGATTAACGGCGATATCAATGGTCTCGTCAAATTTTGCGGTAGCATTTTCCTTAACGATTTTAACAGCGTCTTTCAGGGAATAAGCCTGATTCTTATCAACTGTTTTATAAGCGTTTACGATTCTTTTTCCAGACATGATACTACTCCACAACCTTGATACCCATAGAAACGGCCTGACCTTTAACCATATTCATCGCTGCTTCAACGGTGGAGCAGTTTAAATCCGGCATTTTGGTTTCGGCGATTTCTTTAACCTGAGCCATGGTAACCTGACCGGCAACAACTTTGCCCGGCTCTTTGGAAGCGGACTTAACGTTAGCAGCCTTTTTCAGATAATAAGATACCGGCGGCAGTTTGGTGATGAAGGTAAAAGACTTATCTTCAAAAGCCGTAATTACGACCGGCACCGGAATTCCCGGTTCCAATTTCTGGGTAGCAGCATTAAATGCTTTGCAAAATTCCATAATATTCAAGCCTTTTTGACCCAGCGCAGGACCGACCGGAGGAGACGGGTTAGCCTTGCCGGCAGGAATCTGAAGCTTGATTAAACCTAAAATTTTCTTTTTAGACTTAGCCATTTTCATACCTCTTGTTAGGTTCGTGGTCTGTCAGGCCATGGCTGGCCTCCCACGAATTACGTTAAACAAAAACCCTTAAAAGCAACGATTCGCACAGATTTTGTACACAGCCGCTCCTAAAAGAGTCGCCTCTATATACCACAACAAATTCATTTTGCAAGCATTTTCTTCAACAAAATGTCATTTAAACCATTGAAAAGAGTCACAATGTATAAATTTATACTTGTCAAAACATATCCGATAGTGTACAGTAAAAATAGACAAAAATTTTTCTTAAATTATCCCCCCCCCTAAAAAAATGCTTTATGTGTAAACACAAAGCCGGCCAAACTGCATATCCAGGCATATGCGTTGGCGCAAAAGTACGGGCTCAGCTCCTCGCCCGAGAAGGCCATGAAGTTTTGGTATCCCTGCCGGAAGGCTTGCATGCCGTTATCCGCTTTGACGACCTCAAAGACCCTTCATGGTGGAGCACTTTGATGATGAGCAAAAATGTCATGGATGTGATTAAAGTCAAAATCATCCGCATTGACGCTCAAAATCAAATCTACGTTGTGCCGACTGATTTCTGCGCAAAAATCATGTCAGACGCAACTCAGGCCAATATTTCTTTGCTGGAGGATGAAGTATCCACGGACAACATCATCAAAGGCAAAGAGGAGAAAATCTCCCGCCTGAAAACAGAAATGAGCCGCTCAGAAGACAAATTCCGCTTCGGCCGAAAAATTGTCAGACTAAAAAATGACCTGACCCGGCTTTACAAAGTAAAGACCGCCATTCTGAATGAAAAAGAATATTATAAAACCTCTCTTTCATTCTAAATGATACGCTAAAGGCCCCGTTTTGAAAACAACAAAACAGGGCCTTAAATTTATGTTAAGACACCCCTGCTACAATCATCAAAAACAAAAAAGGATTCTTTCGATGACTTCAGCCTACACCAGCATCGGCGTCATGACCGGCAATTCTCTGGATGCCGTTGACGCGGTGCTGACCCGTTTTGAAAACGAAAAAATAACCGACATCTGCGGACATACGGTCGCCATGCCTGAGGAAATATCGGACGGGTTTCGCAGGCTGAAAAAAACGCTGGCTCAAAACAACGGCGACATAAAGAGCATTGCCGCCGCGCCGGAAGCCCGCTTCAGAGAAATACACGATGCTTATGTTTCCCTGGTTGCCCGTACCGTCAATGAACTCATTGATAAATCAGGACTCGCCCCAAACGAGATTGATATCATCGGCTTTCACGGACAAACCTGTTACCACCTGCCACCCTCCGTTGCGGCAACCGGACAACAGCCCTGTACCCTGCAAATCGGCTCCGGACAAATGCTTGCCGACATGACCGGACGACCGGTAGCTTTTGATTTCCGCTCCGACGATTTGATGAACGGCGGCGAGGCCGCGCCGCTGGCTCCCGTCCACAACCGACATCTGGCCGAAAGCCTGAAGCAGCGGGGCATTTATCCGGTCGTATTCTGCAATGGCGGCAATACCGGAAACATTACGATTGCTTATCAAAAACACGTTGTGGGATGGGACACAGGTCCGTTTAATCACCTGGTTGACACTCTCACCCGCACCGAAAAAAACGAAGCCTGCGATTTTGACGGCAATTACGGCCGCCGCGGCAAAATCAGCTTTTCTCTGCTAAAAGAACTGTTTGAACAGGCGGTCTGCACCCAAAAAGGCGAAAATTTTCTGCTCAAAAATCCTCCCAAATCTTCCGATCCGGCCTGGTACAAAATTCTTCCGTCCCTGAGAGATGCAAAACGTCCTTTTGAGGACCGTATTCGCACCGCCGAATTTTTCAGTGCCTATATTTTTGCTTACACACTGCGTTTTTCGCCAATCAAAACGCCGGACTATTTTCTTCTTTTCGGCGGCGGCTGGAACAATCCCGTCATAACCGGAGACTTTCAAAAACTGCTTCGCGGACAAAGTGAAGTCCTGCCGGAACATTTTGAAATTTTTGAAAAAATCAAAAATCCCCGGGCCAAAATCGAATGGGCCGATAACTATGGCTACAGCGGTCGATACATGGAGGCGCGCATTTTTGCCGACATGGCCGGATGCCTGCTTAACCGCGAACCTTTTTCGTTTCCGAAAACAACCGGCTGCCGCACCCCGACCGTCGGCGGAATATTGGTCCGCCCGGGCGAAGGAAACCGGCAACTTTGGTCCCGGGCGGCCAAAGGCTGGCAAACAGCCTGAAACTCATCAAAAAAAACCGCCCCTTCGGAGCGGTTTTTCAAATTTATTTCTTCTTCGCCTTTTCTGCCGGAAGC
Source organism: uncultured Alphaproteobacteria bacterium (assembly GCA_944389095.1). Taxonomy (GTDB): domain Bacteria; phylum Pseudomonadota; class Alphaproteobacteria; order RF32; family CAG-239; genus CAZU01. The sequence continues at coordinate 26,670 of CALXLC010000006.1, forward strand.
TCCGAAGTACAATGCGGACATCTGACCGCCGGCACCGGAATTTCGCTGCAGCAATAAGGACATATTTTTGTTTTCGGCTCGTTTTTAGCTTCGTCTGCGGCTGCTTTCTTGTCTATTTTTGCCTGCAATTCGTTAATCCCTTTAATCAGAATAAACACGGCAAAAGCCACGATGGCAAAACTGATAACCGCATTCACAAACAAGCCGATATTCAATGTCACCGCACCGGCATTCTGAGCCGCAGACAGAGAGGCATAGGGCGGCGGCGTAACACCGCTTTTCAACACCAAAAACAAATTTGTAAAATCGACCTTGCCAAGCAGCAAGCCAATGGGAGGCATGATAATATCCTTAACCAGTGAATCCACAATCTTGCCGAAAGCCGCGCCGATAATAATACCGACCGCCATGTCGATAACATTGCCGCGCATTGCAAATTTTTTAAATTCAGCCGCAAAATTTTTAAACATTTCCGCCTCCGCAAAAAAAAGAGGCATTTTAAGACCGAAAATTATAAAAAAATGACGCAGTCTTAAAATGCCCTAAAAAATCGTTTTCAACGCTTAAATTTTCTCTACCTGAGAAAACTCAAGTTCAACCGGCGTTGAACGCCCGAAAATGGACACCGAAACTTTAACTCTTGACTTTTCGGCATCAACTTCTTCAACCAACCCGACAAACGAAGCAAACGGACCGTCGCAAACACGAATCTGCTCACCCACCTCAAAATTAACCACTGTCTGAGGCCGTTCAATCCCTTCCTGCATCTGGGTGATAATACGCTGAGCTTCCGCCTCGGTAATCGGATAAGGCTTATTGCGGCTGCCCAGAAAATTGGTAACATTCGGATTATCTTTAACCAAATGCCAGGCCTCGTCGGTCATAATCATCTTAACCAGGATATACCCGGGAAAGAATTTCCGTTCACTGCTGACTCTTGCGCCTTTCTTAACCTCGACAACTTCTTCGGTCGGAATCATAACCTCAAAGATCTTGTCTTCCATTTTTTTCAGAACGGCCTGTTCTTTAATAGATTCGGCTACTTTTTTCTCACAGCCGGAGTGAACATTTACAACATACCAACGAGCATCCATCAGACTAAACTCCAAGACCAAAAATTAACTTAACCGCCCAACCGAGAATTTGATCGACCAAAAAGAAAAACGCGGCGGCAACGGCAACAATAATGATAACCATAACCGAAGTCTGCATCACTTCTTTCTTGGTCGGCCAGGTAACTTTTTTGACTTCCTGTTTGACCTGTCTTAAAAACTGTATCGGGCTGATTTTTGCCATGGTCTTATCCATATAAAAAGATTAAAACAACTCTTCCCTACCGGGAAACCAGCAGAACACGCCCGGCAAAACACATGCCCGGCAACAGCTTAACATATCCCGGCGTAATGCCGCCAACATATTAAATTATTTTTTATCTGTCAATAGATATATTCGCAATTTTGCCGAATATTCCCGAGGATTTCGCCCCATAAATTCAAAGTCCTTCTCCATCCCCTCAAACTCTGAAATATCAAAAACATAATATTTTTGCACAAAAATTAAATCAGAAAATATTATTACTCTTTAATCCGGACGGATATATTGCATATAAAAAATATTGCCCTAAGAGAAAAAACGTGCTATATTAAATTCAATAACAAATTAAAAAAAAATTATTATGAATATGAATCTAAACATGAAATTTACCCTTTTTTGGGTCGGCATCGTAGCTCTGACCATTTATTCCGTAGGTGCAATTATCTATGGAACAATGTCAGGCGTATTAGAAAACCTGACAATGCAAATACAGGCAAGTATTAGCCTTGTTGGGTGTACATTTGGTGCAGGGAAGTTCCTTTTGCACTTTATAGAGGACGAAAAAGATTATCAAGTCCTCGCAATCGCTTTGCTATTTATTTTTTTTAATATCCTGATTGGAGGAGCATTTATGCTCCCGATTGCCGGAATCTTAGGAGAATGAAACGCCACGGGTAACGCCGATGGCGTTTCATTTTAATTCAAAACAAACCCCTTATCAACTTTACTACCCTAAAATCAATTAAATAGGAAAAACCGCCAAACAAACTTCATGCTTTTATTATATGCAAACTATGAAGTGTTATATTGACATTTTGAGTTTTAAGGTTTATGGTTTAAATATATTAAAACCATAAAGTATGAAGCAGCCATGCAGGAAACCAGATTAAAAATTGAAGAAAACGAGACTATCTTACAAAATCTTCTGAAAAACAAAGACAATCAAAAGGTTTTGGATAAATGGCTGAAAACCGAATTAGCCTATACTTCCAACGCCATTGAGGGAAATACTTTAACCAGAAAAGAAACCGAGATAGCTATTGAAGAAAAAATAACTTCCGGCGCAAAACCAATCAATGATTATCTGGAAGCAATTAATCATGCCAAGGCCTTTGAGTTTATAAGAAACTCTGCGCAAAATAACATTAAAATTGATGAAAACTATATTTTACAGATTCATAAAATTATTTTATCCGGGATAGATGATACCAATGCTGGATTTTATCGTTCCGTCCGGATCAGAATATCCGGTTCACAAACCATCTTGCCTAATCCGTTGAAAGTTCCTGACATAATGAAAGATTTCTACGATTGGCTGGTAAAAAAAGAAGATGACATGCTCATAAAAGCGATTGAAGCTCATTATCGCCTGGTAACCATACATCCTTTTGTTGATGGCAACGGCAGAACGGCAAGACTGTTACTTAATAGTATGTTACTTGAAAACGGTTATATGCCGATTATTATCCGCACCATTGACAGAAGAAGATATTTAAGTGCCTTAGAAACGTACCAGACAAAGGAAAACAGCGAACCTTATTATAAATTTATGCTTTCGGCGATGAACCGTTCACTTAAGATGATGATTGATTTATTAGACATTAACAAGCAAGAACCCGATAAATCATTGCTGACAATTTCCAAATTTGCAAGGTTGTGTAATGTTCCGGTTTCCTCTGTTCGTTATTGGATGAAAGAAGGAAAAATCAGACCTGTTGCCTTTACACCGTCCGGTTATGCCTTGTTTGATGAAAAACAAAAAACAGATATAGAGAAAGTTGTTATAAAATATTGAAACTGTTTATATTTCCCGGGACTCTGCCCCGGACTGAACAAAATTTATCACAAGATGTCAATGAACGTATGATAAAATTGGCCGAAATTGATAATATCAAAACGTCTCCTAAGGATTTTATTTGGGAAGTCGGTATACCCCCGGCGGAAAATAACCTCATTAAACACACCTGACACGGGCTCAACTGAGCAATTAATTAAATAAAAACCGTCCTTTCGGACGGTTCTTTTATTGGCAGGGGCAGTAAGACAATCCACGGATTTTTTATATTTCATCTATCCGAAAAATATGTTATAGTGTACAAAAAATTTGGAAAACATTAATATGGCAAAACTTTATCACTACATCACCAAAGGAAACACAGCTCTAACAGAAGGGATATTATCTTTTGCAAAAAATCCTAATGCCGATTTAAGCTACTACTACAAACGCACCGGTGGCGAAACAACCCACTCTGGAATTGTCAAATGGATGGAAAATTGTTTTGAGGGGCGCAGCCGTGCCATTCGCGGTTTTTCCGAGCCCATTCAATGGACAGATAAAAGTATCAATATGTTCAAACCTTTTATTGAGAACGCAGATTTGTTTTCAATAGATTTAGACGCTTTACAAAAAGACGGATTAATTGAAGCCGTTTATGTCAGTCCGGCAATCAAACCAAACTTAGATAAAGATTTTCCACAAGGCGTTGATGAACGTTTAGTGGAATTAGCATCAATTAACGAAATTGACACCTCCCCGGTAGATTGGTCTGTTTGTGATGAAAAATTAGGCTTGCGTTTTTCCGTCGTCCCATACTATCTGATTGTCATCAAAGGCGGCATCATTCTGCCCCAATATATTACGTTAGAATCAAAATAATCCCGAATATCAATAAGTTTCCAACTGTACTAACTACTTGTAAAATAAAGGATTTCACCTGGGATAGTCCGTGTAACCAGCGGGAAATGGCCTCATTTGGCACACCTCACACGGACTCAGTTAAGCACTTGTTTTATAAAAGAAAAACCGCCCTTTCGGACGGCTTATCTTAACTGGCAGGGACGTCAAGACGCCCCACGGACTACTATCAACACAAAATCATTTACTTTTTACAAAATCCCGATATAATGCTTGCAAAATAAAATAATTATGTTGAACTATTAAAATATTACAAATTATGGAAACAATTAAAATTGACAATGTAAATGTCACTCTTGATTTTAGCAATCAATTTGTTATCGCAAGAATTCAGGAAAATTACTCAGATTGG
>CALXLC010000007.1 GCA_944389095.1 uncultured Alphaproteobacteria bacterium
ACTATATAAACCGAACAACACTGCCGTAAATGCTGCCATGTACTTCGTGCTCATTCTGCTCATCTTCGTCGTCCTTCTTCTGTTAGTCCGGATATCCTAGCTTTCAATTTAACACGTTTCCGGACTCGTGTCAATTATTAATTAACATCTCTGGACGGAAAACTCATTTTATGCGGATTCACCCTCTCGGCGGCTTTAAAAACGCCCTTAAAACTTATGTTTTATCCGACTTTTCCCTCTCCAATCCCTTCATCATAACATCTTATGCCAGGCAGCGCCTGGGGGCCCGGCGAGCCGCCGGTGGCGAAACTTAAGCGGCTGTTTTGAGAATTCCACTCTTCTGCAAATATGGTGCTGGTTGAGGCTGATAAAAAAATGCCGGGTGCGGCATTTCGCACCCGGTGTTGAAAATATGAATACGTTCCTGATTACAACTGGGAACTGTTTACCCGGCCGAAGGGATTATACTGCCCTACCCCGCCGAAGTATTTTTGGAAAAAGCCGGGATTTTGGCCGTAAGCTTTTGTTTCGTCCGTATTGACGGCAATCTCCTGTCCGTTTTGCTTATTCAGACGATTAACGGCGACAACCTCCCCTTCATCGTTAAACTTAATGGTCAAAACATCACGGTTAATCTCTTCCGGCGCAAAGAAAGCAATCCGTCTGACATCCGAAGACATGTAAATCCAGGTGTTTTTATCAAAAGACACTACAGATGACGGCGCGCCGAGAACCCGACTGACCTCGTCTTTGGTATCGCCGACGCCAATCCGGGCTATCCGCTCATTTGAGGGCATGTTGCCGTTGTGAGTGACAAACCATTCGTTGGCTTTGTCGGTGGAACAGCCTGCCGTCAGCAGCACGGCTACGGAACAGACGCAAAACATTTTGTTTATTGACATGCGGGTATCCTTGCAGTTATATCTTTGCATATATTTAGTTGCTTTATAGCATAAGGAAAGTATTAATGCAAAACCTTTTTTCTTATCCTTTGGATGTCGATGAGTTGACGCCCGCCGAAAAACTCTATCATCTTAAGGCCGCGCCCCAAAATCTGCCCTATATCAGGGATATTCTGAAAATCGACGACGTCAAATCGTTTGAAGCGGAAATCCACGTTAAGCCCGAACGCAAACAACACCTTATCAAAGTCTGGGGCACCGCCCGCGCCGAACTGGAACAGACCAGCGTCATCTCTCTGGAAAAGTTCGTCAAACCCTACGAAACCGACTTCGAAGTCACTTTTGACACCAAACTCACCCCGGCCGAACTTCGCGAAATGGCGTTTGAATTTGACGACGAAGTGCCCGATATCATCACCGACGGCAAAATCGACCTGGCCGCCGTCGCCATGGAACAGATTGCCCTGATTATCGACGATTTTCCGCGCCGCGAGGGAGAGATTTTCGAGTTCAAATCCGAATTCGACGAAGAAACCACCCAACGGGCCAACCCTTTCAATGTTTTGGCCAAACTCAAAAAATAAAATCCCGGCGCGCAAAAAAGTGCTTGCAAAATAACAAAATATTGAGTAAAAGATTTTCAGAATTTCGCAAGCATGACGTTATTTAGTTGATTTTTTTAATCAACTGCGATATTAATGTCGTTTGAATTAACTTATAACATTAACTTTAGAGTACGGAAAAATGGCTACACCTAAAAAGAAAACTTCAAAATCGCGCCGCGATATGCGCCGCTCTCATGATGCTCTGAAGGCCAATTCTTATCAAGAATGCCCGAACTGCGGTGAGTTGAAGAGACCTCATAACGTATGCCCGTCCTGCGGTCAGTACGATAATCGCGAAGTAGTTGCCAAAAAAGCGACTGCCGAGTAACTTATTATCTTTTTTTATTTTCCGGCCTGTCCGGAGTATCATTTGAATGGAGCAGGTTTTGTCTACAAATAATCTGGTCATATCCATCGATGCCATGGGGGGAGACAATTCCCCCCGAATCGTAATTGAAGGTTTGGCTCTTGCCGCAAAAAAGAATCCCGACGCACGGTTTATCCTTTTCGGGGACGAAGCCAAGGTCATGCCTATTCTCAATCAGTTTCCCGCTTTGAAAAATGTCTGCGAGTTTCGCCACGCTACGGAAGTCGTGCACAACGAGGACAAACCGTCTCAGGTTATCCGCAACCGCAATACCAGCATGTATATGGCTATTGACGCCGTTCGCAAGGGCGACGCCCAGGCCATCGTTTCGGCAGGGAACACCGGCGCGTTGATGGCCATTTCCAAAATGGTGCTGAAAACAATTCAAAAAATCCACCGGCCGGCCATTGTCAGCATCATGCCGCACCGTCACGGCAAATATGTGATGCTGGATTTGGGCGCTAATACCGAATGCAACGCCATCAATCTGGCCGAATTCGCCATTATGGGCGATATTCTGGCCCGGCATGCCCTCGGCGTTGAAAAACCCAGAATCGCCCTGCTCAATATCGGTACCGAAGAAATGAAAGGCCGGGAAGAAATTCACCAGGCCGCGCACATGATTAAAAATTCGCGGATGAGCCTGGATTATCGCGGTTATATTGAGCCGCACGAAATTCCGGACGGCGTCGCCGACGTTATCGTGGCGGACGGTTTTACCGGAAACATTGCCCTGAAATCCATTGAAGGGACCGCAAGGCTGGTGGTCCGCCTACTGAAAGATGCCGTCGGCAAGTCCTTTTTTGCAAAAATCGGAATGCCCTTTATGCTCGGCGTAATGCTCAAGGTCAAAAAGACCATGGATCCCAGGCTTTATAACGGCGCCATGCTGGTCGGCCTTAACGGACTGACCGTCAAAAGCCATGGCGGAACCGACGCCCTCGGCTACTCCGTTGCGGTGAACAACGCCATTATGCTGGTGCGCCAGAATTTTGTTGCAACAATCAGAGAAGAAGTCGAAAAGGTCGACCTCGACGAATTATCACAGGAAGCGTTTTATGAATTGTATTAGATCAGAAATCATCGGACACGGCAGTTATACGCCGAAAAAAGTTTTAACCAACGACGATATGGCAAAAATCGTGGAAACCAACGACGAGTGGATTACCACCCGTACCGGCATTAAGGCCCGCTGCATTGTTGAAAACGAAACGACGTCCGATATGGCTTTTGAAGCCGCCAAGATGGCAATGGACAATGCCGGCATTGCCGCGGAAGATCTTGATCTGATTGTTTTGGCTACCGTCTGCCCCGATAACACCACACCTTCGACTGCCGCAAAAGTGGCCGCCAGACTCGGCGTTAAGGTCGGGACACCGGCTTTTGATATTTCCGCCGCCTGCTCCGGTTTTGTTTATGCCCTGACCATGGCCGACAACATGATGCGCCTCGGACAAATCAAAACGGCTTTGGTCATCGGCGCGGAAAGCCTTTCCAAAATTACCGACTGGACGGACCGCAACACCTGCGTTTTGTTCGGCGACGGTGCCGGCGCCATTGTTATCCGGGCCCGGGAAGGCAACGGCACGGCTCAGGATGTCGGCGTGCTTTCAACCAAAATTTATGCTGACGGGACGCATTATGAAGATTTGAAGACAACCGGCGGCGTTTCTTCAACCCAGACGACCGGTTTTATCACGATGGACGGCAAGGAAGTCTTTAAGTTTGCCGTCAATGCACTGACTCAGGCTGCCGAAGCGGCCATGGAAGCCGCCGGTGTCGAAACCAAAGACGTCGACTGGCTGATTCCGCATCAGGCCAATATCCGCATCATCGACGTCGTCGGCGAAAAACTCGGTCTGCCCAAAGAAAAAGTGATTGTCAATATTGCCGGGCACGGAAATACTTCCGCCGCCTCTATTCCGCTGGCGTTGTCCGAAAACATCAGCAGCGGCGTTATCAAAAAAGGCGATATGGTTGTTTTGTCGGCAATGGGTGCCGGCTTTACCTGGGGCGGTGCGATTGTCCGCCTCTAAAAACAATTAGAAAACTGTGGATTAGCTCTTGCCAGATGTTTTATTCTGGTATATCTATCCTTTCATGATTTTGATTTTTGAGAGATAAGGATTGAAAATGAAAACGATTACCCGTGCAGATGTTGCTGAAACCATTTATGAAGAAATCGGTCTTTCTCGCAAAGACTCCACCGATATTCTGGATATGATTTTGGACGAAATCGTTAAGGAACTCAGCAGCGGAAACGACGTTAAGCTGTCCTCTTTCGGGACTTTTTCCCTGCGCCAGAAAAAAGAACGTGCCGGGCGGAATCCCAAAACCGGCGTGGAGGCCGTTATCTCTTCGCGCAGGGTAATCTCGTTCAAGCCTTCGCAGACTATGCGCAAAATTATCAACGCCTAAGCCGCAGGGGGCTGTCTTATGGTTGTCAATAAGAGCAAGGCGGCTTTTCGGACTATTGCCGAAGTGGCGGAAGATCTTGGTGTCGCGACCCATGTGCTTCGCTTTTGGGAGACTAAGTTTCCGCAGATTAAGCCTATGAAACGCAACGGCGGACGGCGCTATTATCGTCCGGATGACGTGGAAATCGTCAGAACCATTCGCGATTATCTTTATGACAAACGCTACACCATTGAGGGCGTGCAGAAGCTTTTTAAAGAAAAAGGCGTAAAGGCGCTTATCGGCGAGGAGATTCAAAAAGATTTCTTTCAGGCGGTTTTGCCGCCGGAAAGGCTTGACGAAAACAGCCGGGCATTTATTTCCGCCTTGCAGAATCAGCTGAAAGAGATGAAAGAAGAACTGACTTCCGCTTTGGCCAGAGCATCAAAGTAGTTTTTTTATTTTTTGCTTGCAATTTGTGCGAAGGGGTTATATAGAGAAGAAGTTGCCAGATTAATAACGGGACGTAGTTCAGCCTGGTAGAGCGCTTGCATGGGGTGCAAGAAGTCGCTGGTTCGAATCCAGTCGTCCCGACCATAAAACAAAAAGACTGCCCTTGCGGCGGTTTTTTTGTTTTAAAGACCGAGAAACGGTCGGATACGAACCGGCGGAGAAGCCAGAATAAATTTATTGAAACTTCAAAATTTGTTATTTATATTGCTCTTAACTAATTATAATTGTGTCATTTAAAATTTTTATAAAATGGAAAAGAAAAAAATTATTTATCACGGATGCTGTTTTATCGGAATTTCCTTATTTTGCGTTTTTCTCTATGTATTTATAGAAACTGATTCTGATTTTGCTTTCGCCGTTTTGGTCATGCTTCCTCTTTTGTTTATGCTGTTAGCAATATTAAAGGATAGAGAAAAGGAAAAACCCCCCCCTGAATCTGAAAAAAATAAAAGAGGCTCTGTCTTATGCCGAAGATAAAAGGCGTGGAACAAAAGATGAGTTTATTCGCGAAAAAGGAGAAATAATGTATAATCATTTTCTAAAAAAAGGGTACATCCATGAATTGCTTTCCGATTGTCCGGCATTTCAACATGTTCCTTTAGTGTGGGAGATTACTCTTTTGGGAAGGAATGTCAAAAACAGACTTTTAAATGAATAATCTCTGGACTCCTGACGGTTATCAAAAACAGGGGCTGTTTCCTTGAACGGAACGGCCTCTGTTTTTTTGTGAAAATACTTTGCGTTTTCCGGAAATTTAATCCGGCGTTTTTCTAAATGAATTTTCCGGTAACGCTTTCCGGATTGGCAGCAATCTGCTCCGGTGTACCGGCGGCGACAATCCTTCCGCCGGCCGTGCCACCGCCCGGTCCCATGTCGATAATATAATCGGCGCTGCGTATTACGTCCAAATCGTGCTCAATCACAATCACCGTCGCCCCGTTGTTTATCAGTGTCCGAAAAACACCCAGCAACGTCCGAACATCCAAAGGATGCAGACCGATGGTCGGTTCATCAAAAACAAAAACGGCATTCGACTGTGTTTTTCCCATTTCTCCCGCTAATTTTAAGCGCTGGGCCTCGCCGCCGGACAAGCTCGGTGTTTCTTCTCCGAGGGTCAAGTAGCCCAGCCCCAAATCCTGCAGAACATTCAGCCGCTGATACACAACTTTTAAATCCTTGCACATGGTCAGCGCGGTATTTACATCCATATCCATCAATTCCGGAAGCGAACAGGCACTCCCCTGCCCGTTGATATATTTGATGCTTTCCGCCGCTTTGGCATATCTTGATCCGCGGCATTCCGGGCAGGGAATTTCGACGTCGGGCAGAAACTGCACGTCCAAGCTTATCTCTCCGGTTCCGTCACAGACAGGGCAACGCAAACGTCCGGTGTTGTAGGAAAAATCCCCGGCTTTATATCCCAGACGTTTGGCATCTTCGGTTTTGGCAAAAATCTTGCGCAGCTCGTCGTGCACGTTGGCATAAGTCGCCACGGTGGAACGAACGTTTATCCCTATCGGGGCGGCGTCAATCAGCTTTACCTGCTCTATTCCCCCTGCTTCGACGGACAAAACATGTTCCGGCAGCTTTTTATGATTGATTACGGCCTCCAGCCCGGGAACCAAACTTTCCAAAATCAAAGTTGTTTTGCCGGATCCGGATACGCCGGTCACGACTGTCAGCCGTCCTTTGGGAATTTCTGCCGTTAGCGGTTTGACCGTATGGATTGAATTTGTTTTCAGGCGGATTGCGCCCTCTTTGAACATCCTGTCCGCGGCGATGTGCCGCAACTTGCCGATATCTGCCCGCCCTGACAAAAACGGACCGATAACCGAAGCCGCATTTTTTTCAATATCCGCAACGGTTCCTTCGGCAATAACCTTTCCGCCGCCGGCACCGGCCTGCGGTCCCATTTCTATCAGCCAGTCGGCCGCAGATAATATCTGGGTATCATGATCTACCAAAACGACGGAATTTCCGTCTGCCGTCAAATCATGCATAACGCCCTTCAATCCGATAATGTTTGAGGGATGAAGCCCGATGGACGGCTCGTCAAGCACATATAAGACACCGGTTGTCCGATTGCGGACGGCTCTGGCCAGCTGCATCCGCTGACGCTCTCCGGTGGAAAGCGTCGAAGCGGCCCGGTCAAGCGACAAATACCCCAGTCCCAAATCCATCAGCCTTTTGGCCGTGGCTTGAAAAGAATCACAAATGCTTTCCGCCATCGGCCGCATTTCGGCGGGCAGAGTATCCGGTACACCGTTTACCCAGTTTACAAGTTCGGCAAGCGGCAGACGACAAGCTTCGTCCAATGATATTCCCCGAAGCTTGGGCGCCCTTGCCGCCGCAGATAGGCGGCTTCCGCCGCACTCGGGACAGATTTCCTGTTTGAGAAATTTTTCCACACGCTTCATGCCCTGTTCGTCTTTGACTTTGGCCAATGCGTTTTCGACGGTATAGGTTGCGTTGTAATAAGTAAAATCAAGCTCGCCGGCCTGGTTTGAATTTTTTGATTTGTAAAAAATATGTTTCTTTTCGGCAGGGCCATTGTAAACAATATCTTTTTCTCGTTCCGTCAAATCTTTAAACGGGACATCCGTACGAACGCCCATGGCCCGGCAGACATCTGTCATCAGAGACCACATCAGAGAATTCCACGGTGCTACGGCCCCCTCATCGATTGTCAGGTTTTCATCCGGAACCAACGTCGTCTTATCAACGGTTCTGACCATGCCGGTTCCGTCACAGGTGCGGCAGGCGCCCTGACTGTTAAAAGCCAGTTCTTCGGCAGACGGCGCATAAAATTTTATTCCGCACTCGGGGCAAACCAACTCTTGTCCGGCGGCAACGGCCAGCGTCGGCATCAGATAATGCCCGTTCGGACAGCGGTGATTTGCCAATCTGGAATACATCAGTCTGAGGCTGTTTAACAACTCGGTTCCGGTGCCAAAAGTGCTGCGGATGCCGGGTATTCCCGGACGCTGCCTTAACGCCAGTGCCGCCGGCACATACAAGACATCGTCCACAAGAGCCTTTTCTGCCTGCGTCATGCGTCTGCGGGTATACGTGGACAAGGCGTCCAGATAGCGCCTTGAACCTTCCGCATACAAAATTCCCAAAGCCAGCGATGATTTTCCCGAGCCGGATACACCCGCAATGCCCACAATTTTATTTAATGGGACATCTACGTCTATGTTTTTTAAATTGTGGACTCTGGCGCCGCGTATTTGTATTTTATCTACCATTTGTCTCCGCTTCTTAATATTGTTTGCGTGTTTTTGAAATCTTCGTCTTTGATAAGATAAAAATATTTTTTCGTGAATACAAACATTATATTTAGCCCTCACCAAAAAAATATATAAAAAACTATTGACTTAGAGTTTACTTAAACATTTATAGTGTCCGGCAGATGCTATATTGAAAGGGGTTTTATGGATAGTTTATATGCAGATTTAGGTTTTGCAAAACTGGATTTAAATCGCCCGCAGAGGACCGGGGCGCCGGAAACGATTTATTGCGCGGGCAAAACGCCGGAACAGCTGTTGAAAATTTTGCAGTCTTTTCACGAAAAGGACTGTTCGGTGCTCGGCACCCGCTGTTCTGCGGAAAAATTTGAAGCCGTCAGTCATGCCGGTTTGCCGCTGCGTTATAATGAAATTTCTGAAACCCTTGTTTTGGAGGGGAAAAAACGTTTTGAGCTGAAGGGACGGATTGCCGTCTGCACCGGCGGAACGGCCGATGTTCCGGTTGCCGAAGAAGCTGCTCAGACGGCTGAATTTTTCGGTGCAAAAGTCGACAGACATTTTGATGTCGGCGTGGCCGGAATTCATCGTCTGTTTTCCAAACTCGAAGAAATCCGAAAAGCTGATGTCGTCATTGCCATTGCCGGAATGGAGGGGGCTCTGGCCGGCGTTGTTGCCGGACTGGTGGAAGCGCCGGTTATTGCGGTGCCGACATCGGTCGGTTACGGGGCTTCGTTCAGCGGTCTGGCTCCGTTGCTGACTATGCTGAATTCTTGTGCGGAAGGAATTTCCGTCGTCAATATAGACAACGGTTTCGGCGCTGCCGTTCAGGCCTGCAGAATTCTTAAAATCAGGGAGAGACATCATGACTAAGTATTTGTATTTGGAAGGAGCCTGCGGTATCAGCGGTGATATGACCGTTGCCGCCCTGCTTGATTTGGGAGGCAGCCGAGATAAGCTGGACGCGGTCTTGAAAAGTCTGCATGTGGACGGTTTTGATTATCATGTTGAGCAAAAAAGTTCTTACAGCATCCGCGGTTGTGATTTTGATGTGCATCTGCATCATAAAGAGGAACATTGCGAAGAATCTTACCATGCCGGCCACCATCACCATGATCATCGTCATTTGTCTGACGTCTATGAAATCATTGACCGGGGAACAATGTCTGACAAAGCAAAAGCCCTGGCAAAAAAAATCTTTTTTATCGTGGCCGAAGCCGAGGCGAAAGCTCATGGCTGTCCGGTAGAGGAAGTTCACTTTCATGAAGTCGGCGCAATCGATTCAATTGTTGATATCGTTTCTGCCGCCGTGTTGTTTGACGATTTGGGAATCGATAATGTCATTGTATCCGGGCTGAGCGAGGGACAGGGATTTGTAACCTGTCAACACGGCCAGCTTCCGGTACCTGTTCCGGCGGTTTTAAACATTGCCGAAAAATACGGCATTGCCCTGCACCAGACGACTTCTCAGGGCGAAATGGTAACGCCGACGGGTATTGCCATTGCTGCCGCGCTCAGGACAACGGAACGGCTTCCGGCTTCGTACAAAATTCTTAAGTCGGGTATCGGGTTGGGAAAACGAGATTTCGGTCATGCCAACTTTTTGCGGGCAATTATTCTGGAAGACAACGCCGATTCACAGCAGATGTATGTTATAGAAACAAATATTGACGATTCAACCCCCGAAGAGCTCGGTCTGACGATGGAAAAGCTGTTGGAAGCCGGCGCCGCCGATGTTCATTTTGAACCCTGTTACATGAAAAAAAACCGGCCGGCTTATATTCTGAGGGTTATTGCCACCGCTTCCCTGCTGCCGCAGCTGGAAGACATCATTTTCTTTAATACCGCAACCATCGGCCTGCGCAAATATCCCGTGGAAAGAACCTGTATGGCAAGAGAGAACATTACTGTGAGCACGGTATTCGGCAAAATCAGCGTCAAAAAATGCCGTAAGGGCGACCTGCTGCGTTTTTATCCCGAATATGAAAGCGTTAAAGAAGCTGCCCGAAAAGCCGGCGCCGATTACCGGACGGTTTTTGAAACCGCCCGCAACGCCGCGGCAAAGGATGCCGATGCTTAAAGATTTGGAAACATATCTGAAAAAGCTGGCCCCGGAAGGAATTGCTCTGGCTTTTTCCGGCGGAACGGACAGTGCTCTGCTGCTGGCGGTATTAAGCCGTATCTGTCAACAAAATCCGTTTCCGCTGAAAGCGCTGACAATGCGCTCCGCTCTGCAGAACAGCGACGAAGCCGATGAGGCCGTCCGGTTGGCAAAAGATTTTAATGTCTGCCACAAAGTGTTTTCCTTTAATCCCTTTTCCCTTCCCGAAGTCCGGCATAACCGGACCGACCGCTGTTATCATTGCAAAAAGGCTATTTTTACGCAATTTGCGGCATATGCACGGCAAAACAATTTGAAATTTTTGCTGGACGGCACCAATGCCGATGATTTAAAGGTTTATCGTCCGGGACGCAAGGCCCTACAAGAGCTCGGCGTTGTCTCTCCGCTGGCGGAACTCGGCATCAACAAGCGGCAGATTCGGGAACTTTCGGCGGAGTTGGGACTGAAAACGGCATTTAAGCCGGCGGCTCCTTGTCTGGCGACCCGGTTTGAGTACAACACTTTGTTGGACGACGCTTCTTTGCAAAGAGCTGCCGAAGGCGAAAAAATTATAAAAAATGCTTTTCCGGCGCTCGGCGATATCAGACTGAGAGTACACGGAAATCTGGCGCGGCTGGAAGTCCCCAAAGACAGTCTTTCGGCCGTTGCCGCCGACAGCGCCGCCGTTGTTGAAAAATTAAAGCGGCTCGGATTTGATTTCGTTACGCTGGATTTGGAAGGGTTTCGTTCGGGAAGTTTTGATATTTTCCGCAAACAAGTTTAAAATCATTATTATGTCTTAACTTAATTATTTAAAAGGTAACGTATGAAAAAGCTTGTATTTTTTATGCTGATGATGTGTTTGGCAACTTCCGCCTCGGCTGCGGAGAGTATAAACAATTCTGCGGATTTGACAATGTCCGCATTGTGGGTTACGGCTTTTCTGACCGCGGTGATTCACACCATTGCGGGACCGGATCATTATCTGCCGTTTATCGCAATCGGAAAAAGCCGTGGTTTTAGTTTGAAAAGAACG
Source organism: uncultured Alphaproteobacteria bacterium (assembly GCA_944389095.1). Classification (GTDB taxonomy): domain Bacteria; phylum Pseudomonadota; class Alphaproteobacteria; order RF32; family CAG-239; genus CAZU01. Next base: position 11,164 of record CALXLC010000007.1, read on the forward strand.
CTGTTTTGGACTTTTGTCTGTGGCGTGGGGCATATTTTGAGCGCCCTTCTCATCGCCTTGCTGTTTATCTATTTTTCACACTGGCTCAGCGAAAGCGAGTTTGTGTGGATAGAAAACAACCGCGGAGACGTTGCGGCTTATGCTCTTATCGGCCTGGGTGCGGCTTATCTGCTGTGGGCACTGCGCCACCGCTGGCTGCATAGGAAAAATGCGGGACACCGTCATCTGCCTGAAATCGGCAGCAACAAAAGCATAACCGTCTGGGTTTTGTTTATTATTTTTGTTTTGGGACCGTGCGAGGCGCTTCTGCCGATTTTAACGGCGGCCAGTGTTTTGGGCGCTCCGGCAGTTGTTTCCAGTACTCTGATTTTCTCGATTGCGACAATCGCCACAATGATGCTGGCGGTTACGCTGGGAATTTTGGGAATTAACGCTCTGCGTTTCCATAAGCTGGAAAACTATGCGCATGAAATTGCCGGCGGCACGATTATGGCCTGCGGTCTGGCTATTATCTGCGGTTTATAACGAAACGGCAGCCCTCCCGTCAAAGGAGGGCTTGCCTGTTTTTTGAAAAAAATATGAAGTTATTTTCCGGTTCCGGAGTGTCCGGATGCTTTTATTAAGGTTACGACAATGAAACAAGGAACAAAAACAATGTTTGGTATTTTGACGGCCGCGGCCGTTGTGCTTCTCGGCACGGGTGGATATTCGGTTCTGCAAGAAATGGGGAAAACGCCTTCAAAAGAAGAAACCGCAGCGTTTGAGAAGCTCCCCTATTTCAAAAACGGCGAATTTCAAAGTCCTCAAAAAATGATTTATGATTTTGATAACGTGAGAAACGGCCCGATGAGTTGGACGAGGCTGTTGACACGCTCCAAATTTGCTCCCCAAAAGCCGCTGCCGATGCATAAGCTGACCGCCGGTGATTTCGCGTCCGTGCCGGAAGATTTTGCCTTTTATTGGCTGGGACATTCTTCCGCCATTATGGAACTCGACGGCAAAAGACTTATTTTTGATCCGGTATTCGGAAATGCCGCACCTATTCCGTTTGCCGTTTCCCGCTATGGAGAGGCTCCGATTAAGGCTGAAAATCTGCCGGAATCCGATTATATTGTCATTACTCACAATCATTATGACCATTTGGAACGTAAGACCGTTCAAGCCATAAAAACCGGCCGGTTTATCGTTCCGCTCGGCGTCGGCGTCGCTCTGCGAGGCTGGGGAATTAACAAAGAGCGGATTATTGAGCTCGGCTGGGGCGATGTGTTTGAAGACGGCAGTTTGAAAATTACGGCGGAAACGGCTGTCCATTATTCCGGACGGGGATTGGGTGACAGAAATAAAACCCTGTGGAATTCTTATGTTATCCGCTCCGGCGATAAAAATATTTATTGGGCGGGAGACAGCGGATACGGTGACCATTTTGCGGAAATCGGCCGAAAATACGGCCCCTTTGATCTGACGACCATAGAAATTGACGGCTGGAATACCGGGTGGCCGAATACACACATGTTTCCGCATGAAGTCGTTAAGGCGGCTCAGGAACTTAAGACCTCGCGGATTATTCCCGTTCATTGGGCGGTTTTTGACCTGGCGCTGCATCCCTGGCATGAATCCATCGATATGCTGCTGGAAGCCGCCCGCGAAACAGACCTTATGATTTTAACCCCGCTGATGGGCGAAAAGATTACACCGGACAGCAAAACAACACTGTGGTGGCGGGAATAATCCCGCTGCCATTTCCGGTAAAAGCATATCTGCACGGTCATTCTGCTTTGCTGACAATAACCTTAAAGACATTGTTGCGGTTTTGATAGCTGACGCTATATCCGTGCCGACTGGCGATTTTTTCCACTATCGAAAGCCCTAACCCGCTGCCGGAGGCTTTTTGTCCGGACGGTCGGAAAAATCTTTCACCCAGATGCGGCAAATGCTTTTTATCTATTGTTACACCGCTGTTGGAAACGGTCAGGCCATCCGCGGTGAATTCAATTTTTATTCTGCTGTCTGCAGGGCTATAGCGGACGGCGTTGTCTAACAGATTGCGCAGCAGCAGAGACCACAGGAAATTTGAACCGCGCGTTATTGTGCAGTTTTTGCGATTAAATACATCAATTTTCTGTGTCGCTTTTTTGGTGCCCTGTTGTTCTTCAATGGCATTGGACAACAACGTGTTCCAATCCAAAACTTCGTCCTCTGTCGTCCGCAGGGCCGCGCTGTCCAGGCGAGACAAAGCCAGCAGCTGCTCAACCAGTCTGGTGCTGCGGTCGATGCCCGCCTTTAAATTTACCAGAGCTTTTTGGCGGGCGTTTTCGTCATCACCGGACATTTCAACCACCTCAAGCTGAACTTTTAACGCCGTCAACGGACTGCGTAATTCGTGCGATGCATCGGAAACAAAACTGCGCTCCCGTTTCAGCATTTGTTCAATCCGTCCGAACAAGCGGTTGACGGCTTCTGTCAACGGTTTTATTTCGGAAGGAATATTCTCCTCGGACAACGGCGTCAGGTCGTCCGGTTTGCGAGAAGACAGTTCTCCGGCTATCCGGCGCAGCGGCCGAAGCTCAAAATGCACCAGCAACACAATCAGCAACAACAGGAAGCCCAAGCCGGCAATCCAGGGACCGGAAGTTTCTTCCAAAACATCAAAAGCAATATCATCGCGGTATTCCAGCTCCTGCCCCACGGCAATCCGATATTTGCCATCGGCGCTTTCTGCCCAGACCAGGCGCCATTTGTCCTGATCCTCGCCGATTTTTTGATTTTCAAATCCTCTGACCTGAGGATTAAATCTGAAATCCCGACCGTTTTCGTTATCGTGAAAAATCATGCGCCCCTGCGTGTCAAAAACAGCAAAACCAAGCGCTTCGTCATCTTCTTCGCCGTCGTCATCAAAATTATCGACTATCTGATTAATCTTTTCCTGCGTGGCAGGGCGAACATTATTCCAATCCGCCGAAGCAAGCTGCTTCACCAACAGCAATTGATAGGTGTCGAAAAACTCATCTATCTGGTCCCGGCTTTCGTGCCACGACAAAATTCCCGCACTGCCTAAAATAAGCAGCGCGGCGGCGCAAAAAGAAATGATAAGCCGGATTTTCAAACTGAGTTTTTTCATATTTCACCAAGTGTATAACCGATTTTATTGATTGTTTTGACAATCCCTTTGCCGAATTTTTTGCGCAAGTGGTGGACGTGTACTTCCACCGCATTGCTTTGCACTTCATCTTCCCAAGAATAGAGTTTGTTTTCTATGCTTTCCTTAGACAAGACTTTGTTGCGATTGACAATCAGCAACTCAAGCAAAAGCAGTTCTTTGGGAGACAGGGAGACAGGCTCACCGTCTTTGGTCACGACTTTGGAGGCGGGATTGTAGCTGATGCGTCCCAAGTTGATGACCGGTTCTAAATGATTATTGTGCCGGCGTCCCAAAGCCTTCAAACGCGCGGCAACTTCGGCCAGCGCGAAAGGTTTGGGCAAATAATCGTCCGCGCCGCTGTCCAGTCCGGCAACCCGTTGATCAACATCCCCCTGCGCCGTCAGAATCAACACCGGCTCCCGGCGGCCGCCGGCACGCCAGTCCTTAAGGATTGACAGGCCGTCCCTTCCGGGCAGCCCCAAATCCAGAATAACGGCATCGTAAGGTGCCTGGAAGACGGCCTCGTATCCCTCTTCCCCGTCGCAAAACCAATCTACGACAAATCCAAGTTTTCCGAGGCCGACATTCAGACCGTCTCCGATTAGTTGATCATCTTCAATCAACAAAATTCGCATTCATTAGACCTTTTTACTTTTTTATGACGCTGTCAACACCGATTTCAAAGCTGGTGAAGTCTTTGTCCACTTCGCCGCGGAGTTCGACCGTGTCTTTTTCATTAACACTGAGACCGCGCCAGTCTTCGTTGTCAATTTCTACTGTAACCGAACCGGTTTTATCCGTAAACAAATATTTTTCCCCGCCAAGGCTTTTTTCTATTTTGCCCACCAAAACCACCGGCGTATCGTCGCTTAAGTTTTTGGCATCGGCGACACTCACCGCTGCCTGAGAGGGGCCGGTAAAGCCGCCGGCGGCCGGGTTCGCCATTGCATTGGCAGAAAAACCAAGAACAAGTCCCAAAGCTGAAGCTGCAAACAATTTATTCATATCTAATCTCCTTTTATCTAAGTTAATGTTGTTAATCTCTGATTACACTTTTACATCAACATTCAAAACTTAAGGTTCGCTTAAGGGAAAAAATTTTTTCAAAAAAAATAAATTATTTATAAAATATCTTTTTACTTCTTTGTTTTATCTTGATAATTAAAAATAAGATTGCACCTTTGCTCTTTTATATGATAATCTTAAAATATTGTAGAAACAAATTGAGAGTCTTTAAATAAATGTCTGATGCCAGTGTTGCAGAACTTTTGCTGCTGCAAGTTGTTTTGATTTTTCTGAATGCCGTTTTTGCCTGTGCCGAAATTGCCGTTATTTCCGTTAATGATACTAAATTAAAAAAGCTTGCCCAGGAAGGGAATAAAAGCGCCGCCCGCCTGATTTCGCTAACCGAGCAGCCGGCTAAATTTCTGGCAACCATCCAAGTGGGAATCACGTTGGCCGGTTTTTTGGCCAGCGCTTTTGCCGCGGACAATTTTTCGGAACGCGTGGTGGCCTGGCTGATTTCGCTGGGAGTGACGATTTCGCCTGCAAAACTTAACGTTTTGAGCGTTATCGGCATTACTCTTATTCTTTCTTATGTCACGCTGATTCTGGGAGAACTGGTTCCCAAGCGGATTGCCATGCAGAATTCCGAAAAAATCGGTCTGGCCATGTCCGGACTTCTTTATTTTATTGCCAAAATATTTGCGCCGCTGGTCTGGCTGCTGACCGTTTCGACAAATACCGTGCTGCGACTGCTGAGAATCGACCCGGAAGAAAAAAGCGAACCGGTTACCGAGGAAGAGATTCGTATTATGGTCGATGCCGGCAATGAAAGCGGTATTATTGATGATACGGAAAAGAAAATTATTCACAACGTGTTTGAATTTGACGACAAAACGGCGGAAGAAGTTATGACCCACCGGACAAAAGTCATCGCGCTCAACATTGACGATACGATGGAAAATTGGGAAAAAGCCATTATCCGCACCCGGCATTCCGTTTATCCGGTTTATGAAAAAAATCACGACAATATTATCGGAACGCTCAGTCTTAAGGATTATTTCAAATTCAAAAAAGGCGGCAAAGAGCAGATTATTCAAAATGCGGTAAAACCTGCCAAATTTATTGCCGGGTCCGTCTATATTGACGATTTGTTTAAAAGTATGCAAAAATCCCGGAATCACTTTGCCGTTATTGTTGATGAATACGGCACAGTCAACGGCATTGTCACGATGCACGACCTGCTGGAAGAACTTGTCGGCGAGTTTGAAGACGATTCCTCTGTTCCGCCCAGCCGGCCGATGATTAAGAAAATTAATAAAACCTCGTGGTACGTCAACGGAGACACGCCGATTGACGATGTTTGCGCCCAACTGAAAATCAAGCTTCCGTGCGAAGATTATGAAACATTTGCCGGTTTCGTACTGTCGTTGATGGGAAGTATTTCAAAAAATAAAACCAACGTTAAACTGGAATATAAAAACCTGAAGATTAAAGTTGTGCACATAAAGGGGTACAAAATCGAAGATACGATTGTTAAAATCAGTGACGGAACAAATTAAAAAAGCTTCCCTGTCCTTTTATTTTATGCCGCAGTGATTATATTGGTTTCCGGAGGGTGAAAATCATGAATTATCTGAAGAGAATTATGCCGCAGCGACATCGTCTGAGAAACGCCGTTAATGCCTTTTGGGATTTTCTGACCAGCAAGACGGGAGCCTTTATCATCGGCGTATCGGCAATAGCCATCGGTTACTATCAATTTTATATCAGCCGTCCGATTTTGAAATATGATACCGAAATGGTGACTTTCATTTCTTCTCAAAACGAGAATCAATATTCTGTCAATGTTAAAGGGCAGGATTACAAAGACCTGTATATGACCAGAATTTTTTTGCAAAACAAAGGAGCCGACGCGCTCTCGGGCAAAGATGTTTCCAAAATAGGACACGACCCGATACGTATCGTTATTCCCAAAGATGCACAGGTGGTGCATTATACGCTGGACAAGACAAACACCACGCCGGCAATTACCTCCGATATCAAAGAAGTCAACGGCGATCTGGTTCTGGAATTTGATTACCTTAATCCGGATTATCAAATCGGAGCCTCCATTCTGCACCAAAATCCCCATGCGGAATTCGAGATTACCGGCAGCGCCCTGAACGTTAACGAAATTACCCGTGAATGGAGTGACCGTCAGGTTAAGTTCTGGGGGTTATGGAGTCTCGGTATTTTATATCTGATCTTAGTCCTGATTTATATCTATAACCACTGGTATAAACGCCGCACCCTCTGGTACAGAGTGTAATCCAAAGGCCGTTTGCAAACGGCCTTATAATCTATTTGCCCGCAAAAGTCCGATACCAGATTTTATTGCCGTCAATAATAGTCAGGGATTTTTTTTATAAGTTGATAACCCGGTTGAGGAAAATACTTTTAATGGCTTGTTTTTGCGCTTTACAAAATAAAGTTTTCAGGTATTTTACCAGAGTTGAAATTTTTGTTAAGAAAGGATTATCCGATGCTGCATCCCTGGCACGGCGTGAAGGCCGTTGATGAAAAATCCGGCGCAATTACCGCAATTATTGAAGTTCCCAAAGGTTCGCAGACAAAATACGAGCTGGATAAAGCCAGCGGCCTGCTCAAAGTTGACCGTATTTTATACAGCGCGGTGCATTATCCCGCAAATTACGGTTTTATTCCGCAAAGTTATTGCGATGACAATGATCCCCTTGATGTGCTGGTTCTGTGTCAGGAATCGGTTCTGCCGCTTTCTCTTATGCGGGTTCGTCCCATCGGCGTTATGAAAATGATTGATCAGGGCGAAGCCGATGATAAAATCATTGCCGTTCATGTGGATGATCCCGAGTATGCTCATTATCAATCCATTAATGAACTGCCGCCGCATTGTTTGAAAATCCTGCGTCGTTTTTTTGAAGATTATAAACTTTTAGAAAATAAAGAAGTCAAAATCGAACGATTTTTAGGACCGACTGAAGCCCGGAAAGTCATTGACGACGCTTTGGCCCTCTATCAGAAATATAAAGAAACTTTAACAGGTTATGAAAAATAAGCTTGAATTTTAGGCGCTTTGTCCTAAAGTAGCAGTACTATTTGTCTTTAAGGAGAACCACAATGAAAAAATCGCTTATTTGTTCAGTTCTGACAGTATCTTTGCTCAGCGCCTGCGCCGTTGATCCTTATACGGGCGAGAGCAAGGTTTCCAAAACTGCCTGGGGAACCGGAATTGGTGCGGCCGCCGGTGCGGGAATCGGCGCTCTTGCCGGAGGTGAAAAAGGGGCGCTCATCGGTGCGGGAATCGGTGCTTTGGCCGGAGCCGGAACCGGTGCCTATATGGATGTGCAGGCTCAAAAACTGCGTTCCGAACTGTTGGGAACAGGGGTTCAGGTTAAGCAGGTTGACGGCAAGGTCTATCTGATTATGCCGGGAAACATTACTTTTGACACAAATGAAGCGACCATTAAGCCGGGTTTTCAGCCGGTGCTGAATTCTATTGCCAAGGTTATCAAAGAATATGACAAAACCAAAGTTCAAGTTTACGGCTATACGGACAACACCGGAAGCGCCGCAACCAACAACGCCCTCTCCTTCCGCAGAGCCAACGCGGTTTCCAATTATCTGCGGCTGCAGGGCGTTAATGCCGATCGTCTGATTACCGACGGTTTGGGATCGTCCAATCCGATTGCCTCCAACGCAACGGCGGCCGGACGCGAACAAAACCGCCGCGTTGAAATTACCTTGATTAATATGCAATAAACATTTCTTGAAGAGGGCGGCCGGCGGCTGCCCTTTTTTTTCTCCCTTAAGCTGACCAGTGGAAGAATGACATGCCGATTTTAACCATTACACGTCATGAGGAATACCGTGCCGCGGCTCCTTTCGGTCTTTGCGAACGGGGAATCGTCCGTGCCGTTATGTCCGGCAGGCAGCTGGCTGCGGATTTCGGACAACCCGGGACAATTATTTCATCACCGTTGTTGAGGACTCGGCAAACCGCGCAAATTCACGCCGCTATTATGGCGTATCCGCCTTTGCTTATCGATGATCGCCTGTCGGAAGAAGCGTCACGGGAAACTGTCGACAACCTTAAACAGGAATTGGCCGCCGAAGCAGTATCCGAATATGTGCATTTGGTTACCCATCAACCCGTTATCTCCCGTTTTTGCAATTATGAATTCAGCTTTATCAAACCCGGCGAAACGCTGGTTTACCGGCTTGAAAAATGGCGTGACCTGCCCAAGGCCCGACCCGACGGACTGATACACCGCAGTGAAGGCTGGTTTGGCACTCATATTGAAGAAGACCGGTTATTGGCTATGCTAAAAAATCATTCGCAAATGAATTTGGAAGATTTGCTTAAGCTTCGGGAGTTTATAAACCCACTTCCGGATTAACCCCCTGTTCCCGCAGCACTTGAAAAATCTCGGCCAGATATTTTTTTTCTTCATACTGAAGTTTTCCGTCCGACATACATATTTTAACGGTTTCGCGAACAAGCTCTTCGGCTTCGTCCGGGTGTTTGCTTTTTATATTATCCAACGCCTCGTAAAAATCTCTTTCCTGCGGCGCAATATTATTCAGGTAGTCACTTATGTATTGCCGGCTGAAATTTTTGCTGGCCGGTATCCGGGCGGTCAGATAATCATAAATGATTTTTTCTTTAATACGGCTCATGCCATTGGCGCATGAAGCCATAAAAATCATAATAATCAAATCCGTTTTCAGCGGTTCAAACATTTTTCCGTCGACCGGCGGCGTATTTTTTTCTTTGTCTTCCGCGGCATTCTCAAATTCTGCCGAAGCACGAAAATCTCTCAAAAATTCTTGAGGATTTTTGTAATATTTTTCGGTGGTCAAATCCACCAAATCGCGAATAAACGCCGAATCAAAAACATACGATCTCCGATTGCGGTAAAAATAAATGTCAAAAAGCGTGTTGCCGTCTTTTTCCCAAACATTTTTGACCGCCGCATTCTCCTCGTAAATCCGGTCTTTTTGAATCAGATGCACGACCATGTTATAAAATTTCAGGGGTTTTCCGTTCATTTTCCGGAAGCTCCTTTCGGCTGTTTATCCAGCAGGGCGCACAATTTTCCGACATAAAATTTGATAGTTTCCACGCGCGCAGCATAACTTTCCAGATTTTTTTCGATAAACAGCTTCTGATCCGGACGCACCTTGATTGCGCCAAACTGCATCTGAATAAATTGCAGCAGCTTTTCCGGCTCGGCAAACAGGTTGTTACGGAAGCCGATGACTATTCCTTTGGAACCGGCGTCGATTTTTTCTATATTTGCCTTGCGGCACAAAATCTTGATTTCCACCGTTTTGAGCAAATTGTCCACCTCTTCCGGCAGCGGACCGAAACGATCAATCAATTCTTCACGCATATCTGCCAGTCCCTCTTTGTCGGCAATTTCGCCGATGCGCTTATACAATCCGAGACGCACACCCAGGTCGCGCACATAAGCTTCGGGAATCATAATCGGAATACCGGTCGTAATCTGGGGCGCCCAGTCATGAATCTGCGTTTCCTTGACATCTCCCTGCGAAGATGATTTGAGGCGGAGAATTTCCTCCTCCAGCATGTGCTGATAAAGCGCTATGCCGACTTCTTTGATATGGCCGGACTGTTCCTCGCCGAGAACATTTCCCGACCCGCGGATATCCATATCATGGCTGGCCAAAGAGAATCCGGCTCCCAGCGTATCCAATGCCTGCAAAATACTCAGCCGTCGCTCTGCTACGGGTTTGAGGCGTTTGCGCGCCGGAACGGTAAAATAAGCATATCCGCGGACTTTGCCGCGCCCCACCCGGCCTTTGAGCTGATAAAGCTGTGCCAGGCCAAACATATCGGAACGATAAACAATCATGGTATTTACCGACGGCATATCTATCCCCGATTCAATAATGGTGGTAGAAAGCAGCATATCCGCTTTGCCTTCCGCAAAAGCATTCATTACGTCTTCCAGCTGCTTGACCGGCATTTGCCCATGCGCAACCAGAATTTTGACATCGGGCACCAAAGCGCGCAAATCCCGCTCTATTTCAAAAATATCCGATACCCGGGGACAAACAAAGAATATCTGTCCGCCGCGGAATTTTTCCCGATATATTGCTTCTTTGATCATTACTTTGTCAAACGGCATAACAAAAGTTCTGGCGGCCAGCCTGTCTACCGGCGGTGTTGCAATTATGCTGAGTTGTTTGACGCCGGTCAACGACAGCTGCAAAGTCCGAGGTATCGGCGTGGCAGTAAGCGTCAGAACATGCACGTCCGACTTCAGTTGTTTCAGTTTTTCCTTGTGCGCAACGCCGAAATGCTGTTCCTCATCTATAATCAGCAGACCAAGATTGCAGAATTTGATGTCTTTAGACAGCAGCGCATGCGTGCCGATAACAATTTCCACCGAGCCGTCTTCCAAACCTTTTTTGACATCGGCGGCCTCTTTGGGTGTTACCAGGCGGGACAGCATTTTGACCCGCACCGGAAAACCTTCCATCCGTTGTAAAAAGTTAAGATAATGCTGGCGGGCCAACAGAGTAGTCGGCACAATCAGCGCCACTTGGGCCCCGGAGGCGGCGACCGTAAAAGCCGCCCGCAGCGCGACCTCGGTTTTGCCGAAACCGACATCGCCGCAAACCAAACGATCCATCGGTATGCCGGCATTCAAATCGCCCATTACGTCTGCAATGGCATTCAACTGGTCATCCGTTTCGTTATACGGAAAACGCGCGCAAAAATCATCGTACATTCCCTGCGGCGCCACATAACAATCGGCTTTTTTAAGATGGCGTTCCGCGGCAATTTTAATCAGCTTTTCGGCCATATCGCGGATTTTGGCCTTGACTTTGGCCTTTTTGGCCTGCCAGGCCGCGCCGCCGAGCGTATCCAGCTGAATGTTGTCATCTTCTATGCCGTAGCGGGAAATTACTTCGATATTTTCGACCGGAACAAACAATTTGGCGTCATTGGCATATATAATTTTCAAACAATCGTGCGGCGCACCGCCGGCAGTGATGTTTTCAAGCCCCATAAAGCGGCCGATGCCGTGTTCAATGTGCACGACCAATTCGCCAACATTAAGCGCCGACACATCGGCAATAAAATCTTTGGCGGTAACTTTTTTGACTCTGCGGTTCTGACGTTCTCCCAAAATGTCCTGTTCGGATACCAGACACCAGTTTTCGCCTTTAAAACCGTGCATCAGCGGCATAACGACCAAAACGATTTTGGAAGCGGCTTTTTTCTCCGCTTCTGCCCAATTTTCGGCAAAAGTCATGTCTGTTACGCCGTATTCACCCATCAGCGAAAACAGGCGTTCTCTTGACCCTTCGCTGAAACAACCGATAATGCGGCGGAGTTTTTTATATTCGTTCAGATAATCTTTTAAATCTTCATAAACCTTTCCGGCTCCGGCATTTTTGGCGCTTGAAAAATCGCGGGACGGCAGTATTCCCGCATTAACGATGTTTTCTCCTTCCGGGATATTCATCGGCGTAAATGTTACGGCGCCGCGTCGTTCCAACAGAGCGGACAGCTGCTTGTCCGTCAAATACAACAACTCCGGCCTGACCGGACGATAGGCATCAATCTCGGCCGCAGATTTGACTTGCAGCGCCTCAAGCCGGGCATGATAATAATCGGCGATGCTTTCTGCCTTGGAACGGGCCGCCTCGTCAACGTTATGACCGCGGATAAGCGCCGCGTTCGGCAGATAATCAAACAACGACGGAAGCGCTTCTTCATAAAAAAACGGCAGCCAGTTTTCCATTCCCAGATATTTTTTGCCGTTGGAAACCGCTTCGTAAATTTCATCGTCCTTAAATGCTGCGCCGAACGCTTCGCGATATTTGCCGCGAAAGGTTTTTACCGTGTTGCCGTTCAGCAGCACCTCACTCATCACCTTAAACGAATATTCCCGGATTTCTCCGGTTGTGCGCTGGCTGACAACGTCAAAAAGCCGGATGCGTTCCACTTCATCATCAAAAAGATCTATCCGCAACGGTTCACCGGTTCCGACCGGAAAAATATCAATAATGTCTCCGCGGACAGCGTATTCCCCCGGTTCCATCACTTGTTCGACACGGTTATAACCGTTGGTAGCCGCATAATGAAGAAAATCATTAAAATCCAGCTTTTTACCAACGCTTACTTCACGCGATGAATTAAGAAATATTTTTTGCGGCGGCAATTTTTGCATGACGGCGCCCACGCTGGTAACCACCAGCCGCGGCTGCCTGTTCTGAGGATGCAACGCCAGTTCGGCCAACGTATCTATGCGCTGCGAGACAATATTGACGTTTGGCGAAACCCGGTCGTAAGGAACGGTATCCCATGCCGGAAAACGAAGCACTTTCAAATCCGGATAAAAATATTCGGCCAAATCAGCCAGCCGGGCCAGTTCAACGCCGTCACTGGCTATAAAAACAACGTCTCTTCCCGCAGAAAGCGCAAACTTCCCCGCCTGCAGGGCGTCATATCCCCCGGGGACAGATGCGACGGTGAAACCGCCTAATTTGTTGATATCTTCGAGCATCCGTTTATCTTAGTCATTTACATATTTGATAAAATATATACAATATGAGCGTGATAGCAAGAGTTTTTTGAGACAAGGAACAGTATGCGGCCGGAAATTTTATACCCTCTGTTTGCCGATATTTCTTCTGTTAAGGGGATTGGCGAACGCAGTTATAAGCTGGTTTGCAATCTGCTGGGCGGAAAGCGGGTTGCCGATTTGTTGTGGCATCTGCCCTCCTCACTGGTCGACCGCCGTTATTCTCCCCGTATCCGTGAGGCACAGCCCGGCAGGATTGCCACAATCAAAGTCCGCATTGTCGAACATCTGCCGCCGCGCACCTCCAAGCAGCCCTATAAAGTGTTGGTCGAAGATGACAGCGGACAAATGCTGCTGATTTTTTTCAAAGTTTATGCCGACTCCATTCAAAAAAATCTTCCCGTGGGGGAAGAGCGGCTTGTCAGCGGCAAAACCGAGAGTTTTAACGGCATGCTGCAAATGTCGCATCCCGATTATATCGTCAGGCCGTCTGAAGCCGATAAGCTTCCTTTGATTGAAACGGTTTATCCCCTGACGGCCGGCATCAGCAATAAAATGCTCAACAAATGGATTAAACAGGCGCTGCAACGTATTCCTAAACTTCCTGAATGGCTGAACGATGAATTTTTGCGGCGGCAGAACTGGGTAAGTTTTAATCAGGCGCTGCTTCGGGCTCATCATCCGCGGACGGCCGGCGACTTGTTGCCGACGGCTCCCGAACGAATGCGGCTGGCTTATGACGAACTGCTGGCCAATCAGCTGACGCTGGCTATCGCCCGGCAAAAGGTCAAAAAACAACCCGGAAGAGAAATTAAAGGCAACGGTCTTTTGCGCAAAAAAGTTCTGGAGCAGCTGCCGTTTCAGTTAACAACGTCTCAGGAAAAAGTTTTAAAAGAGATTTTTGCCGATCAGGGCGCCCCTTTTCGCATGCTTCGCCTGTTGCAGGGAGATGTCGGATCCGGAAAGACCATCGTCGCTTTGATGACTATGCTTAATGCCGTTGAATGCGGCGCTCAGGCGGCAATTATGGCGCCTACGGAAATTCTTGCCAAGCAACATCTTGAAACCATGCAGCCGTTATGCGAGGGCGCAGGTATCCGGGCCGCTCTTCTGACCGGCCGCGTCAAAGGCAAAAACCGAAAAATGTTGCTGGATGAGCTTGCCGAAGGTAAAATCGATATTCTTATCGGTACGCATGCCCTGTTTCAGGAGGAGGTCGTTTTTAAAGATCTGGCCTGCGTCGTCGTTGACGAGCAGCACCGGTTCGGCGTGCATCAGCGCATGGGGCTTTCCAACAAAGGCTGTCGGCCGGATATTCTGGTAATGACGGCAACCCCCATTCCGCGCACATTGGTTCTGACCGCTTACGGAGATATGGAATATTCAAAGATAGACCAACCGCCGGCAGGCCGCAAACCGGTTGACACCCGTGTGCTTTCCGTCTCCAAAATAAATTACGTAGTCGCCGCCCTGCAGCGCAAAATTGCTTCCGGCTGCCGGGCCTACTGGGTTTGTCCGCTGGTGGAAGAATCCGAAAAAACGGATCTGGCCGCAGCGGAAGAACGTTTTGAAACGCTGCGCAAAATCTTCGGCAACGATGTCGGGCTGGTTCACGGCAAAATGAAAGAAAAAGACAAAGATGAAGTCATGGAACGCTTTAAATCCGGCGAGATTAAGCTGCTGGTTGCCACGACCGTTATTGAGGTCGGCGTTAACGTTCCCGAGGCAACGGTTATGGTTATTGAGCATGCCGAACGTTTCGGACTGGCTCAGCTGCATCAGCTGCGTGGCCGCATCAAGCGCGGGTTTGAGGCATCTTCCTGTATTTTAATGTATTCTTATCCTCTCAGCGATACTTCCCGCGAGCGTCTGAATATCATGCGGCAGACCGAAGACGGTTTTTTGATTGCCGAAAAAGATTTGGAGCTGCGCGGCGGCGGAGAAATTCTCGGTACCAGACAAAGCGGTTTTTGCGCGTTTAAACTTGCCGACATAGAAGCTCACAAAGATCTTCTGCATATTGCCAATCAGGATGCCAAGATGATTTTGGAACTTGATCCGGAACTGGCCTCGCCTCGCGGACAGGCCTTGCGCGTGCTGCTCTATTTGTTTGAACGCGACGATGCCGTTCGTACCTATTCCGCCTGACCCCACCCGGACGCCGGGAGCGATTACCTAAGCGGTTGCCGGCGAGCCGCCGGTGGCAATATCTAAGCGGCTGTGGAGGGAATTCCACTTTTCTGCGGAAATGGAATGTGTTGCAAGAATAATCTTTAAGCGGCTGCTGTTTGTTTTATTAAAATCATAAGACGTTTTTTTGACATTCCCCCGGAGCCAAAGCTCCGGGGGAATTTTGTTTATTCTGATTATGGTCAGCCGACAATTCTGCCACATAAACAGCCGGTTGCCATACTTGTAGCACTAGATTGAGAGCTGTAAGAAACGATACTTCTGTTGGCGCAGTCTAAAACATAATAGGTCCAACTACTGGAATCATACCCGTTGTAATAATAAACTCCGCTTTTATTTGTTCCTATGCATAAATTTGTTAACCCGGAAGCTTCTCTGTAGTTTAAAGTTAATAACTGCGCTCCGTTTTGCTCACATACACTACCGCATGTACGACCGTCAGAAACACCATCAATAAGCGTTGCTTTATAAATTAATTTATAACCGCTTTCGATATTGTTTGGATGAACCACAAAACAGTCTCCGTTGCAGCTTTCGATGAGGCCGGAACCCGCTCCGCCGCCGGTTGACCCGCCAGCACCACCGGACGAGGCGGTTCCGGCGCAGAAGACCGCGGAGGCGTCAAATGGACAGACCAAGGTCGGCTGACCCGAACAGTCCGAACTCGTCATCGTATACCCCAGGCTGGCACAGCTCGGCGGCGTCGCGCAGGTTTGCGCCCGGACAGCGCCGATACCGCTCATCAAACACAACAGGCTTCCAAATACCAAAAGTTCTTTTTTCATTGTCTTTCTCCTCTCTTTTTGCTCTTTCTCATCAGAGTTTCATCACACAGCCCAGCGCTCCCCCGCACCACGCCTCC
>CALXLC010000008.1 GCA_944389095.1 uncultured Alphaproteobacteria bacterium
CATATTTGCCGCCGCAGCTGTTGCCGCTTCCGTAATACGGCGGCCGGCAGTTGCTGTCATCATACTGATAAATGTCCGCGCAACGGCAATTGGCATAACAGCGCAATTCCGGAACCGGACGCCGTAACTCGCCGCTCATGCCGCTGCCGCATGCCGATACCATCCCGTAGTCTTCGCACCTGCGTTCGCCGTCCCCGCCGTCGGACGGGCCGGAAACATCCGGGTCGTTAATATTGCTGTTGTAAATGTTTTGATAGTCGGGAAGCCAGTATGTCTTGGCCAGTTGATAGCCGTCACCGGAAATGAGAGAAGACGGTTCCAACAATGGTGTGTGTGTTGTGCATGTGGCCGTAGCCGGAAACGCACCCATCAACAAACATGTTAAAACAAGATATTTTAAGAGATTGTATGATTTCGTCATTTCCGTAGTCCTTCTTGTTAAAACCGGCAAACGAAATCTACAGGGATGATAAAGAAAAGATTAACCGCATTTATCCGTCCGCAGAAGGCGGACAGATTCTTTTTGCTGAGGCAATCCATAGACTTGAAGGGCACAACTCCTTCAAATATTCACCAACACACTATAGATTATGTTTTTACTCTATCATAATCTTTGCAATGTGTCAAACAGTATTTGCATGGACTGGACGAAACCAGGCAGCGCCTGGAGGCACGCACGGCGTGAGCGGTGGCAGCGCCACGGGCATAACTTAAGCTGAGGTGGAGGGAATTTTACTTTTCTGAGGGTGTGGGATGGGGTGAGAGAACAAATCTTTAAGCTGGTGCGGTCTTTTTCCGTAAAAAAAAGCCCGCTCTTTTTGAACGGGCCTTTTTCGATAAAAACTGTCTTTATTGTTCCAGTTTCAAATCTCCGGCAACGGTTTTGCCTCTTTCCGACATCAATTCATAGTTGATTTTGGCGCCTTCGTTTAATGAACGCATCCCGGCCTTCTGAACTGCGGAAATATGAACAAAAACATCCTGTCCGCCTTCGTCCGGCGTAATAAATCCGTACCCTTTTTTGTTGTTAAACCATTTTACTGTTCCTGTTGCCATAATATCTATCCTTTTCAATAACAGGTTAAAACGAGAGCCGCCTTCCCGGCCGCAGCCGCTCTGCCGCTCTATATAACTTCGTACGGTGGTAAACTGTCAGCGCCCAAATTCTTTGGTTTAACAATCAAAAAAAATACTCTTTACCCACAGAGCTTAGTTACAAATTCAGTCTAGACCAACTATTTTAGTTTGCAAGAATTATTTTTGAGGCTGCCTTGTAACCGCGGTTTTGCTGATTATTATTTTATTGTCTCAGTTTATAAAATATTCAGGAAAGGTCTCAAGATGAAAAAGTTTGTTTATCTGACGGTGTCGGCTTTGGCGCTCCCGGCTCTGCTGTTTGCGGCCGACGCCTCTGCCCAGCGAAAAAACTACACGTCTCACGACGTCAAACCGCTTAACAGACCTGTCAATGACGTGTCCGGAGAAGAAATGCCTCAGACGGACGGTAAGGATATGCAACAGGATGCCGCCATGCCAAACTGTCCCTGCGCCAAAGCGGCCGATGAAACCGACTGTCCCTGTGCCCGAAAAGCCAAAAAAGCATCCAAATATGCCGACAAAAATAAAAAGCATGACAAGCAAAAAGACTTAAAAAAACATTCCAAACTTCAGGAACAAATTGACGAAGTGAATGACAATTATGACGAAGCCGTCGAAAAAATCAGCAAATCCGATTTTAACCCGCAACAAAAGGATCTGCTGATCCGACAGGCCCGAGAAAACCGTGATTTTGTGACCATGAAAATCAAAACCGACGCGCATCTTCGCTATTGCCATAAAAAAGAGCGCAAAGAACTCGGCATAGATAAAAAAGATTTGGATAAAAAGGTCAATAAAAAGGCGCTTAAAGCCATTGATAAAATCAACTGACACTTTTCTCCGGCGCTTTAAGGCAGCAATCTTGCTGCCTTTTTTTTGAAATAACACTTCACAAACCGGTTATTGTCTGTTAAATTGACGTCGTTTCTGCGGCATTGGGGCTGCGGATTGTTCATTACGTTATGAAAAGGAATAAAACAATGGCTCTTAAAAAGACCAGAAAAGACAATTACCCCGAGTGGTATCAAAATGTTATCAGTGAAGCTGATATGGCCGAAAATTCGTCTTCTCCCGGATGTATGGTCATTAAACCGTGGGGATACGGTATTTGGGAACGTATCCGCGACGTGTTTGACGAGAAAATCAAATCTACCGATCACGAAAACTGCTATTTTCCGATGTTTATCCCTCTTTCCTTCTTTCAGAAAGAAGCTGAGCATGTAGATGGTTTTGCCAAGGAAATGGCTGTTGTCACCCACTCCCGGCTGTCTATGAAAGACGGCAAACTGACCCCGGACTCCGAACTTGACGAGCCGTTAATCGTGCGGCCGACTTCCGAGGCAATTATTGCCGACTCTTTTTCAAAATGGGTTAAGTCTTATCGCGATTTGCCGGTTCTGGTCAATCAATGGGCCAACGTCGTTCGTTGGGAAATGCGGCCCCGCCTGTTTTTGCGGACCCGTGAATTTCTCTGGCAGGAAGGGCACACCGCCCATGCCAGCGCTCAAGAGGCCGAAACCGAAACCAAAAACATGCTTGAAGCTTATCGCGAACTTTGCGAAGAAACGCTGGCCATGCCGGTTTTGGTCGGACGCAAACCCGAACATGAAAAATTCCCCGGAGCGGTTGACACTTACTGTGTCGAAGCCATGATGCAGGACGGCAAAGCCCTGCAGGCCGGAACGTCGCATTTTCTGGGGCAGAATTTTGCAAAAGCCGCCAATATTTCTTTTGTTAACAAACAAAATCAGTCGGAATATGCCTATACCACCTCCTGGGGGGTATCAACCCGGCTTATCGGCGGCGTTATCATGACGCACGCCGACGATGAGGGCATGGTGGTTCCGCCTAAAATTGCGCCTTATCAGGTTGTGATTGTTCCCGTTATCAAAAAACCTGAAGATGAGGCTGCCGTGACGGATTATATCAATACTATTGTCGCCGAGCTTAAAAAGATTACGCCGTTTGGTGAAAAAATCCGCCTTAAACTGGATAAACGTGACCGCAGCTCGGTTGACAAGTTTTGGGAATGGACCCGCAAAGGCGCTCCGGTTATTTTGGAAATCGGCATGCGTGATGCGGCGGCCGGCAAGGTTATGCTCAAGGAACGCATCAAAATTAATACTCCGGAAGCAAAGTCCATTATTAGCCGCGAGGAGTTGATTGATACGCTTGCCTCCCGCCTGGAACGAATCCAGCGCGATATGTTTGATGCGGCCAAAGCCCGTTTGACCTCAAATATTCGCACGGATGTAGTCACGCCGGAAGATTTTCGCGCCTATTTTGCCCAATCCAACGAATGGATTGAAGACGGTAAAACCGGAAAAGTGGCTTTTGTCCGCGGCAAGTGGAGCGGTGATCCGGACAGCGAGGCTTTGCTGAAGGAACTGAAAATAACCATCCGCTGTATTCCTTTTGACCAATCCGGCACGGAAGGAACCTGCCTGCTGACGGGGAAACCGGCAAAAACGGACGTTATCTACGCCCGCTCTTATTAATCCGTACTGATTTCAAAACGGCTTACTCCCCCGAAAGAATTTTTATCTTTCGGGGGATAATATTCTTAAAACGCAAGGACACAACGAACGCGGCCACTGTAATTCTTATTGTTGTAGGGGGAAACGTCGCCGTCGATCGGTCTGCCCCGCCACGCACTGTTGCTGCCACCAGCTTCGGATGAAGACCAATAATAATCATAATTATTGTCGAGCTGTGTCTTAGACAATTTTTGAAGTCCTAAGTTAATAGCCCCATAGCTGAAGTTCATCACAGACAACTCACCTGCTGCCGGTAAATACCATCCGCTTGAGCCCGTTCCTCTCAAAACCGCTTTATAGTTATTACAGTACTCAGCAGCTAGATAATTATAACCACCATTATAATTAATCATACACAACGTATTTTTCACCCCGCCAAGGTCTGTTGCTGCCGATATACTATTGGTGTAATTAGTTAAACACGGTACATCTTCGTATCCCGTTGCGAAAGAGGCCATCGTTTCCTCCAACGCCACGGCAAACCTGGTTGAACCGGCAACATAAGCCACCACGCCGACGGCTGTTTTATCTGAAATCACCTCATTTGACACGGTTCCGTCGGAATACAGAATCATGCCCGGAGTGGCATTTGCCGCGGGGTCTCCGGCCTCCGAACAAAAGTATTTGCTGCTGTCAAACGGACAAATAAGTGACCGGACGCCCTCACAATCCTCGGCAGAAAATGTATACCCAAGCTCTTCGCAGGATGGCGGCGTTACGCAGGTCTGCGCCCATGCCCCCGAAATCATCAGCAGACTGCCGCTTACGGCTGCGGCGGCCAATATTTCTTTTTTCATCGTCTTTCTCCTTTTCTTATTGCAGC
>CALXLC010000009.1 GCA_944389095.1 uncultured Alphaproteobacteria bacterium
GACGTTCACAGATTAACCTTTGTGTCCACAGTATTTGGAGAAAAACCATGGCTGATATTTCATTAACCGCAAGTATGCGTTCAAACCTTTTATCCCTGCAGAACACTCAGGACCTGATGGATATGACTCAGGAACGTCTGTCCACCGGTAAAAAAGTTAACTCTGCGATTGATAACCCGTCATCTTATTACACCGCCCAGTCACTGACCAACCGCGCCAGCGACTTGAGTTCGTTGCTTGACAGCATGGGCCAGGCGATTCAGACGATTCAGGCTGCCGACGAAGGTATTGAGGCGATTACCGACTTTGCCGACCAGGCCAAAGCGGTTGCCAATTCCGCCCGCGACAGTTCGGAAACTGAATCCATTGAAAACTATATGAAACAGTTTGACAGCATTTTGGATCAGATTGACCAGCTGGCGAAAGACTCCAGCTACAAAGGCGTCAACCTGTTGAACGGCGATAACCTGACAGTTGTCTTCAACGAAGACCGTTCGTCCAAACTGGAAATTTCCGGTGTTCACGCTGACACCTCAGAAGAAGGTCTGGCTATTGACAGAGCTGTCGGCTGGACAGTAACGGATGACATCGACACCGCTGTTGTCAAAGTTACCTCTAAGACATATGGTTCAAACGTTACAGCGAATGAATATTTCACCTACGATGGAAAATTATATAGAAATGAAACGGGAGAGGCTTTACAAAGTACAGCAACTGTTGATGTAAATGCTGAAGGAATTAAGTTAATTTCTTCTGATGCGGAAGTTGTCAAAAATGCTGAAGCCGTAACCGGAACCACTAACAAAATTACCGTTTCTGTCGGTGTTGACGAGACGAGCAAAAAAGCGATTGACGCGTCAATCACGCAGGTTGAAGCGGCGATTTCGAAACTCCGGACGATGGCTTCCGAATTCGGTAACAACTACTCCATCGTTCAGAACCGCGAAGACTTCACCGAGAACCTGATTAACGTTCTGGAAGAAGGTGCCGATAAACTGACCCTGGCTGATATGAACGAAGAGTCCGCCAACATGCTGGCTCTGCAGACAAGACAGCAGCTGGCCATTAACTCCCTGAGTTTGGCTTCTCAGGCTGCCCAGTCTGTTCTGAGCTTGTTCTAATCCGCTCGGAAAAAAGATTAAAAAAGGCAGGGGTTCCTCCCTGCCTTTTCTTTCGGGACAGTCTGCACTGGTTCATATCAGATTTCAACTTTTGTAATTTTGTTAGTCACTAAAGAAAAAAGCCCGGAAGTTAATCCGAGCTTTTGATTTCTAAAATGTCAGCGTCAGTTCTTTCGAAATTTTTCCGCTATCCGTTTCCAAAATCCCTTGCGTTTTCTTTTTTCATAATGCGGCCTGTGCCACAAAAGCCCGGGATACTCGCAATTTTGGGGATAAAAGGCATTTCCAATCCGAATACCTTCCTCGCTGCAGGAATAGACACCGTAATTTTGCTCCAGCAACCGGTCTTCAATCCAGATATACAAACTGGCACAGTCCGAATTTTCTTCCTTCAGCAAAGCGGCATTCTTAAATGGAGATATATTCACTCCGCTGCTGATAAATAAAAATGCCTTATCTGCCGTTGACCAACCGAAAAGTCTGGTTTTGTTATCTTCGGCGCAAACCAGTTTATAAAAACCCGGAACCAGAAGTTCCCCGTTTTCATCAAGCAACGTCCAGCCTCTTTTAGGATTTTCGAACGCTTTGACACTTTCTTTTCTTCCTTCTTCATTCTCAATGAAAAAGTCTCTCTTTTTTATTTGTACCATACATACTAATTGATTAAAAATTTTATTCTGCGCATTACTTTATCTCTTTTTGGACAAAAGCGCAATAAAAAAACTCCTCAAAAGGAGTTTTTTTATTGTTGTAAATCAGTCAACTTTTTTTAAGTCTGCCGCAACTTTGGGGTCCCGCAGCAACTTTTCGATGTTATCGACCTGCTCAAAACTTTTATCAACCTTAAACACCAGTTCCGGCGCATACCGCAACTGCATTTTGGCGGCAATTTGTTTACGCAGATAGTTTGCGGCCAGCTGTAAACCGCCGATAACTTCCTGCAGATGGGTATTATTGAGCGTCATCAGATAAACGGAAGCATATTTCAAATCCGGAGAAACTTTTACTTCGGTAAGCGTTACAATCGTATCTATTCCTTCCAGATTATGAATTTCACCCCGCTGAATAAAACCTGCCAGAATCCGCTTAATTTCCTGTCCGACGCGCAATTGCCGCTGGGAAGGCTCTTTGTTTTCAGCCATACTTAATCTCCTTAAAATCAGTTTTAGCAAGATATAACCGCAAAAAACAAATTAATCAAGCATATTCCGCGGCGGTTTACAGCACTTCGCGCCGGCCTACATGGTCGGGCGCCGAGATAATTCCCTCCTGCTCCATACGGTCAATCAGCGTTGCCGCCCGGTTATAACCGATGCGCAGCCGTCTCTGGATATAGCTGGTTGATGCTTTTTTATCTGCTTGCACAATGGCAACCGCTTGCGTGTATAAATCGTCATCACTGTTGCCGCCGCCAAAATTTCCGCTGTCAAAAACGGCCGCCCCGCCGTTTTTATCGGTATTCAGTTCGCCTTCGGTAACAGCTTCAACATATTCCGGTTCTCTCTGGGCTTTCAGAAATTCGACAATCGCCTCAACTTCCGCATCTTTGACAAACGGCGCATGAACGCGTTGCGGCCGCTGACCTGCCGGCATATACAGCATATCGCCCATTCCCAGCAGTTGTTCGGCGCCCTGTTCGCCTAAAATAGTACGGCTGTCGATTTTTGACGTTACCTGAAAACTGATGCGGGTCGGAAAATTGGCTTTTATCGTGCCGGTGATAACGTCTACCGACGGCCGTTGCGTTGACATAATCAGATGGATGCCGGCTGCACGCGCCATTTGAGCCAGCCTTTGGATGGCCGCCTCGACTTCTTTGCCGGCAACCAGCATTAAATCTGCCATTTCGTCAACCACAATTACGATATACGGCAGCGGCGTCAAATCCACGGTTTGTTCTTCGTAAATCGGCTTGCCTGTTTCCGAATCAAAGCCGGTTTGTACCGTACGGGTCACTTTTTCGCCGCTGGTGCGCAGCTCTTCCAACCGTTTGTTGTAACCGGTAATGTTGCGAACGTTCATTTGAGCCATGGCACGGTAACGGTCTTCCATTTCACGCACGGCCCATTTAAGCCCGATGACCGCCTTGGCCGGATCGGTAATCACCGGCGTCAGCAAATGCGGAATTCCGTTATACATGGTAAATTCCAGCATTTTAGGGTCAATCATAATCAATTTACATTCTTCCGGCCGCATTTTATACAGCAGGGAAATAATCATTGAGTTAACCCCGACCGATTTACCGGAACCGGTTGTTCCCGCAACCAGCAGATGCGGCATTTTTGCCAAATCGGCATAAGTATTTTTGCCGCCGATATCCTTTCCCAGAGTAATCGTCAGCGCCGCTTTGGATTCTTTAAAATCGGGACTTTCCAGCAAATCGCGCAGATAAACAATTTCTCGGGTTTTGTTCGGCAGCTCAATACCGATGGTATTGCACCCCGGCACAACGGCAATACGCACCGATACGGCACTCATTGAACGGGCAATATCATCGGCCAAACCGATAACTCTGGCTGTTTTGGTACCGGGTGCCGGTTCCAGCTCATAAAGAGTAACTACCGGACCGGGACGGATATTGACGATTTTGCCGTTTACGCCGAATTCCTGCAACACGCCTTCCAAATCCTGAGCCACTTTTTCCAGTTCTTTCTGGCTGACCGCATTGTGTTTGTCCTTGTTAACGCCCAACAGGTTAATGTCCGGATAACGATAGCCGTCATCATTTTTACGGTTTTTTGCCGCCGGACGGCTTTCTTTTTCTTTGTTGTCCTTATTCTCTTTGATTGCCGGTCTGGCCGGAAGCTCCTCTTCCTGCAGCTTGGGTTCGCGGCGCAGGCGGGGTTCGCGTTTTTTGTGGTTTTCAGACTCTTTGACTGCACTTCGTTTAAATAAAGCGGCAAAACTCTTCAAACCGCTCCACAGCATGACGGCTCCCGCCGTTGCGGCCAGACATATTTTTTTCAAAGCACGGTACCAGGCACCCAGCGTAATACCGCAGGCCAGATTGAAGCCCAGCAGCGC
This sequence comes from uncultured Alphaproteobacteria bacterium, assembly GCA_944389095.1. Lineage (GTDB taxonomy): Bacteria > Pseudomonadota > Alphaproteobacteria > RF32 > CAG-239 > CAZU01. The sequence goes on from CALXLC010000009.1 coordinate 4,146, forward strand.
AACAATTCCGAAAACGGCTCCCAGAATATAACGTCCGTAATCATAAACATAGAACCGGTTAAACAGCGTCATGAACTGACGCGCAAAAAAATGACCGATGTTGCCGCCCGTTTTGAAGTCGCCGACAAACGGCAGCAACAGACTGCAGGTTATGGCCAAAGACATCGTGCCGGCCAACCAGGCAAATATTCGCCAGTAAGGGCGTATCAGCCCCTGCAGCCGCACAAAACCATATCCCCAGACAAACCAGGCAATCAAAAATACCGGCAGGGCCGCCCCCAGCCAGGTCAGAATAAAATCGGCGTTGGCCGCGCCGTATAAACCGAGCAGATTTTGTACCGGCAGAGAAGAAGCCATATTGGCGGAAACATCCGTCTCGTGGTAAAATAAACAACTCAGCCACAGGCTGACCGTCCACATCATCAGCAGCAAGCCGCCGGTTCGCCATGCGGTTTTAATCCAAAAAGATTTTTCCTTCTTCTTTTTTGCCATTTCCTTATCCGTAAAAATCGTCTTTCGGGCGTTATTATAGGCTCAAATTCTCAATTTTCTCTTAATAAAAAGCATTTCATAAGATGCTTTTAAAACTTGACTTTCGGGGATTATCGGCTAAAGCTTTTTACTGAAACTAATAATAAGGAAAATTCATATGAAAAGAGCTTTCGTATTCCCCGGCCAAGGGTCTCAATTCGTCGGCATGGGGAAAGAACTCGCTGATAATTTCTCATCAGCCAAAGAAGTTTTCCAGGAAGTCAATGAAGCCCTTTCGCAGGATCTGTTCAAAATCATGGTTGAAGGTCCGGAAAGCGAGCTCGGTCTCACGACCAACACCCAGCCGGCCCTTATGGCGCATTCTATGGCTGTGGTCAGAGTTCTGGAAAAAGATTTTGGAATCCGTTTAAAAGATTATGCAGATTTTGTAGCCGGTCACTCTCTGGGTGAATATTCCGCGGCCTGTGCTGCCGGAGTGTTTTCATTGACAGACACGGCTAAACTGCTCCGAACCCGCGGCGACGCCATGCAAAAGGCCGTTCCCGTCGGGGTCGGGGGCATGGCCGCCGTTATCGGTGTGTCTTATCAGGATGTTTTGGCCTTGGCGGAAGCCTGTGCGGACAAAAAATATGTCTGTGTTGCCGCCAATGATAATGCCGACGGACAAGTTGTTTTATCGGGACATATGGCCGCAATTGAAAAAGCAGTCGAAATTGCTTCGGAATTCGGGGCCAAACGCTGCATTAAACTGCCGGTCAGCGCACCGTTCCACAGTCCGCTGATGCAGCCGGCCGCCGAAGTAATGGCGGAAGCTCTCGGCAAAGTCAAAGCAGCCAAACCGGAAATTCCCTTAATTTCCAATGTGCTTGCCTCGGCCGTCTCTGATGAAAAAGAGATTGTCCAAAATTTGATAAAACAAGTTACCGGCTCGGTCCGCTGGAGAGAAACCGTCGACTACATGGCGGAAGAAGGCGTTGCCGAAGCGGCTGAACTCGGCACCGGAAAAGTATTATCCAATATCATCAAACGCAGCGGCAAAGGCATCGCCGCAATGGCTGTCGGTTCCGCTGCCGAGATTGAAGAGCTTGCCAAAAGCTTGCAGAATCAATAACCTTTAAATCCCCGTTGGGAAGGAGAATATAAATGTTTGAATTACACGATAAAGTTGCTCTGATTACCGGTGCTGCCGGCGGTTTGGGCGATAAAATTGCCCGGACGCTGCACAAGCAGGGCGCCACACTGGCCTTAACCGATATGCGCGAAGAGCCGATGCTGAAACTGAAAGCCGAACTCGGCGACCGGGTCGAAGTTTTTACCGCCAATCTGACCAATGCCGATGACGTTAAAAATCTGGTTTCCAAAGTAGAGGAGAAACTCGGACGCATTGATATTCTGGTTAACAACGCCGGACTTACCCGCGATAATCTCTTTATTCGGATGAGCGACGAAGACTGGCAGCTGGTTTTGGACGTTAACCTGTCCGCCGGTTTCAAATTGGCAAAGGCTGCTGTTCGCGGTATGATGAAACGCCGTTTCGGCCGTATTATCGGTATTGCGTCTGTTGTCGGCGTAACGGGAAATGCCGGACAAGCCAACTACTCTGCATCAAAAGCCGGTATGATTGCCATGAACAAATGTCTGGCTCAAGAAGTCGGCTCCCGCGGAATTACCGTTAATTCAATCGCACCGGGCTTTATTCGTACGCCGATGACGGATGTGCTGCCGCAGGATGTCAAAGATGCTTTGCTGGCCAAAATTCCGGAAGGCAAACTCGGTGAAGCTCAGGATATTGCCAATGTTGTTGCCTTCTTGGCTTCGGATGAGGCTCAGTACATCACCGGCCAAACCATCAACATCAACGGCGGTATGGCAATGATATAGTCCTTTTGTTGGATAAAAAAAGAAAAGGCAGGGAGAAACCCTGCCTTTTTTAATCTTTATTTCCGAGCAGATTAGAACAAGCTCAGAACAGACTGGGCAGCCTGAGAAGCCAAACTCAGGGAGTTAATGGCCAGCTGTTGTCTGGTCTGCAGAGCCAGCATATTGGCGGACTCTTCGTTCATATCGGCCAGGGTCAGCTTATCGGCGCCTTCTTCCAGAACGTTAATCAGGTTCTCGGTGAAGTCTTCGCGGTTCTGAACGATGGAGTAGTTGTTACCGAATTCGGAAGCCATCGTCCGGAGTTTCGAAATCGCCGCTTCAACCTGTGTGATTGACGTGTTAATCGCCTCTTTTGTCGCCTCGCTGACGACGTTGACTTTAACATTCGTCGTGCCGGCATCAGCAGCTTTGGCTATTACGTCTGCATCTGAACTCAGGAATTTAACAGTTGCAGAGCTGACATCAATCTTGGCATTTTCGGCTATTTCTGTACCCGTATTCTGATAAAGGCTGCCATTATAAACGAAAAACGCATTTTGAGCAATGGCACCATGTTTTCCGTCTTCAGCAACAGAAATGGCATCACTGTTAACAGTAACAGCTTCAGTCCAAGTGGTATCACCGGCGGTACCGGCTACAGCTCTGTCAATACCCAGACCTTCTTCTGAGGTATCGGCGTGAACACCGGTGATTTCCAGTTTGGACGAACGGTCTTCGTTGAAGACAACCGTCAGGTTATCGCCGTTCAACAGGTTGACGCCTTTGTAGCTGGAGTCTTTCGCCAGCTGGTCAATCTGATCCAAAATGCTGTTGAACTGTTCAACATAGTTGGCAACACTGTCGCCTTCCGAA
>CALXLC010000010.1 GCA_944389095.1 uncultured Alphaproteobacteria bacterium
GATATGGATTTTGTAAGATTAGTAAATAATGTAAAAAGATTCTTTCAAGATGAAGAATATATTTGCAACGAAAACGCTCCAGAATTAACCAAAGAACAATATACAGCCTTAAATGTTGGTGCGGTTATGGGTGGTCTGAAACAAGTTTTTTTAGTAAAATTAATGACTATATCTAAAACAGCTAAATCTATAAAAATATGTTGATAAATTTGATGTATAGTAACTTATTGAATTTTAATGATAATTTTTGGGGTGTGGTAGCTCGGTGGTAGCTTGGACCGTAAAAAGGGGTAAAACGCTATTTTGAGTTGAATTTAATAGGCTAAATAAAAGAAAAAGCCCTTGAATTTCAAGGGCTTGGAAACTGAGCTTATTACAAATTAGCAATATCGAGTTTATTGTTTGCTAGCCTTAATGTCCACTGATAATCCTTGTCATCTTGCATAAAGCGTTAATTAATTTTGATATTATTCTAGGTCTTTTATCAATTTGCAGTTTCATTAACCGCATTACTGACAATAAATCATAGTAATCATTAGTTTTATAGGCTAATGTGTTTTTATCCAACTGAAAAACTTTGGGTAATTTCTTTATATGTAGCATAACCTGTTCGCTATCTTTATATTCTAAGGTAAATTCAAAAGTATCTGGTAATTTTATCTCAAATAAATGAGGATTTTCTTTATACTGTTGTACAGCTAAAACAAAATCTTTTTTTATGGAGTTGATAGTATCTTCGGTTGATAAAAAAGAATCAATACTAAAATCTTTGACAACGGTTCCAATAATATTTGGACAAATTTTTTTTGCTTCTGCTACAGCACCATTATCACCCGAAACGTAAATAACCGGAATATGAAAATATGCGGCTGTTAAAATGTTAAATGTAGTTTCTCCAACAATTTCACCATTTAAGGTTAATTTCTCAAAATTGCGAGAACTAAAGGTATGAGCTAAAGGGGATAACCCTGAACCACCAGCAGCGTGATAACCGTGTAATATAGCAAAATCGAAAGGTGATGTATTAATACCTTTCATCATATTAGTTGGATCTTCGTCCCAATAATCAATAATCTGTACATTAGAAGAAAACTGATTTTTTATAATATTTTTAGCACTTCCGTGTCCGTCTCTAATCACAATTTTGTTCTGCAAAGATAAGCTCTCTGCGATAGCCTTAAGTTCGTCTGTTTGTACTTTTTGAAATTTTTTATAATTAGGACCTGTTTTACGAACATCCAACCATTCTTTTGTTTGGGCTATACCTTCCATATCACTTGAAATATATATATTCATATTCTTTTCCATAAAAGATAATAAACTTGAACCTAATAGGCTAAATAAAAGAAAAAGCCCTTGAAATTCAGGGGCTTGGAAACTGGTGCCGACACACGGACTCGAACCGCGGACCCACTGATTACAAATCAGTAGCTCTACCAACTGAGCTATGTCGGCATAAAAAAACTAAAATTTTTCAAATCAACTTCATACAAATAAATACAATAATTCTTAAATCGAGCTACCACCGAGCTACCACGCTCATTACTGTTAGCACCATTTAATGACTCCAACATACAGCTCAAATTTAGTACATCATATTGTTTATAAAAGAAAATCATTTAAAATCAACCTTTTATAAACATGACTTGCAACGATTACAAATCAGTAGCTCTACCAACTGAGCTAAGTCGGCACATTTCGAAATTTTTATATACGAGCATCTGCGGAATGTCAATTAAAATATTTCGCTTTGACAGAAGAACAAGACCGCCAAAAATTCAGCCTCAAAACTATACCTTCAACAAAGCGGCGGCGGCCTCTTCAAGCCCGGAACTTTCAAATTCGACAATGCCGTCCTCCCGGTCTGCCAACGCATAAAGATTTTCTGCCCGATTATAAAACAGCAAAAAATCCTCAGATTCGCCTATCAGCAGAATATCCTGTTTATCGGGCAAATCAAACTCAAAATTTTTCCGCAGCAAATCATTAAACATTGCCGTCGGCGGATTCAAAGCATAAATCTCGGCACCGTCACCGTAAATACCGTTAAATTGCTCAAGCAATACCGCAAAATCAGCAGGAATACGGGCAAACCCGGCCTCATCAAGCCGACGATTATACAAAATGATTTCTTTTTTCTCAAGACCGCCGCCATAATCAAAATCACCGCTGCCGGCCAGTATTTCTGCCAATTTTTTCATATTCGTCCTCTCGTCTCGTAATTAGCCCGCCGGTCCGGACGATTCTGCTGCCGGTATTGCCGGTCATAACGATGCACGGCATCTTGCCTGTCCGCCGGAGAAAACATAATGACATGATCCAAACTGCCGACATAGCACATCGGATGCGTTTCAAAAATCTCTCCGTTATCCTGCGTCACTTTGCGTGACTTGGCCATAATCCGTTTAATCACCTTGCGGCGTTCTCCGCCCTCAATGGCATAAGCATCTTTTTCATGCACAAAGCCTTCTCCGGCCCGTTCGTTTTCTGCCGGAACAATTTTTTGTCCGCCGTCTTCCTCATAAACCGGACGCTGACTGTTGCCGTGAAAGATGCCGTGATGAATATCCGCCAAAGACATATCCTGTTCTATCATTCCGAAACGCAGCACCGCTCTGTTGCCGTTTCTTATCAGATTTAGCCCGGCTAAAGAACCGTTCAGTAAAACCGCCGCTTCCATTTCGCCTTTTTCAAGCATCGGACGCACGACCCGAACAATCTCCTGATTATCAAAACCCAAAGCCTGCATTGCCGACAAAAGCGCCGGTCCGTTCTCCTTGGTCAGCTTCTTTATGTATTCCTTTTTAGCATCCGCGTCATTGGCCAGGCGCAGCCAGTCAACACCCTCCGAAGCAACCGTCAGCTCATTGTCTTCCGCCAGTTCATCCCAACTTTTCGAAAGCTTCGCCGGCTGTTCGTTTTGGGGACGGGGATGATAAACCTCAAAAATAATCACATGATTATCCGCATCATTAACGTCTTTCGGACCGTTTTGAGAAATTTCCAACGCTGCCGAATCATAAATTGCATGCAGATGATGCACCGTTCCCCGCAATACTTTGCCGTCCGGAAGCGGAATAACCGGCAAACGTCCCTTTTGCATCAAAGCGGCGGCCCTCTCGGCATTTTCCGGCTCGACCCGCATTTTCTTCAAAATTTCCCGAAATTCTTCTCCGTGATTTTTAATAAAGGTTTTAAGAGTAAACTCCCGCGAGCCCTCAAACAAATGCACATAATTCAATCCCGCATCACCCCTGCAGTCCTCATGATAAGAAAACATAACGTCTTCAAAATCGAATACGTTCATCTGAGCGGCCAACTGCGGCGGCACCTTGGCATAAGACAGCGCGGCGGCAAATTCATCTTTTTTACGTTCAAAATTCGGATAAGCCGACAACATTTGCCATGCCGGATAATCTTCCATCCGATAATCGGCGGGTCCCAACGTCTCCCCGCCGCCGTTTTCTTTAAAATCGGCATACCCGGCAGATAAATTCCGTTTCAACGGCTTATTAATACCGCCGTTAAACTCGGCCCGTTTCACCCGCCGCTCGTCATAAGACGGCGGTTTCTGATAATCCATTGTCCGAAACTCAAGTCCGTGACGGTCCAGATATTTTTTTTGCAGAGCCTCTGCCTGTTGCAGCGTCTTCACCGAAGCAATTTCTTTTTTCAAACCGTCAGAAATTTCTGCCAGCAGATTTTTCCCCTTTGGCCTTTGGGTCAAAGAAATAACTTTTACCTCGGATTCCTCGGCAAAACGCACCTTATCCAGATAAGAATCGCGTTCTTCCAACAATTTGAGCAAATCCGCACCCTCGTGAATCTGCTCCGGTATGGCCCGCATGATTTCATAAACTTCAATGGCCGCTTCCAGCTCCGCGCAATCTCTGCGGCTGCCTTGCAGCATAGCGTCAAAATCATACTTGGAAACGTCTTCTTCCGGATTTTTTTTGGAAACAAAAACATTCTTGGCCGGATTTTTCGGTGTAAATCCCTTTCCTTTTGAGTTATACTTAGTGTTATTTAAGCGCAGTTGCTTCATCTTTTGTTTCCGTCATTTTTGTCTATTATATCATGCGGAGATTTATTTTTCAATGAGATTAAAACACAAAACCTCAATATTTGTTTAAAACCAAAAATGCCGGAACAAACATTCCGGCATTTTTCAAGTCACCCGCTATTTTTTATCTTCGACAACGGCAATATGCAATTCTTTTAACTGCTGCGCCGTTACGGTATTGGGAGCCTGCATCATCAAATCCTGAGCCTTGCCGTTCAGCGGGAACAAAATCACATCGCGTATAATCGGTTCGTCCAGCAGCAACATCACCAGACGATCGACACCATAGGCCGATCCCGCGTGCGGCGGCGCCCCGAATTTAAAAGCGCTGATCATTCCGCCAAACTTATTGTCAACCACACTGTGGTTATATCCGGCAATTTCAAAAGCCTTGTACATAATTTCCGGCTTATGGTTGCGAACCGCGCCGGACAGCAGTTCGACGCCGTTGCAGACAAAATCATATTGATAAGCCAGAATATCCAACGGCTGCTTGTTCAGCAGGGCATCCATGCCGCCCTGAGGCATGGAGAAAGGATTGTGCGAAAATTCAACCGCACCGGTTTCCTCATTCTCCTCATAAAACGGAAAATCGACAATCCAGCACATTTTGAAAGATTTTTCATCAATCAGCCCCAATTCCTCACCGACTTTATTGCGCAGCCGGCCGCTGAACTTATCAAATTTCATTCCCTTGCCGACAACAAACAAAATCGCGCCGCCATCTTTAAGAGCGTACTGTTTTTTCAAAATTTCGATCTGCTCATCGCTCAGAAAGCGGGCGATTCCTTTGGGACCGGCGGCAGACAAAGCAACATAAGCCATTCCACCCATGCCTTCTTCTTTAGCAAAAGCATCCAGCTTATCAAAGAAAGAACGAGGCTTATCGCCGATTCCGTCAACAACCATGCCCTTAACCGTTTTGCCTTCTTTGACCAGTCCGTCATAAACGCCGAACCCGCTGTTGCCGAAAAACCCGGTTGCATCCTGCCAAATCAGCGGATTTCTCAAATCCGGCTTATCGGAACCGTACTTCTGCATCGCCTCGCGGAACGGAATATGAACATACGGCGCCTGATCAACTTTTTTACCATTGGAAAATTCATTAAAAATTGCGCCCAGCGTATGCTCTATAACGCCAAAAACGTCTTCCTGGGTGGCAAAACTCATTTCCATATCCATCTGATAAAACTCACCAGGCGACCGGTCCGCGCGCGGATCTTCATCTCTGAAGCACGGTGCTATCTGGAAATAGCGGTCAAAACCGGAAACCATCAGCAGCTGCTTAAACTGTTGCGGCGCCTGCGGAAGTGCATAAAATTTTCCCGGATTCAAACGTGACGGCACCAAAAAGTCGCGGGCGCCTTCCGGAGAAGAAGCCGTCAAAATCGGCGTCTGATACTCGGTAAATCCCTGCTCCCGCATTAACTCGCGCGAACGTTGAATAACCGCCGAACGCAGCAGAATATTCTGATGAATCCGCTCCTTGCGCAAATCCAAAAAACGATATTTCAAACGCAGTTCCTCCGGCGCCTCGTCTTCAATAGCCACCTGAAAAGGCAAAACCTCCGCTTCCGAATAGACTTCGATTTTTTCGGCCTTAATTTCAATATCGCCGGTCGGCATATTTTTATTAACGCTTTCCCGGGCAACCACTTTTCCGGTAACGCCGATAACCGATTCGACGCGCAGAGCCTCCAGTTGTTCAAACAAATCCGAGGAACTGTCAACGACACACTGCGTAATTCCGTAATGATCGCGCAAATCCACAAAGCACAAATTGCCCAGATTGCGTTTACGATGAATCCAGCCGCCGAGTTTGACAGTCTTGCCGACATCGACAATTCTCAGCTCGCCACAAGTATGAGTACGATAGCTCTGCATATTTAAAACCTCAATCAAACTAAAAACTTTTTTCTAACCCCCGAAGGGCTTTCTCTTTTTATTCCCAAATCCGCACAAAAGCAACCCTAATCTGCTGCCCCGCACAAAAAAACGTCCGGATATCCTCCGGACGTCAGACGCAAACAATGCTTTTTGAATTTATGCCACGTTAACAAACGTGCTTTTAAAAATCAACGGACAACCGGCTTCGGCCGCTGTTTTTCCGCTGTAAAGCTGCCAGGCATGATAATTAGGGTTGTCAAACCAGGCCGACAAACTCCATACCCTGACATCGCTGTCGTCTTCAAACACGCAAAACGTCAGGTTAATCCCCTGTCGTCCGTACACCCCGGCTGCGGCCTTCTGAAGCTTTTGAACCGTCTCGTCCTTAATCTTCTCGACCGTTTCTTTTGAGCCGGACAAATTGCAAAGCCCCATTCGCCCGAACCGGAAAGCCGGTGGTAACTGTTCTCTCATTGCCGACACAAAAACCGGTTGTTCGCCGCATTGTGCCTTCAAAACGGCAACCGAGCGCATAATTTCGGGAAGTATGCCGTCAACATAGATAACAGCTCCGGCATCCGGATTTTCAGACTTTCCGTTCACGACAACAGCCGGACAAATCCGTGCGGAAACGTTCAAGACCTTAACGGCGTTTTGCAGCTTTTGCATAAAATCTTCCTGCGCAAAGGCATTCAAAAGAAAAAATGTTGCGTTCATAGCTAAAAAATTTTTAAGATTATTTAATAATGATAACTGTATGGCGCCAAGATAACACTTTTTCAATTTTTGTCAATTTTTTTTATTTTTCTGCCGACCGGAAAAAAATTCTCGCGGGAATTAAACGAATATTAAGCTTATCGTTTTATCTTGAGCATAAATTTTTTAACAAGCGGGCTGAATAAATGAAAGTAATAACCGAAACGGCAGACCTGCAGGCCGGCTGCGAAAGCTGGAGCAGATACGATTTTATAACCGTAGATTTGGAATTCTTGCGCGAGCATACTTACTATTCCAAACTTTGCCTGATTCAAATCGGCTCCCCCGGAGAATGCGCCATTATTGACCCTTTGGCGGAAAACCTCAGCCTGGCGCCTTTTTTTGAATTAATGCAAAACCCCAAAGTCACCAAAGTTTTTCACTCCGGACGACAGGATATCGAAATCATTTACAACCTCAGCGGCAAAATTCCGGTTCCCGTATTTGATACCCAGATTGCCGGCATGGTAACCGGCTACGGAGAATCAGCCAGTTATGACAGCCTGGTCAAGTCCATCCTCAATATTTCCCTGGACAAATCAAGCCGTCTGTCTGACTGGAGCCTGCGCCCGCTTAACGAAACACAGCTTGAATATGCCCTGGCCGATGTGACGCATCTGGTACATATTTACGAGCACCTGCGGCAAAAGCTCAAAGACCTGAAACGCGAACATTGGGCCGATGAGGAAATTGCCGTTCTCACTTCCCCCGAAACTTACGAGGTCAAGCCGGAAAATGCCTGGATGAGGATTCGTCATCGGTCTCACAGTGCGCGATACCTCACGCTGTTGCGGGAACTTGCCGCCTGGCGCGAACGCCGTTCTCAAATAAAGAACACCCCCCGGCAAAGTTACATCAAAGACGAGATGTTGCTTACCATTGCCTCCATGTGCCCGCACACCCAGGAAGAGCTTGCCCGCATCCACAACTTGCGCAAAGACATCGCCGGCGGACGACTGGGCAAAGAAATTATTGAAGTCATCAAAAAGTTTGAAACCATTCCCGAAAACAAATATGTCACCCCGCCGCCGTATAAAACGCCTGCCGGCAGCAACAGCGCTTTGCTTGAATTATTGAAACTTCTTCTCAAAATCATCAGCCAGCAGGAAGGTGTCGTCGCGCGGCTGATAGCCTCGGATGAGGATTTAAAAAATTTCAGCACCTTTGAAAATGACGACGACAATCCGATTTTAAAAGGCTGGCGCCGGGAAATCTTCGGGCAAAAAGCGACGGAACTTCGCAACGGCAAATTAAGCCTGCGCTACAACCCCAAAACCCGCCGCATAGATTTATAATTTCTCTGCCACAATCATCACCGGGCAAAACAAAGCACCTCCGGCGTGCGGATAAAAAACAGCTGTGCACCGGTTATTGCACCTACCGGCCATCAACAGAAGGAGATTTTGGAAGCTTGCGGCACATTAATTTAGATTGGGGAAGTACAAAATACACATATAAAGTCGGAGCCGGTGAAATCCGTTGCGTACTCGCATACTAAACCGGCCCTTTTCAAAAAATAAAACCCCAAATGAGCTCACCGATAATTGGGACTGTAAATTTGTTCGACCACGTCCAGCACACGGCGCACTTTATCTCCCTGCAGGGAATAATAAATCGTCTGTGCCGACCGCCTGGTTTTCACCATATTTTCGGCACGCAGCACGGCCAAATGCTGCGACAGCGCCGACTGGCTCAGCCCGATAAGCTTCTCCAGTTCTCCGACATTCAATTCTTTTTCCGAAAGATAGTAAAGAATTTTCAGACGCTTTTCGTTTCCCATGGCTTTCAACAGGCGGGCTCCGGACGACAACGCGGCATTTTTCATTCTGACACCTCCGTAATTTGGCTTGGCTTTTTTATCACTAATTTAGCGTAAACCCCCGCACAAACTAGGGGACATAATGCTAATTGATAGCTATACTTAAGTTATCCGGTCAAAGAAATTCACAACGTTCAACAATGGTTGATATTCTCGGCGCAATATAATAAGATAACTCCAAAACAAGAGGAGAAAACGATGACAGCCCCGGAAAACGAAGATTTAAATTTTGAAGACGCCCTGGCTCAGCTTGAAAATATCGTCCGCGAATTGGAAAGCGGCCGCATCAAGCTGGATGATGCCGTCAACGCTTACGAAAAAGCCGTCAGGCTTAAGCAGCTTTGCGAAAACAAACTTCAGGCTGCCAAATTGAAAATCGAAAAAATAGAACTCAAATCCGACGGCTCAATCGAAACAACGCCGTTCGAAGTTCCGGAGTCCCAGATATGACAGATTTTTCCGGTAAACTGATTGAATACAGCACTTGGTTCAATCAAAACATTTCCGCTTTTTTTCCGCTTCCTCAGGGAGCCGAAAAAAGAGTCGTTGAAGCCATGTATTATTCCGTTTCCAACGGCGGAAAAAGGCTCCGCCCCTTTTTGGTATCGGAAACCGCAGCTCTTTTCGGCATATCGCGGGAACAAACCCTGCCGGCGGCCATGGCTCTGGAGGCCCTGCACTCTTATTCGCTGATTCACGATGATCTGCCGGCCATGGATAATGACGATCTGCGCCGCGGCAAACCGACTTGTCACAAAAAATTTGACGAGGCCACTGCAATTTTGGCCGGAGACGGCTTATTGACTTATGCCTTTGAACTTTTGTCTTCCCCGCAAACATCACCATCAGCCGCTGTCCGCTGCCGTCTGGTCCGTCTTCTGGCGCAGGCTGCCGGAGCTTTTGACGGCATGGTGGCCGGACAAATGCTTGATCTTTATACCGAGCAAACACATGCGGATTATCATCTGGAAGAAATGATTAAACACATCGAAGAAATGAAAACCGGCCGACTGATTCGCTTCGCCTGCGAAGCCGGTGCCGTCCTCGGCAGGGCATCTGCGGCACAAACCAAAATTCTGACTGCTTATTCCCGAAAAATCGGCATTGCTTTTCAAATTGCCGATGACATCCTTGATGTGGAAGGCGACCCGACCCTTATGGGCAAAACCCTGAACAAAGACGCCGCCCAGGGCAAGCTGACGTTTGTCGGCCTTTACGGTATCGAAAAAACCCGTACCATGGCCCGCAGCCTGATAACGGAAGCCAAACAACTCCTTGCCCCCTTCGGCACCAAAGCCGAAACGCTTAAAGGACTGGCCGATTTTATTATCAGCCGATCGGTTTAATATTTGTCAATAAAAGTCATATAAACGTATTTCGTCAGCGGCGACGGCTTTTTGACAATCATACTGACAGCAACCCGCCCGCCGGGCTGCAACGTCTTAACTGACGGCTTCTGATCAAGAACCTGCAAAGATTTGGTATCTTTATCCAGCATATCCACCCGCAAAACGGGAACCGCCACTTCCCGGCCGCTGTTATTGACGATAAAGCCTTTGATTTCAAGCTGGCGCACATAATCATCTTCAAAATCTTTCCAGACAATATTTTGAAAAGCCAGCCCTTCCCCGGGAATTTTGGCGCGAACGCCCACGGCCGCATAAATATTATTCATAAACGGCAGCGTTCGGACAATATCAAACCTGTAGTTATACAAAATCAGCCCCAGAAAGGCAACTATCGCCGCCAGACTCAAATAGCGGTTGACTTTATGCTTCAAACCGAGAGAGCGCTTTACTTTAGATATAATCTTTTTTCCCAGCGGCACTTTTTTCTCGGCCTCAAACAAATTTTCCGTTTGAGTCGAAAGGCGTTGAAAAATTCCTTTCATCACCTCGTCGTCAACAGTTTTTTCGGGCGTTGTGTCTGTCGCGCCGTCCGTTACCTCGGCGGTTTCCGATTCGTCCGGCTTGGCCTGTTTTTTTAATTCAGGAAAATTTGGTTCCTCCCGCAAATCGGCTTTAGTGGCCGTAAAAACGGTCTGACAATAACTGCAGCGCAGTTTTTTCCCTTCCTCGGGAATCAAATCACCGTCAATCTCATAGCCGGTCTTGCATTTAGGACAATAAATCCGCATTTTTCACCTCTTGCGCCACTATAGAATCAAAAAGCGTTTAATCAAAGCAAAAAATTACTTTATAAAAAAAATAATTGTTATATCTTGTTTAGCATCAAAACAGGAAGGGAGAAACATGGAAAAATACCGGGAACCGGAAACGATTATCGAAATGCAGAACGTCGGCATCCGTTACGATCAGGGGCCGGAGATTCTGAGCGACATTAAACTTTCGCTCAAAAAAGGTTCCTTTCATTTTCTCACCGGAAAATCCGGCGCCGGTAAAACTTCCCTGCTCAGCATGATGTATTTGCAGCAAAAGCCGAGCCGCGGCAGCATCAGCGTTTTTGGCAAAAACATTAACTTCACGCACCGCGACGGATTGGCCATGCTGCGCCGTCGCATCGGCGTTGTCTTTCAGGACTTCCGCCTGCTGGACCACCTGTCAGCCTTTGACAATGTCGCCCTGCCCCTCAGAGTCTGCGGTATGGATGAACGAGAGGTGCGCAAACGCGTCACCGAACTTTTGAGCTGGGTAGAACTCAGCCGCCACATGCAGGATACGACGGCGACGCTGTCCGGCGGCGAAAAACAGCGCATAGCCATTGCCCGCGCCGTCATCAACCGGCCGGAACTGTTGCTGGCCGATGAACCGACCGGCAACGTCGACAACGACATTGCGCCCAAGCTCATGAAACTCTTTGTCGAGCTCAACAAACTCGGAACCACCGTTGTCATCGCCACACACAGCGACAAACTCATCAACGACTTTGCCTACCCGCGGCTGCATCTGCAGGACCGCAGCCTGCACATCCATTATCCTTCGGAAATTTCAAGACTGGGAGGCCGGCATGCCTAGACGAGTCTACACCCCCCGCAAACAGGAGCTTCCCCTCAAAGGCGACAACACCAGCATCTTCTTGCAGGTAATGATTTCCATTGCCGTCTTTATTTTTGCCATCACGTTATCCGGCGTGCTGTCCATCAACTCCATGCTTTACAACTGGAACCGCAGCATTTTGGGATCTTTGACCGTGCAGATTATGCCGGTAAACAGTGCCAACAAAGAAAAAGCGGCCGCCGAAACGCTGGCTTATCAGGAAAAGGCCGTTGAATTTCTCAAAACCGTCGACGGCATTGTCAAGGTCACGCCGCTTCAAGACGAGCAGCTAAAAAAACTGATTCAGCCGTGGTTGGGCGATGGCGTCAATATTGACAATCTGCCCATGCCGCGAATCATCGACATCAAGCTGGCGCCGGATGCAGACATTGACTTTGCTCAGGTCGCTCAGGATTTGGCTCAGGCTTCGCCTCAGGCCTCACTGGACAATCACAAACTTTGGCTAAACAAGCTCATCCAGTTTGCCGACGGTCTCAAGCTCATTGCCATGACCATCTTAATTCTGGTAACGGGCATCACCTCCGGTGCCATTTTTTACACAACCCAGATGAGTCTCGGCCTGCACAGAAACATCATCGAAATCTTGCACATCATGGGAGCCAAAGACACCTATGTTGCCCAGCAATACGCCAAAAGGATGGCTTTTTTAGGGCTGAGCGGCGGCATCATCGGCCTGTTTTTTTCCTTTCCGGTCATCTTTTTCATCGGCTCGCTGGCCCGCCAGATAGAAGGAGGCATCATCAGCGAAGCCAACCTCAGTTTCGGTGACTGGCTTGTTGTCTGCAGTCTGCCGCTGTTCTCTCTGACCATCTCCATGATTACGGCTTATTATACCGTCAAAAAAACGCTTCAGAAAATGCTATGAGCAAAAGACTGCTGACATTATCCGGAATTGTTGTTCTGCTGTGGTTGGGCGGATTCGTTTGTTTTGCCAAACACATAAACAATTATCCTCTGGATTCGAAAACCAAAACCGAAGCCGTTATAGCCCTGACCGGCGGACGCAATCGCATTTCGGAAGCCGTAAACCTGCTCAACCGGGGATTAGCCGGCAAATTATTCATCTCGGGAGTCGGTCCGCAAATATCCCTGTCGCAAATCCAAAAAACCCAACACCTGAACATTGCCACCGACCGCGAAATTATTCTCGGCTCGGAAGCCGCTGACACTGTCGGCAATGCGGTAGAAACCATCAACTGGCTGCGCCAAAATCACATCAATTCCATCCGGCTGGTAACCTCCAATTATCATCTGCCCCGCAGCATCACCGAATTTAAAGCCCAGAACCCCCGCCTGAAAATCATTGCCCACCCGGTCTACTCGGAAAAAGTCGAAAAAAAATGGTGGACGAGTTGGCATACTTTCTCGCTTCTTTTTACCGAATATAATAAATTCTTATATGTCTGGATTTTAAGTCTGCTGCAACTGAGAGGTGCCCAATGATATATCTGCGTTCTCTGATTTTTAACATCGTCGGTTATGCCACTCTCGGAATAGGCTGCATAATCACTTCGGTCATCGGGCTTTTTTCCCGGCGTATCGTTATTCCCTTTTGGAACGACGGCCTGCTGTCATTCTGGGTCTGGAGTCTGAAACACCTTGCCGGAATAGAAATCGAAATCCGCGGGCGGCAGTACCTCAAACAGGAAGGGGTCATTTATGCGGGCAAACACGAGTCGGCGCTTGAGACTTACTGCCTCAGCAATTACATAAAAAAAGCTTCGTTTGTTCTCAAAAAAGAACTGACCTACATTCCTTTTTTTGGTTGGGCACAGTATTTCTACGGCATGATTCCTGTTGACCGTTCGGCAGGCTCCCGCGCCATGAAAGACATGTTCCGCCACGCCCGCGAAAAAATTGCCGACGGCCGCCCTGTTCTGATTTTTCCGGAAGGAACCCGCCGCAAACCCGGAGACACGCCGGTCTATAAACCGGGCGTGGCTCTGTTATACCAGCATTTAAACCTGCCGGTAGTGCCGATTGCCGTCAACACGGGTTTTTTCTGGGCCAAAAGTTCTTTTTTGCGTTACCCCGGAAAAGTCATTTTTGAATTTATGGAACCGATTCAACCCGGGCTTGATAAAAAAACTTTTATGAACGAACTTCAAACCCGGTTGGAAAATAAATGTGCCGAACTCAATGCCGAAACCATGCGCAACTACCCGCATAATGCTCTGAGCAAATAAAATCGGGAGCCCGCAAATGCTGCAAAAGTTGAAAAACGCTGCCGATGCGCTGATAACCGTTCCGAAACGAACGTTTCGGCTGTTCCGGTTAAGCTTTATTATCCCGGCTGTCGCAGCGTTTTTGCTGACGCTTACTGCCTGCTGGTTTGGACTGGAACGACAAGCGGCCGCCGTTTTAACCGGCGAAAAAATCCTGCAGATGCAAAAGGCGCTTAATGAAATCAATCTTGATATTGCCTATGATAAACTGAAGATATCCGCCTCGGTTTTCTCGCCGCTGCTGGAAGCCGAAAACTTTCAAATTTATACCCTCCGAAGCCCGCACCCCTGGAAACTCAGCATCAAAAATCTTCGCATGCAGCCGGGATGGTTTAATTACGGCAAATTGACCTTTGACTTCGGACAAGCTGCCGAATGGACTTTTGACGGACAGATTAAAAATCTGAGTTTTCAGACTGCCGAAGGAAAATTCTTATTTAAGAAAAACCGTTTGGAACAGATACTCGCGGTATTCGCTGACACGGAAGTCAAAGATTTCGCAAAAATAAAAGAAATAAATCTGGCGGCCCGCCGCATTTCTCGCCCTCAGTTTCCGCAGGCGCTGATACCGTTTTTTGAAAATCATCTCGAAATCAAAAACGTATCCGTCAACGGCCTGATAAATTATCCGCTGACCTCGCAGATAGACCGCCTCTATCTAAAAACAAACCTGATGGGAGAATTTCCCGAAGACGATTCTTTCCGCATTGCGCTGGAAGAATGGCTTCATCACGGCGGCTTTGTGGAAATCGGCGGACTGGCGGTCAATTGGCCGCCGCTCAGTCTGGTCGGCCACGGCGAATTAACTTTTAACGAAGAATTCACCCCCGCCGTTCATCTTCAGACATCGTCAAAAGCGTTGGCCAAATTGCTGGAAGATCTGCAAAACAATCAAACGCTCAATAAAAAAGGTGTTTTTGTGGCACAAATTCTGCTTAACAACAAATCTTTCAAACTGCATCCGAATGACAAATATCTGACGGTATTAACGCCGATAGATTATCGGGACGGACGACTGAGCGTAGAAAACATTACCGTCAAAAATTTCAACCTTGATACCGCGCAATAATCACTTTGGCAGCACCGTAACGCCGCTCCTCCAGCAAAACAAAAGCCGCCGGAAGAGGACAAATTTCATCCTTCGCAACCTCAATCAGACACCAGGCGCCGGCTCGCAGCCAATTTTTTTCGGCCAGGCGGCATAAGACCGGAACAGTCAGGTTTTGGTGATACGGCGCATCGCAAAACAAAATATCATACCCGTCATCAGCCACTCCCAAAGCCTGCGCCGGAGATTTAATAATACGGATTTTGGCCTTTTCATCTTTAAACAACGAGGCATTTTTCAGCAACGGCCCGGTATCGGCATCAACCAGCGTCACAACCGCCGCTCCCTGAGACAAGGCTTCCCAGGCCATGGCACCGCTTCCGGCAAAAACATCCAAAAAACGAAAATTGCTCCAGTCATTTCCCAGCCGGGAACGTAAAATGTTAAACAACGCCTCGCGCGCCCGGTCAGATGTCGGACGAACCTTGCCGTTATCCGGTGAAAAAAGCTTTCTGCCCCGATATTTGCCGCCGATAATTCTCATAACTCAAACTTGCTTCCCAACTGTTCGCGCAGCACTTTGGCCGGCACCTCCCGCACCTCTCCCCTGCGCAGACTGCCAAGCTGGAAAGGCCCGTAAGACAAACGAATAAGCCGGGAAACCTCAAGACCGACCGACTTCATAACCTTGCGGATTTCACGGTTTTTGCCCTCGGCAAGTGTCACCGTCAACCAGGTATTGCTGCCGTTCCGGCTGTCGATTTCGGCACGCACCGCGCCATATGCCACACCGTCAACGACTGTCCCGTTTTGCAGAGCCTGAAGTTTTTTAATATCAACCGTCCCGTGCACGCGGACTCGATAGCGGCGTATCCAGCCATTAGACGGAAGTTCCAGCCGCCTGGACAACTCACCGTCATTTGTCAACAACAGCAACCCTTCCGAATTCAAATCCAGCCGGCCGACCGAAATCACCCGCGGCAATCCCTCGGGCAAATTATCAAACACCGTCGGCCGTCCTTTTTCATCCCGATGGGTTGTTACCAATCCGACCGGCTTATGATAAAGCCACAACCGAACTTTTTCTTTTTGCGGCAGCTTTTCGCCGTCCAACAGGATTTTTTCGTCACCTTCAACATTAAAGGCCGGTGAATCAACCACGTCTCCGTTGACGGTCACCCGCCCCTGACGGATAAATTCTTCAGCCTGCCGCCGTGAACAAACGCCGGACCTGGCCATAAACTTTGCAAGACGCTCACTCATTTTAAACTTTCCTTTTTTTTAATCTTCTAGCATAATCGGGCTAAAATACAAACAAAAAAGGAAAAAGATGGAAAATAAATACATGCGCCGCGCTTTAGAATTGGCGGAACAGGCGGCCCAAGAAGACGAAGTGCCCATCGGCTGCGTCATCGTTGATCCGCAAAAAGAAACAATTATTGCTGAAAGCTACAACCTCAGCCAACACGTGGAAGACGCCACCGCCCACGCGGAAATCAAAGCCATTCAAAACGCCTGCCTCAAAACCGGCAGCAACCGCCTGCGCGGTATGGATATGTATGTGACTTTGGAACCCTGCACCATGTGCGCGGCGGCAATTTCCTTCGCCCGAATAGAAAACTTGTACTTTGGAGCAATTGATGTTAAAGGCGGCGCCGTCGTCAGCGGCGTACGCTTTTACGAACAGCCGACCTGCCATCACAAACCGAAGGTCTGTCCGGGAATCATGGCAGAAGAATGCAGCCGGCTGCTAAAAGATTTTTTCAAACAAAAAAGGACTAAAAACAAAAGTTAGCCGACCTGTTTCATAATGCAAAACTTCCCCGGAATGTCCGATGAATTGGCGAACATCTCACTTTTTGATATATTATGACACACATTCATTTCCGGAAACCTTTTAAGCCAGTAAACGGGCCTTCTGCACCTTCCACTCCCTCTCTTTGACGGCCTCTCTTTTATCATAATTCTTTTTGCCGCGCCCGAGCCCGATTTCAAGCTTGGCCCGCCCGTGAGAATCAAAGAAAAGACGCATGGCAACCAGCGTAGCGCCCTTGCGGGAAAGCGCATTGATAATATCGATAATTTCCTTTTTTCTAAGAAGCAGTTTGCGGTCTCTTTTTTCGGCGTGTGAGGCATAACCTTTGTTGGCATATTCGGCAATAAACATATTGGAGATATAAAGTTCGCCGTTCCGTTCAATTCCGTAAGCGTCATTAATATTGGCATGACCGAGACGCAACGATTTGACTTCGGTTCCGGTCAGTTCAAGCCCGGCAACGAATTTTTCTTCAATCAGATAATCAAAATTGGCACGGCGGTTCTGAGCCACCAATCCGGTCGAAATAAAATCACTGTTTTTCGTTTTTGCCATTATCGGAACTCATCCAGTTGTTAAACATTGCCCGACGCACCTTGTAGGGCAGGTCTGCTTTAGCATATTGCGGCGCAAAGTTCAAGCATTTCTGCCAATCAGATTTTGAAAGAACCTGCCGCCTCCGGCATTCGGGAATCACCCACAACCGCCGACGTGCCAAAAAAATCTCGCAGCCGCCCAGCGTACAGCCTTTGAAGACGGGCTTGTGAAGTTCGTCGACCAACCGGAGAATTTCTTCGGCCTCCGGCGGATAAACCGCCTGCCCCGCCCGTTTCAGCAAAACCGACAATACCCGGTAGCCGAGCTCCGGATGCAGGGAAGCAATCTGTCCCGGCGCAACAGAAAACAACAAGCCGTCTTCCCAGCTGCGAACATGATTTTTAATAAACCTGTCAACCTGCATTTCCAGATAGCGGCGGGTACGCGCCAACACGGCGGCGGTCTCTGCCAGACGAGCCTCGGTCAATCCGATTCGCGCCTCAAGCTCAGGTAAAAAATGACGAATTTTGACCCGCTCAAAAT
Organism: uncultured Alphaproteobacteria bacterium; assembly: GCA_944389095.1. Taxonomy (GTDB): domain Bacteria; phylum Pseudomonadota; class Alphaproteobacteria; order RF32; family CAG-239; genus CAZU01. The sequence continues at coordinate 17,712 of CALXLC010000010.1, forward strand.
CCTCACACCGGTTGGACGGATCTTCAACCCAGACAATGCCTTTCCGGCGCAGATAATCACGCAAAAAATCGGGACTGTCATCCAGCTGCGGACGAATAAGGCGAATACCCTGACGTTCGCTGACCGGAAGCATCCCGCTCAAACCATAAAGACCGCTGCCCCGCTGCAGCCGCAGCAAAAAAGTTTCGGCCTGATCACGCCGGTGATGCCCCATTGCCAGCGTATCGATATCATGAGAACGACACCAGGACGTCAGCAAATCATATCTGGCCTGCCGGGCCGCTTCTTCCACACCGGAAGAAGGTTTGTCACCGTTCCAAACTAAAATATGATGCTCTATTCCGGCCTGCTTCATCAAATCGGCCACATAAGCCGCCTCGTCAGAAGATTCCGGACGAAGCCGATGATCAACCGTCAACGCCGTTACCTTAATTCCGCAGTCTTTAAGCCGAAAAACCAGAGCCAAAGAGTCGGCGCCGCCGGAAACCCCGGCGGCGACCTTTACGTTTTGCAAGCCGAATTTTTGCACCCAGTCAGACATCTTATTTGACGTCGCACTTCAAATCATTGGCAAATTTTTTGGCCTTGTCTTTAACCGGCTGCTCCGCTTTTGGAAACTCTTTGGGAAGGGTTGTAAATGCCGTGCAGGCCTCGTCCTTTTTGCCGAGTTCCTTCATAGACATGCCTAATTTAAGCAGATTATCGGCCCCTTTGACATTTTTGTATTTCTCCAAGCCCTTACCGAAAGCCACCGCTGCTTTGGCATAATCCTTCTGGGCATAATAAGCCTCCCCCAGCCAATATTGAGCATTGCCGGCCAGTTTATGATCTGGATACTTGGTCAGAATTGCGGTAAACTTTTGTGCGGCCAGCTCATTTTCGTTGGCCTTCAAAGCCTCCTGCCCTTCTTTATAAATTTCGTCGGCGCTTTTGGTTTTGACGGCCGGCAAATCATCACCGGTTTTAATGCTGTCTCCGACAATGGATTTCGGGGCATTTTGAGCAACCGGCGCCTTAAACTTCTGTGCCGGCTGAGCGTCGCTGACGGCCTTTCCGCCGCCAACCGGCTTGCCCTCAATCATCTTAATCCGGACATCAACGTCTTTGTTAATTAAATCCAGCCGTTCGTTCAGTTGTTTGATTTTATAATCCAGCTCGTCAATCCGGCCGTTAATCCGGCGTACATTCTCATCCAACGCACCGAGTTGCACCATCACATTCTGGGTTGAGCCGGGAGCCAGCCCGCTTTCCTTATCGCGATAAGCCTGACGCTGCAGGATTTTCACATCCTCGCGCAGTTCATCAATTTCCACCTGCAAAGACGAATAATTCTGAGCCTGCGCCGGGCAGACAAACGCGAGCGCGGCGGCTGAGCATAAAAGAAGTCTGGCTGATTTCATCAATTTCTCAATCCCTTAAATTAAAAACTCGCTTTTACTTTAAAATAAAAAATACGTAATCACAAGACCAAAAAAAACGTATCCCCCCGGGGATACGTTTTTTCAAATCAGACAAAAGTCAGATTAGTTGTTGCCGGCCTGAATAACGGTAACGGCACGACGGTTCTGAGCCCAGGCGGCTTCATTGCTGCCGAGAACAGCCGGTCTTTCTTTACCATAAGAAATGGTAGAGATTCTGTCAGCGGCAATACCCTGAGAAATCAGATACTGTCTGACAGCATTGGCACGGCGTTCACCCAAAGCCAGGTTGTATTCTCTGGTACCGCGTTCATCGCAGTAACCCTGAACGATAACATCAACATTTTCATGTTTTTTGAGCCATTTAACCTGAGTATCCAGGATTTCGGCAGAATCCGGAGAAATAGCGGAGCTGTCAAAAGCGAAGAATACTCTGTCTTCGGCATTTTCCATAAAGTCGCGAGCTTCGCGGGTAGCGCATTCGCTGCCGCCGAACAAAGCGCTCTCGCTCATGCTGGAGCAGCCGGACAAAGCAACAATGGCGCAGAACAAACTTAAAAGCTTTTTCATTTTATTAATCTCCATATGGGTTAAAAATCGTTAATTGTTAAACAACTAATACAGAATTAACTTAAGCAATAAAAATATAATTTTCAATAACAAAAATGCGTCACCCCCAAAAAAACTAAAAAAAAGCACCAATCTGCAGTGTTCACCGGGACTCCTGCAAAAGTTTTCTTGCCCCGGAAGACGCACTTTTTATATCAAAAAGTCTGACACCTCATAAGATAAGCCGCCTTTGCCGGTCTTAAATAATACTTTAGTCGATTTGCATAAAAAAACCGGCCCCCGAAGGAGCCGGTTTCCAAATTCCCGCATTATTTGAAACGGGCAAAGATTCCGCAGCCCATATATTGGAGCCAGTTAAACTTTGTCCGCAGATACCCCATTTCCGGGATATCCAACTTTTCGCAGCCGACTTCTTCGCGGGTCAGCCGGAGCATTTTTCCGTTGTCAATCAGAATGACAAAATACAGTGTCACCCCGTTGACATCGGTCACCGTCTGCACCCATGCCGCGGTGGTAAACGGTGATTTGCCGTCGATTTTGAGAGAGACCTGCATCATCTGCGGTTTTCCCGCCAAAAAATCTCCGGTCAGCTCCGCCCAGCGCAGACAAGCTGCCTGAACCTTTCGGCCGTTCAGATAATCATCATCACCGAGCAACTGCTCGTAATGATAATATCCGTCGGCGTCTTTATGCAACCAGCCGCTTTCGCTGTAGTAACAGCGTTTTTCGCAGCAAAACGTCGGACGCCCGACCAGTTTGACGGACTTATAATGACGGCATCCGTCTTTGTCCGCTACATTTATCTGCATGGCATCCTCCCACTGGGAGTCGGCATCGCCATACTGTATTCCGCGGGCCTCCTGACAAGCGGAAAACTGAATAATCTGCCCAGCCGGCAAATGATTTGCGGCTGCCACAAAATCAATTCTTTTAGCCATGTTTTCAACCCGCTGTGCGTAAGTCTTTGCGCGACGGGTAAATTTTTTAGCATAAACTCCGTTGTCAATCACAGGCACGTTACTGGTGCCGAAAAGTTCCACTCTTGTTTTCATATTTTTGGGTTTTGATGTCCGACAAAAAGCACACAAGCTCCTGGCCGGACAGATTAATAAATATATAAATAATTTTTTGCAATGAAGTTATTATACCATTTTTAGACAAAAACGTCAACCGGTTATTGTCGCAAAAATTATAAAACTTTTGTTACAGACCGAATTTTTCAGCCAACCTTTTGTTTATCCAAAATTTTTGTCACATCTTTCCGCTTGCGCCCAAAGTCGTTTTATAGTATTCTGAAACTGTGGGTTAAATAAAGGAAAAACACATGAACACATCGGGAGCCGTCAGTTCTTACAGTTCAGTCCTTGCCGCCACTCAGCTTGCCGAGCCGAAGGCGGTTGCGACACTGCCCCTGCAGATGGCGGAAAATAGCCGCGCTGTTGAATCTGACCGCGCGATTCCTGTCGATTCCGTTAAAGGAACGCAGGTAGACATCAGCGTCTGAAACAACTAAATACCTAAATCTCCTTCATAAAAAAACAAAAAAGAGAGCTTTCCCGGCTCTCTTTTTTTTCACAATCTTGACCATTGCCCCAAAAAAAGCGCCCGGCTCTCACCGGACGCTTTCAGCGTTGTCTGCAAAACGCTGCGATTCGCTCACGCGAATTTAGCAGGCTTTTTTGCAGCAGCAGCCGTTTTCTTCCTTCTTGTCATTTTTGTGACGAACCGCGGCCTGAGCGGCAGCCAGACGGGCAACCGGTACGCGGAACGGCGAGCAGGAAACATAGTTCATGCCGCAAGTCTGGAAGAAGTCGATGGATGCCGGATCGCCGCCGTGTTCACCGCAAACACCCAGCAGGATGTTCGGATTGGAGCAACGAGCCTTTTCGCAAGCCATCTTAACCAGACAACCGACGCCCTCAACATCAATAGACGCAAACGGATCGGCAACATAAACGCCGCGGGCACGATATTCATCCAAAATGGCGCCCGTATCATCGCGGCTCATACCCAAAGTGGTCTGAGTCAGGTCGTTGGTACCGAAACCAAAGAACTCGGCGGACTGAGCCAGCTCGTCAGCTTTCAGAGCGGCACGCGGCAGCTCAATCATGGAACCGACTTCATACTTAATCTTCTTGCCTTTTTCGGCAAAGATTTTTTCGGCCGTGGTATCAATGATATTCTTGACAATATCCAGCTCTTTCTTGGAACCGGTCAGCGGAACTTCGATTTCCGGCAGGACTTTAACGCCGGCTTCTTCGCATTCCATAGCCGCTTCCAAAATGGCGCGGGTCTGCATTTCGCAGATTTCCGGATAGGTAATCGGCAGACGGCAGCCGCGGTGACCCAGCATCGGGTTAGCCTCGTGCAGGGCGTTGGCGCGCTGTTTAACCTTTTCCAGAGTCATACCCATCTTGTTTGCCAGTTCCTGCATTTCGGCATCGGTATGCGGCAGGAACTCGTGCAGAGGAGGATCCAACAGACGGATAACCACCGGCAGACCTTCCATAATCTTAAACAGATCTTTGAAGTCCTGTTTCTGATAAGGCAGCAGGCGAGCCAGAGCGGCGCGGCGGCCTTCTTCGTTTTCGGACAAAATCATGGCGCGCATATCCGGAATACGCTCTGCGTCAAAGAACATGTGTTCGGTACGGGCCAAACCGATACCCTGAGCACCGAAATCACGAGCCTGTTGAGCGTCTTTCGGCGTTTCGGCGTTAGCACGAACTTCCATGGTGCGGATTTCGTCAACCCAGCTCATCAGTTTTCCGAAATTGCCGGTGTTGGTGTCGGCCTTGACGGTCGGAACCTGACCTTCAATAATCTGGCCTTTGGCACCATCCAGAGAAACCCAGTCGCCTTCTTTAACCACAACGCCTTTGTCGGTAGTCATGGTCTTTTTGGCATAGTCAATATGAATTTCATGAGAACCGGAAACACACGGCGTCCCCATACCGCGGGCAACAACCGCCGCGTGAGAGGTCATGCCGCCGCGAGCAGTAATAACACCCTGAGAGGCATGCATACCGCCGATATCTTCCGGAGAAGTCTCGTTACGGATAAGGATAACTTTTTCGCCTCTGGCAGCCCAGGCTTCGGCATCTTCGGCATTGAAGACGGCACGGCCGACGGCAGCTCCCGGAGAAGCCGGCAGACCGGTTGCGATAACATTCTTTTTAGCCTTGGGATCCAGCATCGGATGCAGCAGCTGATCAAGCTGTTCGGCGCCGACGCGCATAATGGCTTCTTCTTTGTTCAGCAGGCCTTCTTCAACCATTTCGACGGCCATGCGGACAGCGGCCTGAGCGGTACGTTTGCCGTTGCGGCACTGCAGCATCCACAGTTTTCCGTGTTCAATGGTAAATTCCATATCCTGCATGTCTTTATAGTGCTGTTCCAGCTTGTTGCGGACATCAACCAGCTCTTTGTACAGGTGCGGCCATTTTTCTTCCAGAGAAGTACCGTCACCCTTGGAACCCATCGGTTGCGGCGTACGAATACCGGCCACAACATCTTCACCTTGAGCATTAACCAGATATTCGCCGTAATAAACGTTTTCGCCGGTGGCCGGGTCGCGGGAGAAGCAAACGCCCGTAGCGCAATCATCGCCGGCATTTCCGAAGACCATGGTCTGAACGTTAACGGCAGTACCCCAGTCGCCCGGAATATTGTTCAACTTACGATAGGTAATGGCGCGGTCGACCATCCAGGAACCGAACACGGCACCGATACCGGCCCACAACTGTTCCCACGGATCCTGAGGAACGACTTTACCGATTTTCTGGCCGATTTCTTTGTATTCTTTAACCAATTCTTTAAGATCGTCGGCAGTCAGATCGGTGTCGGACTTATATCCCTTGGACTTTTTCATATTTTCCAAAGCTTCTTCATAGAGGTCCAAATCGGCGCCCAAAACAACGTCGGAGAACATCTGCAGGAAGCGGCGATAAGAGTCATAAGCAAATCTTTCGCTGCCGGAAGCTTTCGCCAGAGCTTTGACTGTTTCGTCATTCAAACCGAGGTTCAAAACGGTATCCATCATACCCGGCATGGAAACGCGGGCGCCCGAACGGACGGAAAACAGCAGCGGATTGTTGGCATCGGCAAATTTTTTGCCCATGATTTTTTCAACGCTGGCAACGGCGGCTTTAACCTGGTCCTTCAAATCTGCAGGATAAGTCTTGTTATTATTGTAGTAATACGTGCAAACTTCGGTCGTAACCGTAAATCCGGGAGGCACCGGCAGACCAACCTTGTTCATTTCAGCCAGGTTGGCACCCTTGCCGCCAAGGAGATTACGCATGCTGGCGTCGCCTTCGGCTTGGCCGTTTCCAAATGTATAAACCCATTTACTCATGGTGTTAATAGCTCCTTTGTAGCTTTTGGTTAAAACAAAACCGGGCAGGCAGATTCCCCTGCCCGGCGAACTTAATTCGGAGCTAAGTTATACCACCTTTTGCGATTCTACAAGGGAAAAGTTGCCTAAACCTTTAAATTTGGCTGATTTATGCACATTCGGTTACGGGTTTGGCAACATGCCGCGACTCCTTAACCAAACACATTTTTGTCGTTTTAGTCAAAACAAGGCTATTCGAGTCAACTGTTAAAATTAAGTTAAAAAGAATGAAAAAACAACCGGATTCACAAGTTTTGCTTGCCACCGCCCCGGTTTTGTGATATAAATATAATTGACACAAATTTTTATATTCTATTCTTATCCTCATTATTACCGAAGAAATTGGGCGTTTTTGAAAATTCATGAGACTAGCATGGCTTATGGTTCAAAAATCGTTCGGCATAATCAGGATGAATTTATATATTTAGCCGCTCGTATGACCTAACGTGGCATATTCCCGCAGCGGCATTGAGATCATTTTATTAGTTGTAAAAAATAAAAAAATATAATTATGAAAGAATTTAGATTTTTCGCTGCTATGATCGCAGCTGTTATGTCGTTAATTTTTTCTGCAGTGATGACAAGCTGCAGCCCGGAAGACGATTTTAACATGTCCGGGAATTTGAACGGTAACGAACAACCGGTCACTCCCGTCGACGCCGACTGGTACCTTAGCGATGCTATCCGTAAGGATTGCGTATTCGTTAAGGATTCGACCCACACCAATGAGCCGAATGATTCTGAAGTTTCAATCCTGATGTCAGGACTGAAATATTTTGAATTAACAGTCGATGGACTGTTGTCTGACAAAAATAACGTGGAAGAAGGTCGTGATACGACATTCACCCGCGGCTACAATGTCAAATTGGCGGCTACGGTTGCCAATTACAAAGTCGTTTTGATGGATGAAGGTATGACACTGCCGGATTCCGTTGAAATGAAAGACGGAATGTTCTCAGTATGCAATACTGAGATGCCGGTGACCATTCTCCCTGTTGACGACGTCAACCTGACCGTTAACTGCGGCCCGAAAGGAGAAAATCCGATTGAATTTTCAACAAACACGGAAAATGCTGACTATCGCCTCGAAACAAGCAAAATTACACGCGCGTATATTTTGTTTGGTCACAAAGGCGCAGCCATGACCCGTGCAACAGTTGAAACTTCCAAGGATGCTGAAATCCACTTCGTCTGCGAAGACGGTTTGGATTTGGTGTATAGCTATACGGCTATCATCAGTACAACTTTGGAGGAAAAAGAAGTTATTACAACTGAGTTTATTGACTTAACCAGCGATGGTTACGTTAAGTACGACGTTGTAAGAACTAAATTGCCGGAAGGTACGGTAACCCGTTACCCTGGACAAGTTCCGGTAAATGCTGAATTAATTGCCCAGGCAATTGAAAGCAGCATCCAAACGACAGCCGGCATCAGCCTTACTTCTGCAGATGAACTCGAATACACCAACGCTCGTAACTATCAATTCTCTTTCAACAAATTCAACTCACTGGTTAACGCATCTTACGTTAACTCTGTAGAAGTTGAGTTTGAGGGAAAGAACTACACTGTAGTTATCCCGGGCTCTGTATGGGTTGCATTCAGCGGTGCAAGCGAACCGACTGTTGATTCCAACAGCAACGAGAACTATACGTTGTACACTTACACGTTAGGCTACAACCTGACATGGAAGAACAATGAAATCGCTCGCCCCTTCATGACCGCTACCACCTCTTTCACAGAGATGATTGAAAAGGTCAACGACGAAGTGGAGGGCATCGACCTGACAATCAAAGAAAACGGTAACAATACCGTAACTTTGGAAGTCATCGAGCACCACACCGTCAATGGAGACGTTGTTGTTGCAACATGGACAGTTCCGGCAGGATTAAGCGTATCCTGCACGCCGGAATTCAATATAGAAGACGCCAACCTGATGCTCACTGGCGGTTCTGTTAGCACTGTTGCTAATTGGACAAGCCAGGGAACAGAAAAGCTGAGCAACGAAGTTTCTGCAACCAAAATTGCAAAAACTTTCGCAGCAAGCTTCAACCATGGTGTTGACAGAGACGTTACCGTTTCCCAATACGAAACGTATACTGTTAACTACAACGGCGAAAGCTACTCAGCTTCTGTAAGCCGTGCAAACCTTGCACAGCCGGCTATCAAGCTGACGTCAGAAGTAGATAACAACGAAAAGTCTGAAAAGACTTGGACTGTTAGCTATTCTGCTTCTACAGAGAAGAACAGCGCCTCTGCAACTCAGAAATGGGTTGTAACCAGCGAAAAGTCAAATGATATCGTTGACCGCCTTGTCGGCAATGAAGTCATTACTCTGGAGGGAAATAATTTCTTCCGTAACGTAAACGTTACTCCGGTTTATTCTGTAACCGGCAAAGGTAATGCTTACACGGCAAAAATTAACACCAATTTCTCTGTAACCGACAACGGTACAATCGTTGTTTACGGAGACCTTGGCAATCTCTCATTAAGTAGCGAAAACACTGCTAACGTTTCTGCAATCAGAAACGACAGCATTGAAGGTTCCAGAACAAAGACAACAGCCGTTTATTCTATCAATGACAAGTTCCCGTCTCTCTATATTGAGATTGACGGTGTGGCTAGTCTGTATGGAACACGTCTGATGACTTTGGTTCCGACCACCAACGCTACAATAAATGCAACTGGTGAAAACTTCAAGGACGGTTTGTATACAGTTAATGTTTACAACATCGTCTATACCATTATTGTAGACGGTAAGAGTGTTAACCACACTCAGAGACTTGAGAACTATGTTCTTAATCTCGACAATACCATCTCTGGTCTTGAAGTTGATCCCAATAGAATTGGATCTTTTGCTCGGACAGAAGTTTATAACAATGCCCGCAGCACAAAGAGCCAAATTGACGCCGGAATCTTCCAGGAAATCGCTAACCCGTCAGTAAAGCACTTCGTTGCTTTTGACGTAGCCAGCGGCGCCGTTTTGGTTAACACCGTTGTTTCTGCAAGCGAACTTTCTGTTCTTGATTCCAAGAACGGTTATTGCTCTTTGCTGAAACTGGATAACCAAAAACCGGCTGTTCTCTATGGAAATCTGAGCGGCAATAACTACAAACAGGGCTTTGAATACAAAGCCCTTGCTGATGGCGAACTGAATACCTTCTCCGACGCTTCAATTACGTTGGAAAGATATTCTAACCCGTTGATTGACACCCTGGTTTCTCAAGGTGCTTACTATCAAATGGGTTCTGACACGATTTACAAATAATCGCACACATAAATTCAAATCCTGACAGATGCCAAAGGATTTAAAACTATCGGGCATGTTTTAGTTAAAAAAAATTTTTCAAAACTCGCCGGGCTCGGAATATGAAACGTGTTTTCGTTTTCCCTGTTCGGCCTCAAAACCCAAAAATATGTTACGAAATATCATATTGGCAGTATTTATGCTTTTGGCTGCCGCAACTGCTACAAAAGCACAAGTCGTTATTAACACCGTTGCCGATACAACGGCTGTTAACAACGAAGTGGTAACCTCCAAAGAATCCACCAAGTGGATTCCAAAAGACGGGAACCATACGATGTACATAAGCCTCAGCGGGGCTTATGACAACGAATTTGAGGCTTTTGGTGGCAGCCTCGAATTAGGTTATTTCAACCACCGAAATAAGGTCCCCTTCCGAGTATTTATAAAAGGGGATTATTACTCCGACGGCCGGGCGGCTTATGCTGCCGGTCTGGGTATCGGAATTATTCCGAAAGCCCAAAGTCGGATAAATCTCTGGTTGGACGCCTATGCAGGCTACACCGACCAGATTAAAGGTGTCACCATTGATCGCGAGATCAACGGAGACATCGAAGGCTGGCTCAAAGACAGCCCAAAAATCTTTGAAAAAGAATTCTACGCCGGCGCCCGCGTCGAGGTGGAATTCAAAGTAAGTAAAAAATTCTCAATCCTCGCAAGAGGTGGAATGGATTATTTACCCAGTAACGGCTCACAACTGGTATACGATGTGAGCGAGGATTTTTCCGGTAACATCGACGTTGACACAACGACGAAAAAGCTGGAGGAATCAATCAAGAAATTCTCTCTGAAAGGAGAGGTCGGTTTCCGGCTTTACTTCTAGTAAGGAGATTTCGGGGAAACAGCTGCTGACGCAAGTCGGCGGCTGTTTCTTTTTTTAGTCTTTGGAAACCCCGTCATCCCGCCACTTCTGCCGCATACAATCCCGCTGCGCCTGTTTTGTCAAAAGGCATGTTAAAATAATGTGACAAAATCATAATTTCAATACTTTTACATTGAAATTATAGCCATTTCGGACTATAATAATACTCGACAAAAATTATTTAACAAATTATGATTTTGGGCGTTTTTGAGCGTGAAAGCTAACGTGTTATTTTCACCCCTCAAAAATCGTTCGGCAAATCAGGAAAATTATTAACTAAAAAACCATAACAGCATGAAGAAAAAGAGTTTTTTCGCTGCTTTTGCAGCACTGTGTGTGATGATTTTGTCAGCCATAACGCTGACAGGCTGTTCCCCCGACGATGAATTCAATATGTCGGGAAACCTGAACGGAAACGGAGAACCAACCCCGGATCCTGATTCCGAATGGTATCTGGACGATGTCTGGAAAAACCAATGCGTGTTTGTGCGGGATTCAACCCACACCAACACCCCTAACGATTCGGAATCATCAATCGCCATGAGCGGTTTGAAGTATTTTGAACTGACCATCGGCGGAACCTTGGCGGACAGAAACGAACTGGCATCTGTCCGGGATACCGGCTTTGTCCGCGGCTACAACGTAAATCTGGCGGCAACCGTTGCCAATTACAAAGTAGTCCTCAAGGACGAAGGACAAAATCTCCCTGATTCGGTAGAGATGAAAGACGGCAAATTTACCGTCTGCAACTCTGAAATGCCGGTAACGATTTTGCCGGTGGAAGACGTTTCGCTGACCGTCAACGGCGGTCCCGACGGACAAACCGAGTTTGTTTTCGGCACCGATAAAGCCGACGATTTCAAGCTGGAAAGCTCTGAAATCACCAGAGGATACATCCTCTTTGGCAAGAAAGGCGCTCTGCAGACCCGGGCCGTTGTGGAAGAAACCACCATCCCGGCAGAAATCCATTTTGTCTGCAAAGACGGTTTGGATTTGATTTACGGCTATACGGCGGTAATTGCCACTTCGCTGGAAGAACGGGACGAAATTACCGCGGAATTCGTAGACATTACCGATGACGGCTATGTCAAATACGAAATTACCCGCACCCACCTTCCCGACGGAACGGTAAACCGCTATCCGGGAATGATCCCCGTCAACGCCGAACTGACTGCTGCGGCAATTGAAAATCAGATAAGCGAAAATCCGGGCATCAACTTGACTTCTGCCAGAGAGCGGGAGTACGCCGATGCCGGAGATTACAACTTTGTCTACAACAAGTTCAATTCAACCGTTAATGCCTCATACATTAATTCGGTAACAGTTGAATTTGAGGGCAATCCTTATCAGATTGAAATTCCCGGCGGTGTATGGGTTACTCAGGCCGGCATCAGCCAACCCGTGATTGATACCAAAAGCAATGACGATTACACGCTGTATACTTACACGCTGAATTATAACCTGACGTGGAAATACAACGAAATCGCCCGTCCTTTCAAATATGCCGAAACCACCTTTACGGAATTGGTAGAAAAAGAAAATGACGAAATTGCCGACACTCAGCTGATTCTGACCGAAAACGGCAACAACACCGTTAAGCTTGAACTGGTTGAGTATCACACCGTCAATCCGGATGTAACCTTAGGCACCTGGGTAGTCCCTGCAGGATTACGTCTCAGCTGTACCCCGGAATTTACGATTGAAGACGCCAATCTGGCCCTGAGCGGCGGCGACATTTCGGCCTTGACCTCTTGGACCGCAAACGGTTCGGAACAAGTAACCGACAATGTGACGGCAACTCGTATCAGCCGGACTTACTCGGCAACCTTCAACCATGGAACGGACCGCGAAATAGAATTCTCTCAATACGAAACCTTTACGGTTTCTTATGAAAACAGAACCTATTCCGCATCTGTTGACCGGGCTGCTTTGGAAAGACCGAATATCGAGCTGACCCGCGAGGTCGAGACAACCGAGCTGAGTCAAAAGATTTGGACGGTAACTTATACCGCTCAGACCGCAGTCAACGAAGTTGACGCAACTCAGATTTGGACAATCACCCAAAACAAAACGGAAGATACCGGAAACATTGAGCTGACCGCTCAGGAAAGCGCAAACAATACCGTAACGCTGACCCTGACGGAATATCATACAACCGGAGAAAACACCGTTTTGGGAACCTGGGTTGTCCCCAACGGCTTGACCCTGACCTGCACACCTGAGTTCAGCCGTGAAAACGCCGACCAAAGTCTGACCGGCGGAGACCTGAGCACCGTATCGGATTGGAGGGAATCAACCACCGAAAGAATTACCGACAACGTAAAGGCCACCCGGATACACAAAACCTATTCGGCAGCCTTTAATCAGGGAACCGACCGCAACATCTCCCTTTCACAATACGAAACCTACATTGTAACTTATAATAATGTAGATTATTCGGCATCTGTGAGCCGTGCGGAGATGAATCAAACCGAAATCAGCCTGAGCAGAGAAAGCGATACTTCGGAAAGATCCGAAACAATCTGGAATGTTGTTTACAGTGCGCACACCGTAAGCAACAGCACCAATGCTTCGCAAATCTGGACGATTTATCAAAACAAGGAACAGGACGAAGTTGAAAAAATCGAGCTGAGCATTCAGGAAAACGGCAACAACACCGTTACCCTGAACCTGACTGAGTATCATACGCTCAACAACGACGTCTTGCTGGTATCTCAAACCGTTCCGGCCGGATTAAGCGTATCCTGCACGCCGGAATTCAACATTGAGAATGACAACACCAGCCTCACCGGAGGTTCCGTCAGCACCGTCTCGGACTGGAGCAGTCAGGGAACCCGGAATCTGGGAAATAATGTAACGGCAACCCAAATTGCCAAAACATTCTCAGCCGCATTCAACCATGGAACGGACCGCAATATTACGGTATCTCAGTATGAAAGATTTACGCTGACATACCAAAACACCGAATATTCGGCTTCTGTTATCCGTGCCACTCTTGACAATGCGGTCATCGGTCAGCCGAGCATTGTAGACAATGCCCAAATGACTCAGAGGAGCTATCCCGTCAGCTACACGGCAAAAACAGCACGAAACAGCGCAAGCGGTAACCAAACATGGGTTATCACCAGCGAAAAGCCCGATAACATCGTCGACTACCTTGTCGGCAGTGAAGTTATCACTCTCGAAGGAAATCAATATTTCCGCAATGTGAGCGTGACCCCGGTATATTCCGTCTCCGGCAACGGCAGGCCTTATACCGCCAAAATAAACACGCAGTTCACTGTTTCTGACAACGGAACCATTGTTGTCACCGGAGAAATGGGAAATCTCTCACTGACCCGTGAAACAACTTCAAACATTTCCGCTATCAGAAATGACAGCGTAACCGGCAACCGGACCAGAACCACATCTGTTTACGCCATCGGCGGCCAAAACCCGATACTCTACACGGAGATTGACGGAGTAGCTGCTCTGCATGGAAAACAGCTGATGACGCTGGTTCCGGCAACTTCAGCGGTTATTGAAAACACCGGAGAAACTTATCAGGACGGATTATACACCGTGACGGTATACAACATTGTTTATACCATTACCGTGGACGGCAAGAGCGTTAACCATACGCAAAGACTTGAGAACCGTGTTCTCAATGCTGAGCCGACCATTCCCGGACTGGAAGTTGATCCTGACCGGATTGGCTCATTTGCCCGCACGGAAGTTTACAACAACGCCCGCAGCATAAAGAGCCAGATTGACGCCGGAATCTTCCGTGAAATAGACAACCCGTCCGTAAAGCACTTCGTTGCTTTTGACGTAGCCAGCGGCGCCGTTTTGGTTAACACCGTTGTTTCTGCAAGCGAACTTTCTGTTCTTGATTCCAAGAACGGTTATTGCTCTTTGTTGAAACTGGATAACCAGCAGCCTGCCGTTCTTTACGGAAATCTGAGCGGCAATAACTACAAACAGGGCTTCGAATACAAAGCCCTCGCAAGTGGTGAATTAAATACCTTCTCCGACGCCTCAATTACGTTGGAAAGGTATTCTAACCCCTTGATTAACACCCTGGTTTCCAGAGGCGGTTATTATCAAATGGGTTCGGACACCATTTACAAATAATCCTGAATTGCCGTATCCCTTCAGAAGAAACAGCCGCCGGATTTTCCGGCCGCTGTTTCTTTTTTTTTAAATTCCGCGTTATCCACATATCTCCCGCCATTTGCAAAATAAATAAAATTTTAAAATAATAACTATATACTGTCTGCAAACATGGATTAAGGAGAAACAAAATGAAATGGTATCACATTCTGGCCGTCTGTTGTTTTGCTGTTGCCGCCTCAACGACACAAGCTCAGGAAACGCCGCGGCTTCCCGCCGCCGAAGAAAACCAGAAATGGCAGCCCAATCCGGAATATAACACCATTTTGGAAGAAATTTCTTCCGCCGTCGGACAAAGCGCCGTCGCCAATATTACCGGCGCCGAACAGGTTTTTTGCTACCAGATAACCAACCGTCCCGAAAACTACACCGGATACACGCTTGACGGCATGGCCATCGTCGGTTTTTGCGGGATTATCAACGCCGAGCTCAAAACCATGATTACCTCCGAACTTTTCATGAATCCCGAAAACATTTTGTTTGACGTTACCGAAGAATGCGTCATCCGTCCGCAGATTATGCTGCGTTTTGTCCGCGGCGTGGATGCCACCGATGTCCTGCTGTCATCGCCCTGCCATGCCTTTGCCATCTTTTACGGCGGACAAGTCAACGCCTTCAACGCCAAACCGGCCGCACCGATTATTGACGCGCTGGTCGAACCGTTGATTAAAGGCAAGGTCGACTTTGCCTCTCCGGCGCTGTTCAACCAATTGCTGCCAATCGGCGTTGCGCAGACAGAAGAACAAAAAGCCCTGCTCAACAAAAAAAACGAACCCATTCGCAACTGGATTAAAACCCAAAAGGAAGAAGAAGCAGCCTCTGCCAAACGCGGCTGGAACAACATTAACCTGAAATTATAGAAATGACCATGAAACTGAAAATTGCCTACCAGGGCGTAGCCGGTGCATATTCCCATATTGCCTGTCGCACTGTTTATCCCGGACAGGAATATACGGCCTGCCTGAGTTTTGAAGAAGCGATGAACAAAGTAGCCTCCGGCGAAGTGGATTTAGCCATGATTCCCGTGGAAAATTCCAACGCCGGACGCGTCTCTGACGTTCATTTTTTATTACCCTCGACAGGCTTGCACATTGTCGGAGAATTTTTTCTGCGCATAGAACACCAGCTGCTCGGGCTCCCCGGGGCCGAACTGTCCGACATCAAAACCGCTTCCTCGCACCCGCAGGCGCTGGCGCAATGTTCGGCTTTTTTGAAACGGCATCAGATTGTTCCCGTACAAAGAATAGATACGGCGCTCTCCTGCGAAGACGTCATTAATGCCGGCGACAAAACCAAAGCCGCCATAGCTTCCCGCCTGGCAGCCGAAATCTACGGTCTGAAAATTCTGGCGCCGAACATTGAAAACGCCTCAAATAACACCACTCGTTTCCTGATTATGTCACGGGACGAAAGCATTCCCGAAGACGACGGAACCACGTTCATAACTTCGTTCATCTTTAAGGCAAAAAACATTCCCGCATCATTGTACAAAGCTCTGGGCGGGTTTGCGACCAACGGCATTAACATCACCAAACTGGAGAGCTACTTGTTGGAAGGAAAGTTCGTTTCGGCACAGTTTTATGTCGAAATTGAAGGCCACCCGGCCCGCCAGTCATTCAAAAATGCATTTGAGGAATTAAAATTCTTCTCAGAAGCGATTCACGTTCTCGGGACCTACCCGGCGCATCCATACCGCAACCAATAAATCGCCAAAACATCAATCTGTCGGCTGACTAAAACTCAGCCGACTTTTTCTATAGATTCGTCAATCAGCTTATCCAAATCTTTGGCATCCAAAGATTCCGCCAAAACTTTTTTGACAGCCGCAATTGCGCGTTCGGCCGTTTTTGCCGTAATTTCTCTGACGGCGTCTTCCTGTGCGCCGGCAACACGCAGCTTGGCTTCTTTTTCACGGGCGGCCATGTCACTTTCAAGCTTTGCCAGACTGTCCCGTTTAATCAGATTTATCTCACGCTCCGACCGGACCAAAATTTCCTGAGCCTCTTGCTCGGCCTGACGATATTTTTTTTCATATTCGGCCAGCAGCTTCTGGGCATCTTCCTTCAAATCGGCAGCATCCTGAATTCGTTTGGCAATATCTTCGCCGCGCTTCTGCAACATCCGGTATAATATTTTGCCTACCGGACGGGCCAGAGCAACAACGGCCACGACAAAAGAAACCGCAACCCAGAACTCTGCGCTTAAATAAAAAATCTCGTCATGACCGCTCATTTCGGCGGCGGTACTTTCAATTGCGTCCGCAACACTGCCGACCGCATTCAAAACGGCATCCTGCGTTGCGTTCAAAACCTCTTTGTCCGACAGCGTTTCTTCCAAAGCCATTATTTCTCGCCTCCGGTTTCTTTTACGGCAGCCTGCAAAGCTTTTGCAGACACTTTAAAGCCAAGTTTCTTGACCACCTCTCCGGCCAGTTCTGCGGCAATTTCCTCTGCCTGTTTCATAACTTTTTCCTTTGAGGCCTGAATTTTTTTCTCACCCTCGCTGATCTGCCGGTTCAATTCTTCGCTCAAATCGGCCTGCCGCCGGTCAATCATATTTTTCAAATCCTGCTGGGTTTTCTGCAAGGATTGATTGGCCTCATCGGTAGCCTGCTTCAAAGCACTGTGATATCTTTCAAGAGCCTCCTCTGCCTTTTCCTTGATTTCAGCCGATTTTTCAAGATAGTCGTCAATTTTTTCGCGACGCAGGTTAATCATCTCCGCAATCCGCGGAATAATGATTTTGCTCATCACAAACAGCATTGCAAAAAAAGTAACGCTCAGCCAAAAAAGCTGTGACGGAAAAACGCTGAAATCCAACTGAGGCATAGCAAACTCCTGTTTTTATCAAAAATCCAGGACATCGGCGGCGGGAAACGTTTTCCGCTCCGCCGCAAACTCCCGAAATATTTTCTGTTAATTGCCGGTCAGCATAACCAAAGCGATAACCAGAGCATACAGCGCAATCGCCTCAACGGCGGCAAAGCCTGCCCAGCCATAGATATCAACATCTTTTTTAACCTGCGGATTACGTCCGACGGTAGAAATAATGGTCGTCCAAACCTGAGAAACGCCCCAAGCGGCAGCCATCATCGACAAAGCGCACATACCAGCGCCAATATAAGCTAACGGTTCCATTTGATTTCCTTTCCAAAAATTAAGTCGTTATCATCCACACAATAATAAACGAGTTTGTCATCAATGCTCGTGCAGCGCGTCGCCCAGATAAATACAGCTTAAAACCGTATAAATAAAGGCTTGCAGCAATGCGATAAAGATTTCAAAACACACGATGCAGCAGTTAAACAGCACCGGCACAACGCCGGCCACGCCCAAAGCCACCACAAAGCCGGCAATTATTTTCAGCATAATATGGCCCACCGTCATATTGGCGACCAAACGGACTGTCAGGCTGAACGGCTTTGACAAAAACGAAATCATTTCAATCGGCACAATCAGCGGAGCCAGCGCCATGGGAATCCCCCTGGGCATAAACGTCCTCAGCCAGCCAAGTTTTTTGCGTTTAATACCGATACAGATATTAAACAACAGGGCAATCAGCGACAAACTGCCGACAGCCGTCAGATGGGACGTAAACGTAAAGGCATACGGAAACAACCCCAGCAGATTGCCGAAGGCCACATACAAAAACATTGTAAAAATAAACGGAAAATACTTGAGCCCTTCCGGCCCCACATTTTCTCTCAGCAAATTGCTGATAAACTCATAAGCCCCTTCCGGAACCGACTGCGCCGGCGACGGCACAATGCTGCGCTTCCGAAGACACACGGCCAGCAGCAAAGTGGACACGGCAGCCGCCAAAACCATAAACAGCGCCGAATTTGTAAAAGAAATATCCACGCCGCCGACTTCTATCGGAATCAGCGGCTTAATAACAAATTGTTCCATCGGATTGGACATTTCAACTCACTCCTTACGTCGGCTTTCCTCGCTTTTCACAAAGCGGTAAACATTCAAGACACCGGCTCCGCCGCCTAAAAAAATAAACAGCACCAGAAACCATGGCTGGGTATTCAAAAACCTGTCCAGCAGATAACCGATTGCCGCCCCGACCAAAACGCCGGACAACAACTCGGTCCCCACCCGAAAACCGGCCTTTGAGGCATGCATGGCTTCCGATTCCTTTTTGGCCTTGCGCGCATCGGATTCTTTCTTTTTGAGGGAGGCTATCCGCGCTTCCAGCCTGGATATGTCTTCAGGTTTTCTTTTCATACCTCACCTTGTATACCCTAAAGTATTACGGAGTTGTTAAAGAAGTCCTAATTTTTGTTTTTGACGTCGATTTTTTGCTGCAAAATTTCATCAAATGTTTCAAAAGACTGCGCCCCCTGCAAAATCTCAAACCCGTCTTTGGATTTAATGACAAAAGAAGGCGTTCCCTGAATTTTCATCTGGGTTACCCCGTTCTGCCGGTTGGTCAAAATCTCCCGGGCATTTTCATCATTTTTAAGGCAAGCCTTGGCCTTTTCCTGCCCCAGGCCGCTGAGCGCCGCATACTGCATCAGCACCTTCTGCGGATTGCGGGACAAACTCCAGTCGCGCTGTTTTTCAAACAAAACCTCCACAAACGGAAAATATTTGTCCGGCGCCACACACTCCGCCAGCAAAGCGCCGTCCATTGACGCCTTGTCAATCGGAAATACCACAAAAACCAGACGCAGCAGCCCCTTATCAATATATTTTTCCTTCAACAACGGCAGCGTGTCCAGATGAAAATCCGCGCAATGGAAACAACCGAAGGACGAATATTCATAAAGCGTCACCGGGGCATTTGCCTTTCCCAGACTGTGTTCATCGGGCATAACATAATTGGCCGGCACGTCAAGCTTGTCCGGCAGCGCCAAATCCTGAGCCTGAGCAGATTTGACCAGCACAATCTCTCCGCCGTCGGTCATAACGAACCCCTTCCAGCTTAAATACATCCCCGCCGCAATAAAAAAGACCGCCACGGCCGCAATGAAAGAACTTATTTTTTTTATAATGTTTTCAAAAGTCATAATCTTATTTTCCGTCTTTGTTATTTCCGATAACGCTGCGCCCCAGCTTTTCGACAATCTCCTGCAGGGCGGGGTTTTGAATATCTTCACTCAGTTGTCTAATATAATTTTCTTCTTCACGGGTTACAAGATTTTTTTCCGATCTTTGCACGGGCTTCTCGGCCAAAGGCAGAATTTCGGCGTTCTGAATAATCTTCAGGCGGCTGACGGCGCAATATCCGAAATAAGAGTTAACCTTGGCCAGAAGCAGCTTTTCCCGGTGTTGCAACTCCAGAGCAAAAGCGCCGCCCGGCACGGCAACATGCAGCACGCCGTCGGTTTTCTCCCCCCGTTTAAACTCTATTCTCTGTGGAAAAACATAATCGGCCAGTTCTTCGCCGACAATTTTGTCCCAGTTGGCAATCATATCGACTTCCACAAAACCTTTCTGCCCCAGAATGGAGCGGGCAAACGGCAGAATAGTCCGGGAAACCGCCTGCAAATCCCCTGTTTTGCGCTCATCGCTGACCGTATATGCTTCTTTTTTCTTCATGGCGTCAAATTTAACAAACAATATCAACAACCGCAAGCCTTTTATTGACTTGCCGGCGCCGATAAGCCTATAATCAGCCTGAATTAGGGAGAAAAAATCATGGGATGGCATACTTTTGCCCACGCTTTTCTGGCATTGATTTTCGTCATCGGACTGCTCCTGCTGACGGTCTGGCTGTTGAAATATTGTCAGCAAAAAGGATTGAACGGCAGATTAATCCGCAAAATAAACGCCGGACAAAAAATCGGAATTATCGAAACGCACCGGATTGACGCCCGGCACACGCTCGTTTTATGCCGCTGCGGCCAAACGGAATATTTACTGCTGCTCGGAGCTGCTTCCGATTTGCTTGTTGACCGTATGCCGCTCAGAAAAAAAGGAGACCGGACCGATGAATAAAAAGTTTTTGCTGTTTGCGCTCCTTGCCTTGTTCACGATTCTGTTCTGCGACACCGCCGCGGCCCAAAGCATTACCCTTAACATGGAAGACGCGCCCGGAGGCTCTGCAACGGCACGGATTTTCAGCGTTTTGATGCTGATAACGATTTTGTCCCTGGCACCTTCGATTTTAGTCATGATGACGTCATTTATCAGGATTTCCGTTGTTCTGTCCATTACCCGCAGCGCGCTTGCCACCAACACCACGCCGCCCAACATGGTTCTGGTTTCTCTGGCTCTGTTTCTGACCTTTTTTGTCATGGCGCCGACTTTTGAAAAAGCCTGGGACGAAGGCATCAGCCCGATTATCGAAGATAAGGTCGACATTATGGACGGCCTGGAAAAAGCCGTTGTTCCGCTCAAAGAATTTATGGTCAGCAACACCCGCGAAAAAGACCTGCTGCTGTTTACGGATTTGGCCAAAGAAAAACCGGCGGCAAGCGTTGAGGAAACGCCGCTCAAAATCGCTGTTCCGGCTTTTATGATAAGCGAACTGCGACGGGCGTTTGAAATCGGATTTCTGGTTTTTATTCCCTTTCTGATAATCGACATGGTCATTGCGTCCGTCCTCATGTCAATGGGTATGATGATGCTGCCGCCGACCGTACTGGCTCTGCCGTTCAAAGTAATTTTCTTTGTGTTGGTGGACGGCTGGTATCTGCTGGCCGGCTCTTTGGTCAACAGTTTTCATTAACCGCAAAAAAAGCCTCCGCAAAGGAGGCTTTTTGTTGTTTCATAAACCGGACGCCGCTTAGAACGTAAAGCGAAGACCGCCGTAATATTCGTGAGCATTGACATTGGCTTTTTCGATATCGCCCATATCAACATAACGATAACCGGCATCAAGATTCAAACATCTGTTCAGACGCAGGGACAAACCGCCGCCCAAACTCCAGGTAAAGTTGTCGGAAGAATATGTATAAGTTCTAGAATCTGTATTAGTCACATCCAGACGCGTCCAGCCGATACCGCCGCTGACATACGGACTGATCCAGTAATTGGGCATAAAATCAATATAAGCATTGGCCATAAAGCTGTCAGACTCCAAAACAGAGTGGCGTTTTCCCTCTATTGGCCCCGAACCTGCCGGATAAGTATCATCCGAGTCATCGCGATAAACATATTCCGCTTCAATCCGGAAATAAGAATAGCGATAACCGATGGCACCGGACATCATCCAGACATCGCCGAAATCAGCGCGGGAAGAAACCGCCGCCGAATCATTTTTGTCATTCAGATTGTAACTGTCCATACCGCCGCGGACAGCCAGATAAAAACCGTCGCGAGCCGAAGCCGTGGACGCGGCTGCCATAGACAAAACCAAAGCAGAAGCCAAGGTAACCATTGATTTTTTCATGATAGTCTCCATAAAGTTTTCCGTAAAATTTGTCCAACTATACAACTAAACTCAAAATTAATCAAGCGAAAAATGCATCAATTTTATTTTTTATTTGCCCAGACTGTAGCATGGCTTCGTTATTATTTTGTTAATAGCGCAAAAAAAATACCGTTTTCCTAAAAAAAACGGTATTTTTTCACCTTGTTTTTATTCCGCTTACCAGGGATCGTCATATCCCAGAGCCGGATCGTTCAACCGGTCACGATAAGACGAATCTCCGGAATTGTACCCGGCACCGCCGGTACTCCGTCCGGTTTTGGCATACCCCGAACGGAAATTGGCAATCTGGTCATACCCGGTATCAACCAGGTCGCTTTTCCACGACCAGTCGGGGTTAGACATGACGCGCCGTTCAAAATAGCAGTAAACATTTGAGATTGCGGTCATTTCCTCGTTATAAACCGGAAACAGGTTCCACACGATTTTTCCGCGCAGACTGTTGGCCGTCGCGCTTCCCGCCACGTCGGTCAGGTAATCCTGATAATCGGAGCCGTGATACAAAAAGCCCATAATCGCATGCCAGCCCAAAAAGTCGCTGTTGCGGATGGTTCCCATATTTCCGCTTGTGGAAGACGTCGAATTGTCACGCACGCCGCTGATGGTCGTGTTCAGCCAGGTATTGGTCTGGAAAGTCATCGGCATACCTTGTTCAAACTCATGCGTATGCACACCCGAAGATCCGTCCGCCTCGGCAATAATCAAACGACCGGACGCCGGATCGCGGGGAGCCACAAAATAACTCTTAAACCGCTGAGCGACTTCGGTTTCCGGAATTCCCGTCGGCGGCATGGCCACATAATAAGCTTCCGCCATTTTCCAGCGAATGGGATTAATGGTAATAACTTTGGAATAGCCCGGCGGACATTGGGGAGTCGGCACAAAACCGAGCCACGGCGTCGTAATACAGTCCATATCGCCGTTGCAGTCGCTTGGCTGATTTTCCACAACAATTGAATTTCCGCTCTGCCGAACCGTATAATCCTCCCAGCTGCGGCTGCCGCTGGTCGGCTCCTCATAAGTATTATCAATAACATAAATACCTTTATTGATAAAGTCGGGCAAAATATCGCTCAAACGCGCGCCGCCGCGGGTAGTCAGCTTAATATCGTGCATAACCGAGGTATATGCGGGATTAACCTGATAAGCGTCATACGGCTTAGTCGCGCCGGCCTCACGTTCATTGGCATCCGGTCCCGGAAATTCATAAGCCTGATTGGCCAGCAGCCGGTCTGCTTTAATATAGCCCGGAACATCCTGCTCACCTTTGTCGGCCTCCAAATCAGAACGATCCGACGTTCCGCCCGCCGGCAGCGAAATCATTCCTTCGCGCCGGATAAGCACGCCGTCATCCAACACGGTATTGGTAAAAGCTCCCGTACTGTCCGTCACGGACTTGTTGCGGGCATCATTGGCAAAAAGCATTTTGTCTTCGTCAATCACGATATTGTCGGAAACCGCCTTAATCAGCGTCGCGTCCATTTCAATATTTCCGGTTGTCATTTCCAAACTGGCCGTACTGCCGCCGCCGGCGCCGTAGCTATGCTCCAACAACAGGCTATCTTGATTAACGTAAATCGAATTCGGATTCTCTGCACCGGTATTACGAATGGCAATTTGATTGCTTTTTAAATCAACGGTCTGCTTTCCGCCGTTGGCACTCAGCCCGATTTCAGTACCGGTAATTTCCGCGCCGCCGGAATCCAACTCCACCTTGCCGCCGAGATCACCGCCGCCTTGTGCCGTCAAAACACCGGAAGACAAAGCATCTAACGTTGAATCGGTCACTTTGACCCCGTTGGCGTCATCCAATTTAACAAACGCACCGCTGGCATCCGTACCGACCACCGCGCTTCCCACATACAATTTGGCTTCCGTATCGGAAATCGACAGTCTGTCACCCACCTGCATATTGTTAACGGCAATGTCGACGCTGGAATTATCGGCCAAAAAGTTATAAGTCCCGTCAGCCATCCGGCCACCGCCCAAAATACCGCGTGCGTAAATATTTTCGGCATCAAAATCACCGCCGATGCTCAAATCATTTTTAATATAAGCGTTATTCTCTACCAAAAGGCTGCCGTCCGAAGAGTTTGACTGCCCCACAACCAGACTGTAGTTATTGGTATCTCCCGAAAAACCGGAGGCGCCGCTGATTGTGCCGCCCTTGACATTGACGCCGGAGCTGATTTCAGCACCGCCTTCAACCGTCAGCTTGCCGCTGCCGTCATCGCCTTTTTTAATCTCGGTATCGCCGGTAATTGTCGTCTTGCCCGTAATTGAGCTGTCTCCCGTCACGTCAATACCGCCTTCGGTAACCGTAACCTTACCGGCTGCCTTGATTTTATCCGTATCGTTAACCAGCAGCAGGCTGTCGGCAATATTGGCGCTGCCTGCCGTCAGCAGATTCGAAATCGTTGCCGCGCCTTCCACGACCAGATTGGCCTCTTTTTGGGTTTCCCCTTCATCGGCACCGGTAATCAAAACCTCGCCGCTGTCGCTGTCGGCAATCAGGCGGTGAACCTCGCCGATGGAATTACCGCCCATATACAGATTAACCTGCATGGTGTTGTATTCAACATCGCCCATACTGTCATCACGAAACAAAACATGCTCCGTTCCGGCGCCGGAACTCGCGTTAACCGCATGAATGGAACTCGAGGCAATACTGCCGTTGGGAGCCGTCCCCAAATCATAGTCACCCAATGCGGCGGCCCATCCGCCCTGCACGCCGTTGGCAACATTATCTTCCACAATGGCGCCGTTGGCCCCAATCATGGATGCGATTTTGGAAGAACGGACAATCGACAAATCGTTTTTTATCGGCGCCAGCACCAACCCCGTTATCGACGCGTGTTCCTGAGGCGTACCCTCGTCAACCACACTTTTCTTATACGCCATCTTAAAAGCGGAAAACAATTTTGATTCGTCCAGATTAAACCCGTACGGCAGATACGGCTCAATATCTTCGGGCAAAACCTCCTGAATATCCGGACTGCCCGACATCGTAAAATCAACGTAATTATCCTTGATGTAGTCATCCAGAGCCTTTGACAGAGTACGCATTTGCGCCGCGGCATTAATATCCTGCAGCTCGGTGGTCCTCTCCGCGGCCTTTTTATACAACACCGGCGTCACCATGGTTATCAGCCCGAGCATGGCCAGAGCCTCCACCATCATGCTGCCCTTCTGGGCCGATTTGTAATTAAAACGTTTCAACATCGTTCTTCTCCTCTGTCGAACTGACTACACCGACGAAAGATAAACCAAACACACCCAGCCCTTGCTCAAATCGCAGACTTCCTTAAACGTTGCGTCTTCCACCACTGCCGAAGGCACATAAATATCCGCCCGGTCACGGTCAATAATCCTCACGGACGAACCCGATATGTTTTTGTCCGTACTGGTTCCGGCCAAAACCGGCGCCGTATATCCGAACATTGTCCCGCCTTCAACCGTATTGCGGAGGGCATTCATAAAATCAACATTCGGCTCCTCCAGCTCCGTCGCCTGATTAATCCAGCGAGTCGGTATCACGCCGTAGGTCACAAGCATTTTTTTGTTTTTTCTGACGCTGCATTGCGCCTGTTCTCCGTAACTGACGGTCATATCCTCGTTCATGCAGAAAATCTGACTGATATAAGCCGGATCGTTATAATGTCCGAACGCAATATACGGATCCAAATCCTCATCCGCAATAACGCCGGGACTGTACTCCACATTTGGAGGATTGCTGACATAAGGCTTTTTGCGGTATTTCACATAATCGCGGGCCGCTTTGTGCTTGGTAACCAGTTTTTCCACCGCGGCCTCGGCCAAAGGCTCGACCGTAATCTGCCGGATGTCTGCCCGCGGCGAAAGCGTATATGACGCCAGCACGGCCAGAAATGTTGCCAAAATCACCCAAATATACATGAGCAGTCCTCAAAAACCTTTTCAATCTTTTTATATTTTAGCATAAAAAAGGTTTCAAATCTATTAAATAACTAAAAATTCCCAAGATTTCACATTACTGAAACAATCTTCGTCCGCCCGCGACACCGTTTTACCTTCTGCTAACTTTTTTGCGTTAAACTTTCGACAGGACCTAAAACAAACTAAACGTTTAATAAGTGAGAGATTTGCGTTTATTTATAAAAATAATGCTGTACAATGGGGGCAGGTTTAAACCGGCATAAATTTCTGGAGCGGACAATGGTTAATTTCAACGATAATTTCGACGACGAGGAGCATCTTGAGGAAGCAACCCGCGTAAACCGCCGGAAGGTATTGCTTTTCCTTGTTCCTGCCGTAATTGTCATCGGGCTTTCGGTCGGGTTTTACTATGCCTTCAATCATCGTTTTGGCGAACACCTCAATTACAGTATCGTCAAAAACGTTGCCGAAGACGACACCGGCCAAAAATCAGAGTCCGTCACCGTGTTTTACGAGCTCCCGGAGGTATCGGCCAAAGTAAGAAAATCGGACGGCGGTTCGGAAACCGTAAAAATGAAAATCAGCCTGGAGCTTTCCCGGGTTGAGGATATTCCGACCGTTGAAGGCCTTCTGCCCCAGATTAATGATGCCGTCATCTCCCATACATTGGCGCTGACGTCGGATGAAATCTCCGGTTCCGACGGCCTCTACTGGCTCAAAGAAGAACTGTTGTACCGCATCAACCTGCTGGTGGCGCCGCTTAAAGTTTCCGGTTTGAATTTCAGAAATTTTGAAATTCAGGAAGCCGAACAATAATGTAAAGGATAGCAAAACGTGGCTGAAGAAGAAAACAAAAAAAACGAAGAGAACAAAACCGACACCAGTTGGGCCGACAGCATAAAAGTCCAAAACCCGGAAGATGCTTCGGACGGAACGGATAACACCGATTCCAAAATTCTCAATCAGGAAGAAATAGACAGCCTGTTGGGATACACCAACGAAGACGACGAAGACTATCATGCCAACAAAACCGGCGTGCGGGCCATCTTAAATTCCAGCATGGTTTCTTACGAGCGTTTGCCCATGCTCGAAATTGTTTTTGACCGGCTTATCCGCCTGATGGCAACATCCCTGCGCAATTTTACGCAGGACAACGTTGAAGTCTCGCTGGACAGCATTGAATCAATGCGTTTCGGCGAATACATCGATTCGTTGACTTTGCCGACCCTGCTCAATGTGTTCAAGGCAGAGGAATGGGACAACTACGGCCTGATGTCGCTGGACAGTTCTCTGATTTATTCCATGGTCGATGTCTTGCTCGGCGGACGCCGGGGAACGGCGGCCATGCGCATTGAAGGGCGCCCCTATACCACCATTGAGCTGAATATTGTCAAAGAAATGATTCAGCTGATTTTGGTCGACCTCTCAACGGCCTTTGATCCGATTACCTCCGTCAATTTTGCCTTTGATCGTTTGGAAACCAACCCTCGTTTTGCCACAATCTCCCGTCTGTCGAACGCCGTCATTGTGGCACATCTGCGCATTGACATGGAAGACCGCGGCGGAAAAATCGACCTTATGATTCCCTACGCAACGCTGGAACCCGTCCGCGAACTTCTGCTCCAGATGTTTATGGGCGAAAGATTCGGCCGCGACAGTATTTGGGAAAACCACCTGATGTCCCAGCTATGGGATACCGAAATCGAAATTCGCGCCGTTCTTAAAGAAACGGAAATCAAACTCGGCGAAATCTCCACATGGGAAAAAGGGTCCTTCCTGCCGTTGGACATGTTTCCGCACGAACAGGTCACCGTCGTCTGCGGCGATGTTTCCCTCCTCACCGGCTACATGGGACGCAAAAGCGACCATATCGTCATCAAAGTAGAAGGAAAGGCAGAAAAAAATGACTAGTCTGGAATTGCTGATAAACCTGATTATCATAGCTCTGCTGGTTCCGACCATTATTTATGCTTACCGGCTGAACAAAAACCTGGAAATCCTGCGCCGCAACCAAAACGGTCTGGCCCAGCTCGTCAACGCGTTAAATGACGCAACGTTCAAAGCCGAAAACAGCATCCCGAAGCTGAAAAGTGTCACCGAACATTCTTCGGAAGGCCTAAAAGAAGTCGTCGACAGCGCTAAAGAAATCAAGGACGATTTGCTGTTTATCAACGAACGCGCCGACAATCTGGCAGACCGGCTGGAACAGGTCATCAACGACGGCCGCCATCTCAAACCGGGAAACGCTGAACCGGCGCCCCTGTTTGACGGTTACGAAAAAACATCTTCGGCGTCCGACGCCAAAACGGATGATGCCGACGGCGGCCGCTCCGAGGCCGAAATGGAACTGCTGAAAGCATTGCGTTCAATAAAATAAGATAAGGTTAATCAATGTCTGCAAAAAAATTCAAATTTCGTTTACTGCCGTTTTTTATCTTTATGGCTGTTTTAACCCTCAGCATCAAGGTAAATAACGTTTTTGACCTTTACAACCGCCCAACCGGCCGGCACCGTATTACGATTTCACAGGCAGAAGCGCTGGCAGAAGAAAAAATTGCCAAAGAAAACGCCGAGTTGGGTAAAGTTCTGGAACAAGGCGGTCCCGCCAGCGGAACAGCGGGAACGCAGGCGCCGAACACTTCGTTCAGCCAATCGGAAATTATGATTCTGCAGGAGCTTGCCGAACGCCGTGAAGCGCTTGATATCCGTGCCAAAGAAATTGACAAGAGAGCCATCCAGCTCAAAGTCGCCGAAGAAGAAATCAACAAAAAATTACAGCAGCTTCAGGAATATGAAAAAAAGCTCCAGAAACTGGTTTATGAATATACCGAAAAAGAAAAGGAAAACATTAACTCTTTGGTAAAACTCTATTCATCAATGAAACCCAAAGACGCTGCGCGCATTTTCAACACGCTGGACACGGACATCACGGTTGCTTTGCTCAAAAACATGAAACCGACCAGCTCCTCCTCCATTTTATCGCAAATGGATTCCGAAAAAGCCAAGCAGGTAACTTCCGAGTTAATCGGCAATAATATTTAGGGGAAAATATTGAAGCGCACGGGCAGAAATATCCTGTATTTTGTTTTAGGCGGCCTTTGGCTGACGATTGCGGCGGCAAATGCGGAAGAACCTTCCGACATCAAAATAGAAAACCTGCCGCAGCCGGCACGAACCGGACAGGTTAACGTCACGACGGAACGCAGCCTGACAACTTTGTCGTCAATCGGCGCACAACAGGTCCTTCCCGCCACCAATCAAATCGCAAGCCTGAGTTTTTCTTGGAACACTCCCGTTAATCTGGCCGTCTTTCAACGTCAGAAAAAACTTTGGATTGTATTTGACCACCGGCAGGCCATTGACGTCAAAGAACTCAAAAAAACAGCCGGCGATCTGGCCTCAAACATTGTGCAGCTGCCGCACCCGAATGCTGCCGTCATCCAGATGGTTCCGGCCGAGGGCGTTCGTTATTCCGTTCGTAAAGAAGGATTGCTGTGGATTATGGACCTCTTCAGAAATGACCTCCCCAAGCGGCCGGTCAAAGACGTTACCATCTACACACAGCAAGACAGCCTGCAACATGCCTATATGTTTATTCCGACTGAAAATTCGGGAAATATCGTCAACGTTATCGATCCCGATGTCGGTGATATCATCTCCGTTGCCCCGACCGCCGACATCGGCTACGGCGTCAACAATCCCTACCATTACCCCGAGTTTGATTTGCTGAACACGGAACAAGGCGTTGCCATGGCAATGAAAGCGCCTGATATAACAATCTCCAGAACCAACACCGGCCTGCTCATCAGAGCACCCGAAAGAGGCCTTAGCATATCCAAAGACTTAGACAATCTGCGCCGCAAAGAACTCTACAGCAAACGGGGAGAAACCCTATACGGCTTTGATTTTGAAGTTTCCCCCCAACTTTTGAATATGAATTTTACCGATGCCGTCAACCAGCTTAAGCAAGATATTTTGGCCGCCCCGCAAAACAGCAGAAACCAGGTGCGGCTTGAACTGGTCAAATACTATCTGGCCAAAGGCCTGGGTACCAATGCCCTGACTATGCTGGAACAGATGCTGCGCGCCAAACTTCCCGAAACGACCAGCGCCAAGTTTCATGCGCTGCTGGGAATTGCCAACTTTTTGGTTCGCCGTTATCCTGAAGCTGTCAAAGAATTTGAATATGGCAATCTTCCCGAAAACGATGACGCCGTATTTTGGCGCAGTTTGGCGCAAAGCGCTTACCAACACAAAGAAGAAAACAACGCCGTTTTATTTGCCTACCTGCCGCTGATTCGCGAATATCCTCAGGAAATCCGCGACCGCATTGCCGCTATCGGTGCGGCAACGGCCTTGCGTGCCGGAGATGATTTGGCCGCCCAAAATTTCATAGACATCTTGAAAAGAGATGACGGCAGATTAAAAAACCGGGACACCCAAATCGATTACCTATCCGCCAAAAAAACCGAACTTCAGGGATACCCGCGCAACGCCATTCGGGAATACACCCGCATCGGCGAAATGGATGACCTCCGTTACTCGTCGCTGGCCCGTTATGACAATGCCGTCCTGCGGCAGCAAATCGGTACTTTGCCGCTCAAAGAAGCTATTGCGGAGTTGGAGCGGCTGCGCTTTGCCTGGAGCGAAAAGGATTTCAAATGGAATTTGCTCAACCGGCTGGCACAATACTATGAAAAAGATTTTGATTATTACAATGCCCTCAAAACAATGAAAGAATCCCTGATTCTGGCCGACCCTGCCCAAAAAGAAACAATGCTCCGAAAAATGGTCGGCCTGTTTGAAGACATCTTCATTGACAACCGGGGAGACAGCAAACTTTCTGCCGTAAAAGCCCTTGCCCTGTATAACGACTTTGAATGGCTCGGCCGCCTCAGTCCCCGCCATAACGAAATTACCATCAAACTGGCTGACCGGCTGGTCGCCGTAGATTTGTTGCCGCGGGCGGGAGACCTGTTGGAACAGGTATTGGCCGACACCTCAAAGCTCACACCGTTGGAACAGGCCAAAGTCGGCGCCAGAATGGCCGTCATTCTGCTCTTTGACAACAAATATGACAGCGCACTCGAAATTCTGGAAGAAACCGAATCAGACAACCTTCCCTACCAAATTCAGGCACAGCGGCGCGTCATCAAAGCCCGAGCCCTGGCCAGCACCAACCGGGTAGACGAAGCTCTGGAACTTCTGGCCGAAGATACCGGTAAAAACGCCATTATGCTGAAAAGCGAAATCTACTGGAATGCCGGCCAGTGGAACAATGTGGCGGACACAATTAAATACCTGATAGAAAAACCCAAACCGGGACAAGAGCTCTCTCCCGAACAAATCGGTTATATACTGGATTGGGCGACTGCGCTGAAAAAATCCGGACGGGAAACAGTTTTGGTCAGACTTCGCAACAAGTTTAAACCTTATTTTGATAAAACCAAATACAGCAGCACTTTTAATATCTTGACCAATCACCTGGAAACAGATAAGGTTGATTTAAAGGAAATTAATAATATAGTAAACGACGTACAAATGTACAGCAACTTTACCAAAATTTATAATGAGTCGTTTAAGGAAGAATCCGACAATAAATGAGTGGTTTATATCAGCTGGAAAGCCCGTTTACACCGGCCGGAGACCAGCCGGAAGCAATTCGGGAACTTTGTGACGGCATTGTCCGCGGAGAAAAAAATCAGGTCCTGCTCGGTGTCACCGGCAGCGGCAAAACTTACACTATGGCCAAAATCATAGAGCAAAGCGAACGACCGGCTCTGATTATGGCCCCCAATAAAATTCTTGCCGCCCAGCTTTACAGCGAGATGAAAGAGTTTTTTCCGCACAATCACGTTGAATATTTTGTATCTTATTACGACTATTACCAACCGGAAGCTTACGTCCCCAAAACAGACACCTACATTGAAAAAGACTCTGCCGTCAACGAGCAGATTGACCGGATGCGCAATGCCGCCACCCGCAACATTCTGGAGTATCGGGACGTTATCATTGTCGCTTCGGTATCCTGTATTTACGGCCTGGGTGATGTTGAAGCTTATGCCTCAATGACAATTCCTCTGGAAGTCGGTCAGGAAATCTCGCCCAAAGATGTCTATAAACGTCTGGCAGAGCTCCAATACGAACGCAACCAGCAAAACTTTGTCCGTGCCACGTTCCGGGTCCAGGGCGACACGCTGGATATTTTTCCGGCCCACTACGAAGACCGTGCCTGGCGGATTTCCTTCTTTGGTGATGAAATCGAAAATATTTACGAATTTGATTCTCTCACCGGCAAAAGAACTGCTGAGCTTAACCGCGTGGTCGTTTATCCGGCAAACCACTATGTAACACCCCGCCCGGCTATTTCTCAGGCGATTGTCAACATCAAAAAAGAACTGGCGGAACAAATTGAAATTTTCAAGCAGCAAAACAAACTTCTGGAAGCGCAGCGTATCGAACAACGCACCCGTTTTGACATTGAAATGCTGGAAAGTACCGGCCACTGCAAAGGCATTGAAAACTATTCGCGCTATCTGACCGGACGCAAAGCCGGAGACCCGCCGCCCACCTTGTTTGAATACATGCCCCGGGATGCCCTGTTATTTATTGACGAAAGTCATGTCTCGGTACCGCAAATCGGCGGCATGTTTCGAGGCGACTTCAACCGCAAAACCACCCTGTCGGCTTATGGCTTTCGTCTTCCGTCCTGTGTGGACAACCGCCCGCTCAAATTTGAAGAATGGAATCAAATGCGCGGACAGACAATTTTTGTTTCCGCCACCCCCGGCGATTGGGAGTTAGAACAAAGTCACGGCGTTTTTGCCGAACAGGTTATCCGCCCCACCGGCCTGACCGATCCGTTATGCATTGTCCGTCCGGTTGAAAACCAAATTGACGACCTGATGCACGAATGCCGGCAAACCGCGGCCAAAGGCGAACGTGTCCTTGTCACGACCCTCACCAAGAAAATGGCCGAAGATTTAACCGAGTACTTAAACGACAACGGCATTAAAGTCCGTTACCTGCATTCGGATATCGAAACACTGGAGCGCATCGAAATCATTCGAGATCTGCGTCTGTGCATTTTTGACGTACTGGTCGGCATCAACCTGCTTCGCGAAGGATTAGACATTCCCGAATGCTCCTTGGTTGCCATTCTGGATGCCGACAAAGAAGGCTTTCTCCGTTCCGAACGCTCACTCATTCAAACCATCGGACGAGCCGCCCGCAATGCCGAAGGCCGGGTTATTCTGTACGCAGACAAAATGACCGGCTCTCTGGAAGCCGCCCTCAACGAAACCAACCGCCGCCGCAAAAAACAGCTCAATTATAACGCCGAGCACGGCATCACGCCGCAAACAATCAAAAAGAAAATTTCCAGCACCTTGAGCGAAATGACGGCCGGAGACTATATTGACAGCAAACCGCAAGAAGTCGAACAAATCAAAGACATCGACAAGAAATTAAAAGAATACAAAAAACGCATGCAGGAAGCTGCTGCCAATCTTGAGTTTGAAACCGCCATGGTCTACCGTGACAAAATCAAAGAACTGGAGCAGCTTTACCTCAAAAGTTAACGACTATTCCACCGTCACCGATTTTGCCAGATTCCGCGGCTGATCAACCTCGCGCCCCAGATTGTCGGCAATATAATAAGCCAGCAGCTGCAACGGAATGTTAACCAATAACGGAGAAAAAATCTCCCGGCAGTGCGGAATAAGCAAAACCGTGTCAAACATGGCTTTTTGCCGTAAATCTTCCACCGGACTGACGGCAATAAGACGAGCCTTGCGGGCATAGACTTCTTCACAGTTTGACAACATCTTGTCATAAGTCTGACTGCCCGGAATCAAAACCGCCACCACCGGCATATGCTCGTCCAGCAAAGCAATCGGCCCGTGCTTAAGTTCCCCGGCGGCATAACCGTTGGCATTAATATAGCTGATTTCTTTGAGTTTTAACGCACCTTCCAATGCCGAAGCCAGATTTACGCCTCGCGCCATAAATACAAAATTTTTAAAAGAAGAAAATTTCAGGGCACATTGCTGAATTTCCCCGCTGTTGCTTAAAATTTCCTCAAGCTTGGCCGGAATTTGCAGCAGCTCCCGCTTCAAAGAAAGAATTTCTTCCGCCGGCAGCGTCTTTCCGGCCTCCGCTATTGACAATGCCAGCAAATACAAACTCATCAACTGCGCCGTATAAGACTTTGTTGCCGCCACGCTGACCTCAATTCCGGCCTTCAGCGGCAGCACCATATCGGCACAGCGGACAATACTGGAATCTTCACGATTGGTCAAAGCCAGGATTCTTGCGCCGGCAGCTCTGGCCTGTTTAAGTGCCGTCAGCGTATCCGCCGTTTCTCCGGACTGGGAAATACCGACAACCAATGTCTGCGCATCAGTCAAATGCGGCTGATAAATATATTCGCTGGCCGCCTCAACAGACACCGGAATCCGGCACAGACTCTCCATAACATACCGCGCCACCGCCGCTGCATGCAGTGATGTGCCGCAGGCAATGATTTCCACCCTGCGGATTCCCGCCGTTAAGACCGCCGGATTAATTCCTTCCAAGACTACCGGCCGGTTAACATCCGGCAGACGCAAAGCCAGCTGCCCCCTGATAATATCCGGCTGTTCATTAATTTCCTTAAGCATAAAATGCTTATAACCGCGTTTGCTGATGGCTTCCGGCTCCAGACTGAGCGGTTCTGCTCGCTTGGAGATAACCTGCCCGTTAAAGTTTTTAACCGTCACATCATTCTGACGAACAATCGCCAATTCGTTATCATCAAGATAAATTATTTTTTCGGCCTTGCCGACAAGCGCCGGAATATCGCTGGCAATAAAATTTTCATCATGTCCCAGCCCGACAATCAACGGCGCGTTTTTTCTGACGGCAATAATCTTATCCGGTTCATTTTGATGCATAATACAAAAGGCAAAAGCGCCCTTCAGTTGATTCACGGCGCGAATAACCGCCGCCTCCAGAGACCCGCATTGTTTATATTCATCATCAATCAGATGAACCGCTGTCTCGGTATCCGTCTGAGAAAAAAAGTGATAGCCTTTTTGTTGCAGTTGCGCTTTCAATGTTTCAAAATTTTCAATAATACCGTTATGCACCAACGCCAGCTTTCCATCATTCGATTTATGCGGATGAGCATTGTCAAGGGTTGCGCCGCCGTGTGTCGCCCACCGGATATGTCCGATACCCTGCCCGGAATGGTGAACTCTGGCCCTAACTCCGGCCAACACGTCATACAGATTATTCAACTTTCCTTCTGCTCGGAAGACATCGATGCTGCCGTTGTCATTAAGCGCGACCCCGGCCGAATCATAACCCCGATATTCAAGATTTTTCAAACCGTCGAGCAAAACCTCCTCCACGGCATTATTTCCGATATAACCGACAATTCCGCACATTTTCAACTTCTCCTAAACAGATTTCTTCAACTGATTCAAGACCCGCAGCACATTTTCTTTGTTGCGTTTTTTTATCGGTCTTATCGGACGACCGGCATAAACCGTCCATGGTTCAAATTTATAATTGGACGGCACAAAGGAAAGAGCACCGATTGTAACCCCCTCGGGAATATGATTGTTCGGCATAATCACCGAATTGGTACCGATTCCCGTATATTTTTCAAGCGTCACATCCCCCTGAATCTCCTTAACGTTCGGCACCGAATGGGTCACCAGTTCATTCACATAATCATTGCTGCTCAGCCAGACCCGGACGCCGGCAGCCAGACTTGAATAACTGCCCATTTTAAAGGTATACTTGCCGTCGCCGCCGGATATATATGTCCCCGAAGCAATTTCGCAATCCGATCCGATATCGCAGGCCGAAGATATCCGGCAAAAATCAGAAATGCGAACATTGTCGCCGGCTGTGACCAAATCGGGCTTTTTGATAATCACATATTCGCCCAGCGTAAAATTTTTTCCGTGTTTCATAAAAAACTCCTCATTTACTCAATGAAGAAAGTTTAAAGCACCGGACACAGATTTCAAGTCAACAAATATTATTTATTGTTACATAATCCCTTGATTTAATGAAATATTTTGCAATTTTTTGTGATGTCGGAGACATAAAAAGAAAGGGGCTTTACCGCCCCTTCCCGCTAAAGCTATGAATTTTCGTATTTTTTCTTTTCCTTCCAGAACACAAAAATACCGACCGGTATGGACAACGCATACAACATCGTCATCAATCCCAATGTACACCAGGGCTGTGTAATAATAAAACTGGCAAACAAAGCCACAAACAGCATCATCGGCATAAACATATAAGTCGGAACCTTTAGCTTTTTGGTGGAAAAAGTCGGAATCCGGCTGACCATCAGAAAAGAAACAACCACCAACAGTCCCGCGCAAAAAGCATGCGAACGGACAAAAGCATATTCCGGAAAATCAAAGGAAATCATCACCGGCATAATAGCCAGAGCGGCTGCTGCCGGAGCCGGAACACCGACAAAAAAATGATTCCAATATTCGGGCTGCGGCTCTTCGTCCAACATCGTATTAAACCGGGCCAGACGCATCGCCATACCGATAGACATCAGCAGACAGAAAAACCAGCCGAATTTCGGCAGATCAAACAAAGACCACTGATACAGCAAAATCGCCGGGGCCACACCAAAACTGACAAAATCCGACAATGAATCCAATTCCGCGCCGAATTTTGTCGAGCCTTTGAGCATTCTGGCCACCCGGCCGTCCAAACCGTCAAACAACGCGGCAATAAAAATACAGATAACCGCCTTCACCCAGTCTTCCTGAATAGAATAGCGAATGGAAGTCACCCCCGCGCACAAAGCCAACATTGTTACAATATTAGGCGCAATTTTGCGAAACGGAAGCGCCGTCAGCCGTTGGCGCGACAGCTTCAGCCTGTCATTTATGTTTTCCATCAGAACGCAACTCCTTTCATTGCCGGAGCATCACTGCTTAAATTGGCAATAACGCTTTCACCGGCCACCATGGTCTGTCCCAAAACGACCTGAGGCTCAACGCCTTCCGGCAGATAAACATCCAAGCGCGAACCGAAACGAATCATCCCGAAACGTTCACCGGCTTTGTAAGTTTGTCCGACAGTCGCGTCACAAACAATCCGGCGGGCCACCAAGCCGGCAATCTGAACAAAACACAAATCCTTGCCGTTTTTGGTTTTCATCGCCAGCAGCTGGCGTTCATTGTCTTTGCTGGCCTTATCAAGCGTTGCGTTAAAAAACTTGCCCGGCACGTAAACCGATTTGATAATCGTTCCTTCGGCCGGAGCACGATTGACATGCACATTAAAAACACTCATAAAAATGCTGACCCTGGTAAACTTTTTCTTACCCATTTCCAGCTCTTCCGGGGCTTCAACCTTGGAAATCATTTGCACCACGCCGTCCGCGGGAGAAACCACCACATCAGCCGTCTGCGGAACGATGCGTTCCGGATCGCGGAAGAAATAGTAGCACCAAATTGTCAACACCAATCCAATCCATCCCAATGGCTCCCACACCATTGCCAATAACGCTGTTATTGCAGCAAAGATGCCTACGAACCGCCAACCTTCGGGATGAATATTCGGCAGCAGGTAGTTGCGCCACGAAATATTAATACTTTTCATATTTTTTCCTTTCAAAATCCAACTTTGCCGTCCCTGCCGGGACGCTGTCGCCTGTCGCAGAAACGGCACAGCCCGGATGCATTGTTATAACATTCAAAGCTAATCATATTTCTGCAGAAGAAACAAGAACTAAATAGATTTTTCCCCGTCAATCGTTTTTGAGGCGGCCAAAAGAAATTGCAACTTTCTTATTGCAATTCTCAAAAATTATGAGTATAAACAAAAACAGTCGAATAGAGATTTATGCGCTTGTGGCGGAACTGGTAGACGCTGCAGACTTAAAATCTGTTGGCCGCAAGGCCGTGCCGGTTCGATTCCGGCCTAGCGCACCATTTTTGATAATGCACCCTTTGAGGTGCTTTTTTGTTATATAAACCAAACCTCACCGCAACACCGATTTTTGAGATTTTGAAAAAGGTATTTTTACGAAATTATCAAACGATACACAGAATATATAAAAAACAGGGCTCGAAGGCCCTGAGAAAAAAATTAGTTTTAAACATCCGTGTTTTTTGCATGCGCTTTTTTATGAGGTAAAAACAACATCAGCGCAAAACAGAGACCCAAAAGACTAAACAAAATCACCGCCACGGTAGAATTTGTATGATACAATGCCTCAATCTGTTGAACAGATTGTTTACCGGCAACAGCTTGTACACCAATTTTCTCCTTAGATGTAAAGACGGTAACAAGCATTCCCTCAACCGGTTCAACATCCTGTGTTGTGCTGACTGAACGAGGATTATAATCAGGAAAAGTTACCTGAGTAATCACATACCGATTGGAATCAATAGCAACATACCACAACCCCATTTTTGCATCATATTGCAAATTTCCGACACCTATAATCCTGGGGTTTACCGGCTCACTGTCAAAACACGAACAACTCGTTAATGCAATGCCAAGCACCACAAAAAACATAAAAGCCACTTTTTTCATACGCAATAATTGGTTATTAGATTAATAATTTTTTATTACAATTATAAATTTATTAAGTACAAAATAAATATAAAAACCAAAAACATCAAGCAAAAACATTCGAGACATTTGAGCGGTTACGCAACGAAGGAACTTATATTTTCCTCATTTATAGAGCCCTTCCCGTTTGACAATGCTTCAAAAATATTCATTTTTCCTCCATTCAAAACTTCACGCTATGTTGTTATAAGATACAACAATCACAGACAGCAAGACAATAAAAATAAAATTCTTTCTTTTACAGACAAAAGCGCCCGCACCTCACGGAACGGACGCTAAAACAATTATTCACTTTGCCAAATTAATAACCGGAAGGACAAATACCGGACCACGACATCCGGAAATCACACTGCGATAGCTGTCATAAAAAACCTGCCAGCTTTTACTGTTTTTTTCACTGGCAATCGCAAATCGCCCTCCCTTCAGAAAGCCGGTACCGAAAAATTCTGAAATTTTATTATACAGCTCAAAATTTTCCTGTAAGATTATTATCTGTTCCAAAGTTGGCACCATCCCCGCCAACCCGTTACCAAAAGCAATCTTGCAATATTCTCCGGCAAACCCGCACTCCGGTTTAAAGGCTCGATACGGAAAACCATACACCGTATTTCCGATAACGACGCCTTCGGGTACACAACTGGAAGTCCTGTGATAATTTCCGATTGCATCAGATCTCGTCTTGTCACTAAAATACACATCAAACGGAAATTTTTTAATCCACAAAACACTATCGTCAGAAACATTCAAATTCCTAACCGCCCGGCCACACTGTCTCTCCGGTTGGAGCAAAAATTTTACACATTTTCTCATAATAAAAATTTTTTAATGACACACAAAATAATAAGCTTTGCATTTACTATACACGCTTCCGCCGCTTTGTCAATTTTTACACGACATCAAAATAAACAACTGTTTTGCTGTTCAGACAGAATAAAAAGCAACCTCCCCGTTTTGCAAATTGCTTTCGTCGGTCGCAGCATTTTTATTATTGCTAAATTGGGGTGAATATACTATAACAGTCAAAAAATTAAGGATACCGCCATGAAAGTTGACTTGTTTGATTTTGAGCTTCCCCGCGAACTGATTGCCTCCCAGCCGGTTCACCCGCGCGACATATCGCGGCTTCTGGATCTGTCGGAAGAAGATACTGTCCGCGACCGTCATTTCTACGACCTTCCGGACATTCTTAAAGAAGGCGATGTTTTAGTATTCAACGACACCAAGGTTATTCCTGCGCGTTTATACGGCGCTCGCGGCGAAGCGCTGGTTGAAGTCACGCTTTACCATCCCTTGGACGGCATTCGCTGGTGGGCTTTTATCAAAAATGCCAAACGCCTCAAGCCAAACGATGTCATCACATTTTACACCAACGAAATTTCACCGCAACAATCTGATTTTTCGGCCCTTGTCCACGAAAAAAAAGATGACGACGGCGTTCTGATTTCTTTCAACTGCTCCCCGGCCGAATTGGGAAAAAAGCTTGAAATTTACGGATTCATGCCGTTGCCGCCTTACATCAAAAGAGAAAAACCCCGCCCCGGAGAAGACAAAATCTGGCATAAATTCAACGACAAAGAAAACTATCAAACCGTCTACGCCAAACACGAAGGAGCCGTCGCCGCTCCTACCGCCGGATTGCATTTTACCCCGGAAATTCTTGACCGGCTGCGGAACAAAGGCGTTGAAGAAGCCTATCTGACCCTCCACGTTGGTGCGGGAACTTTTCTGCCCGTTAAAACGGAAGATACCAAGGACCACAAAATGC
The DNA here is from genome assembly GCA_944389095.1 of uncultured Alphaproteobacteria bacterium. Classification (GTDB taxonomy): domain Bacteria; phylum Pseudomonadota; class Alphaproteobacteria; order RF32; family CAG-239; genus CAZU01. The sequence goes on from CALXLC010000010.1 coordinate 58,077, forward strand.
ATACCGAATACGGCGTCATTACGCCGGACACCGTCGAACAAATCAACCGGGCCAAAAAACGCGGCAGCCGTATAATTGCGGTAGGCACGACCTCGCTGCGATTGTTGGAAAGCGCCGCGGACAATCAGGGCATTTTGCACCCCTTTATGGGAGAAACCGGAATTTTCATTACCCCCGGCTACAAATTCAAAATGATTGACATGCTGATAACCAACTTTCACCTGCCCAAATCGACGTTGTTTATGCTGGTCTGCGCCGTAGCCGGAACCGAAAGGATGAAAGCGGCCTACCGCCATGCCATAGAAGAAAAATACAGATTTTATTCTTACGGTGACAGTTCGATTTTAAAATGCGTAAATAAAATTTAACCATTCCCGGCTATAATCAAAACTCCCATCAGAAAAGGAAGCGAAGGTGAGATTCTACGCGCGTTTTGAAAAAATTTTGCCTTTAATCGGCAACGGAATCATTCCGGCAACAATATTTGCGGTTGCGCTGCTGAGTTTTTATGTCTGCGGAGCATTCTCAGCCGCCGCAGCTCAAACGCTGCACACGGTCTTCTTTCTTGTCTGCATCGGTTCACTGCTGGTCTTGTTGTATTTCAACCGGAGCAAACCGGCTTTTTTCCTGCTGGCCGCCTGCCTGAGCTATGTCTTGATTAATTTTCTGAAAAACAAATACGGCACCGATTATCTGAGCGCCGCGGCCTATCAAAATCTTTGCTTCTTTCTGCCGTTAAACTTGCTGCTGTTTTACTTTATTCCCGAACGGCGGCTGTTAAAAAAAATCAACGTATACCTCCTGATTGCGATTTTTCTGCAATATGCTCTTGCCGAACAATTGTCCAACCGCGGATACGCCCTGAATTTTTATATGCAAAATCCGCTTGTTTTTGATATGACATTCTCCGGATTTGCTTTCTTCTGTCTGACATTTTTTATATTTCTGTTCCGGGCCTCCCTGAGCGGAAACATAACCGACTACGCGGCCCTGTTTGCCTCTTTGTCTCTGTTTTTCGGTTTTGCCTGCTCATCGTCAGCCAGTGCCTTAACCGTTTTTTTTGCTGCGACCGCCGTTATTTTATGCGTTTCACTGAGTCTCAGCCTCTATAACGAAACCTATCGCGACAGCCTGACCGGTCTGGCCGGACGCAACTCCTACATCATCCATGCCAAAGATTTTCCGCTCAAATACTGCCTGGGCATTGTCAGCATTGATGACTTTGACAAGCTCGGCATCAATTTCGGCCGTCGCGCCCAAAACATTCTCACCAAACTGATTGCCGGCCAAATCACCGAACTGGAAGTGCCGGAAACCGTCTACCGTTACGGTAATGATGAATTTGTCATCATCTTCAAAAACCTTGATAAAAACGAGAGTTTCGAACGGCTGGAAGACATCCGCCGCGCCATCGCTTCGGCCCAATTCAAATTCAACCCCCGGCGCCGGCCGTTAAAACTGACCGTCTCGGCCTGCGTTGCAGAAAAAAAACGCAGCGATGCCAATTCCTTTGAAGTTTTGGTCCGGGCACGCAAGACCTTGGAAAAGACCCGCAGTTTCAGCCACAATGTTACATCAAAGGCTTAACCCGCCAAATTTTGCACAAAACCAAAACTCCGATTGCTATCAGCGGAACCGATAACATTTGCCCCATGGTAATTCCGCCGAAGAAAAAACCCATATGGGCATCGGGCTCGCGAAACTGCTCCACCACAATCCGGAATAAACCATACAAAATGACAAACAACGCCGATACCGTACCGCTTTTTTCCCGAATACTTCTATAACGCCACAAAAAATTCAATACGGCAAACATAACCACGCCTTCCAGCAGGGCCTCATATAACTGGGAAGGATGACGCGGCAGATATCCCCCGGCCGGAAAACGAACGGCCCAGGGCACATCCGTCACCCGCCCCCATAATTCATCATTCACAAAATTTGCCAACCGCCCCAAAAACAAACCGATAGGCAGATACAAAACCACCAAATCCGTCAGCAATAAAAAGCGGAACCGATACTTTCGGGCAAACAACCAGACTGCCAGAATCACACCGAGAACCCCGCCATGAAAAGACATGCCGCCTTTCCATAATTCCAGAATATGCCAAGGTTCCGCCCACATTTCCCGACCGCCGTAAAAAACTGCATACCCCAGGCGGCCGCCCAAAACGACACCCAGCGTCAGATAAAAAATCAAATCCTCTATATGCTGCGGCGTTAACCCCGTCTGATATTTTTCAGCATTGCGGCGAATAAGCCACCAACCGGCCAGAATACCAATCAGATAAGCCATAGAATACCACCGCACGGCCACCGGCCCGATGGAAAACATTATCGGAGAAATATCCGGAAAAGCCAAACCTGTCATTTTTTTTCCTCACTGCCAAATGTAAAAATATTTAACATTATATTAAGCGGCCCGCAAATATCCACACCAAAAAATTTTTTTCTTGAAAGCAAAATATAATTCATTGTTTTTCAACAAAAATTAAAATTAAAATTTATCAACAGCTGTGAATTAAGTGGAAAACTGCGACTCGCCCCTTGTAATTCACGACTCGGCATTGCAAGCTGAAACCATCGTTGTCGTTTTGCCCGGGTGGAGATATTAGGAAAATGGAACTGGCAAAGAATTTAGCCCCGAATTACAATCCGATTGATATCATCGAAAATATTTTTGCGTCCCAATCATATGAACTGGAACGCCGCAATGCCAATGAAGTCGTCGTTGAAGTCCAGGGAAAATGGAACAACATGTTGCTGTTTTTTGCCTGGGAAGCCAACATGCGCTGCATGCATTTTTCCTGCCTGATGGATATTGAAACCAAAATAGAAGACCGCAGCAAAATTTTTGAACTTCTGGCTTTAGTCAATGAAGAATTATGGGTCGGTCATTTTTCCTACTGGGCTGAGCAAAACATCCCCGTTTTCAAACATTCCGTTATTCTCAACGATGAAGAAGAACTGTTTGAAAGTAAGATTTCCCAGATTGTGGACATCGCCATTCGCGAATGTGAACGCATGTATCCGGTCTTCAAAGTGGTCCTGACCAAGGGCATGGACCCGCATCAGGCGCTTTACCCCATGCTGATGGACACCGTCGGGCAGGCTTGAAAAAAGAGCTTGAATCCCGTTGATTCAAGCTCTTTTTTCATTAGCGTTTAATCCTCGACAAAACCGTTTCGACAACATCGTCAACGTTTTTCCAGTCCCGGATTTCCCATTGCTGAAATTCCGGTTGGATTTTGAATTCTGTTTCCAACATCATGGACAATTCGATAACATCCAAACTGTCCAAGTCCAAATCGTCTTTCAAAGACGCTCTCGGAACAATTTTGTCTTCATTGGCAGACGTCGTACATTTTTCAATGCACGTTTTAATTTGTTCAAAAATTTCTTTTCTTTTATCCATAAAAGTTTATTTTAATAATTAAATCACCGTTGCACGCCAAAAAGAATCAACGACATCACCGATGGTTTTCCATTCGCCCTCATCATACGGAAGGGCCCAGTCGCTGTCATTCGGAAGAGAAATTCCCGTAGCATTTTCCAACTCCAACGCCAACAACAAAATGTCCCCGGCATCAAACATCAGATCTTCCCGTAACCGGTCATCTTCATATATTTCACCTTCCGAAAAAGGTAAATCCCATGAAAGAATAACTTCTTTCAATTTTTCCAGAATTTCTTTTTTCTCCATAAACTGAATTTTTAATAATAAAAATTAAACACATGCTGTTACGCTCACTTATGCCGCACACCCCGGCGGTTGTAACTGGAAAATTTTCCGTCCCTTTGAGCATAGCGCAGCCTTTTTCTTTTCTCGCACAATTGACGTTTCAAAGTAAAAGACGGCGGAACAATTTTGTTCACCGGAGCAACAAAACGCAGACACTCTGCCACATAGGCCAGTCTCAGCAAAAGAACACTTAATTTCATACGCGTTAAATTTTAAAATGACACAATCGTTTCTACATAATTTTTTTTGTAGAAACAAAATAAAACTCTTTAGACAAAAATGCAAGCTATTTATTGCCGTTTGCGAGCTTTCCGCCACTGCGCCACATTACTGTTATGTTCATACAGGCTTTTGGCAAAATTATGACCGCCGTCCCCCGAAGCCACAAAATATAAATAATCGGAAATTTCAGGATTAACAGCGGCTTCAATGGAGGCGCGCCCGGGATTGCAAATCGGTGCCGGCGGCAAACCATAATATTTATAAGTATTAAAAGGACTGTCCACATCCAAATCTTTTTTCAGCAGTGCCCGCCCTAATTCTTTCTCGCCTTTGGTTAACGCATAAATAACCGTAGGGTCCGTTTGCAGCTTCATTCCCTTCTTCAAACGATTGACAAATACCGAAGCCACCAGGCCCCTCTCTTCCGGAACACCGGTCTCTTTTTCAATAATCGAGGCCAGTATAATCATCTCCTGCGGCGTTTTCAACGGCACGTTTCCGTCTTTTTTACCCCAAGCCTCCTGTTTAACCCGGGTCATCGCGGCCTTCGCGCGCCTGACAATATCGTTACGCTGCTCCCCCCGGCTGAACGAATATGTCTCCGGAAGCAAATCGCCTTCCGCGGCCGTTTCGGTAATTTCTCCGGACAGCATCGATTCGCCGTTAATAATTTCAAGCATCTGCCGGGTGGTTAATCCTTCCGGCAGCGTGAGCCTGCGAAAAAAAACATCGCCTTGCACCATTTTATGAATAACCCCGCGCAGAGATATTCCCGGCTCAAAACGATATTCGCCGGCTTTCATCCGTTTATCCGTCCCGTTCAAACGCATTGCCAGACGCAGCAGCAGCGGATTATCGATAATTCCGGCCTCGTCCAGCATAAAAGCCACCGTACGGGAACTGGTTCCCTTGGGAATAACCACATAAGCTTCTGTCGCCAACGGTCCGGGCCGCTCAATTTTTTTCTGAACAAAATAGACCCCGCAAATTAAAATAACCAGAACCGCCGCAACCGGCAAAAACAGTTTTTTCATCTATCTCTTCCGTAAATTTTTACGCTTTTTCGAATTTAAAACTTCCGCAGCACAGTGTCAACCGCCACCGGATTTTGCTGACAGATAAATCAAATAAAAAAATCCCCGCCCAAAGACGGGGATTAGCTGAAAGCCGATAAACTAAGCTTCGTATTTTTTGAAAATAAGCGACGAGTTGGTTCCGCCAAAACCGAAAGAGTTGCTCATTGCAGCTTTAATTTCACGTTTTTTGGCTTTTAACGGCACCAAATCAAAATCAGTCAACTCATCTGCCGGATCATCCAAATTCAGAGTCGGCGGACAAATCTGATCCTGCAGCGCCATAATCGTATAAACGGCTTCAACTGCACCTGCCGCACCCAGCAAATGCCCGACAGCCGATTTGGTGGAAGACATTGAAACATGCTTAACGCCTTCGTCGCCGAACAACCGTTTAACGGCCAGCGCCTCGCCGACATCGCCGGCCGGCGTAGACGTACCGTGAGCATTTATGTAACCGATATCTTCAAGCTTAACGCCATGCTCGGCCGCATGATCGACGGCCATTTTCATTGCGCGGTAAGCACCGTCCCCTGAAGGTGCCGTAATATGATAAGCGTCACCGCTCATGCCATAACCGACGATTTCGGCATAAATCTTGGCACCGCGCGCTTTGGCATGCTCAAGTTCTTCCAAAACCAGAGCTCCCGAACCTTCGCCCATAACAAAACCGCTGCGGTTTTTGTCCCACGGCCGGGAAGCCTTTTCCGGCGCATCATTAAAATCGGAGGTAATGGCCTTCATTCTCGCAAAACCGGACAATCCCAAAACATTCACTGCCGATTCGGCACCGCCGGCCACCATCATATCGGCATCGCCGCGGGCAATCATGGCCGCCGCATCGCCGATGGCGTGCGTTCCGGTAGAGCATGCCGTCACACAGGAATGATTCGGCCCTTTTAAACCGTATTTAATAGACAGGTTTCCGGAAATCAAATTAATCAAAACCGAGGGAATAAAAAACGGAGAAATCCGCTTCATGCCGTTTTCATTAAAAGAAACCGAGTTGTCGTAAATAACCTGCAAACCACCGATTCCTGAGCCCATCATCACACCGGTGCGGCATTTTTCTTCTTCGCTGGCCGTTTCGGGATTCCATCCGGCATCTTCCAGCGCATCGCCCCCGGCCGCCATACCGTACAAAATAAACTTGTCATTTTTCTTCTGATCTTTGGGCGGCATCACCGTATCGGGATTAAAGTCATTTTCCCCTTCGCCCCATGGAACCTGCCCGGCAATGGACACCGGAATATCCTTGAGGTCGACGCCTTCAATTTTACGAATACCCGACTTTCCCGCCAGCAGGCTTTCCCAGTTATGCTTTACGCCGCGTCCCAGCGGAGAAACGATGCCAAGTCCCGTAACAACAACTCTTCTCATAAAAAGGTCCTCATAAAATTAAACATCTTTTACCTTATATACAACGAAACTCGCTTAGTCAAGCGAGTTTCATAACATTCCCAAAGCCAAAAGACTTAAGCGTTTTTGGACAGATAATCGATAGCATCTTTAACAGTGAGAATCTTTTCAGCGGCTTCATCCGGAATTTCACAACCGAATTCTTCTTCAAAAGCCATAACCAGTTCTACTGTATCCAAGCTGTCAGCGCCCAAATCGTCAATGAAACTGGCGTTTTCGGTAACTTTGGATTCTTCAACGCCAAGGTGTTCGGCAACGATTTTCTTGACGCGGTTAGCTACATCAGTCATATGATTAACCTCAAAAAAGTTATAACAAATTAATCGGACCGTCTCAGCCCGTGATTGATTTGTTAGCACATGTTTATACGTTTTGACAAGCATTATTTTCAAAAAACGCACAAAGAGCAAAAATAATCCTTGCTAAAATCGGCTTAAATCTTATACTTTTCGCATAACTGACAGGTGGATAAAATATGACTGATATAATCAAAGTTGACCGGCTTTGCAAAAAATTTCGGCTCAAAAAAAACGCGGCGGGACTAAAAGGGCTTTTTCACCCCGAGTACAAAACCGTAACGGCCGTTGACAGACTTTCTTTCAATATAAAAGAAGGTGAGCGCGTGGCTTTCATCGGCCCCAACGGCGCCGGCAAATCCACCACCATTAAAATGCTGTCGTCCATTCTGTATCCCACCTCCGGCACTGCCGAAGTCATGGGGCTGATTCCTTGGGAAAACCGCCGCCGGCTGGCATATCACATCGGCACTGTTTTCGGACAACGCTCCCAACTGTGGTATAATCTTCCGGTTCAGGACAGTTTCGGCCTCATCGGAAAAATTTACGGCCTTGACGACATGGAATTCAGACGCCGTCTGTCCAAACTTGTCCGGCTGTTTGAAATCCGCGACCTGCTCGGTCACCCCACCCGCAGTCTGTCGCTCGGCCAGCGAATGCGCTGCGAAATTGTCGCCTCGCTGATTCACCGCCCGCAGATTCTCTTTCTGGACGAACCGACCATCGGCCTTGACGTTACGGCCAAAGAAATCATCCGCAACCTTGTCAAAAAGCAGGCACTGGAAGAAAACACCACTCTTTTGTTGACATCGCACGATACCGACGACATGGAAAAAGTCTGCGACCGCGTCATCATCATCAACAAAGGTCGGCTGATTTTTGACGATTCCATTCACGCCTTAAAAGAGTCTTACCTCAATAAAAAATACATTGAAGTCACCGACGATTCCGGCGCCAAAATCAAAACCGTGGTTGATACCAAAACGACCCCGGTCAAAAAAGCACTGGACGAACTTGTTCAAAAATACCACATAACTGACATCACGGTAGAAAATCCGCCCATGGAAGAAATCATCAAGGAGATTTACCGTCGTGACTGAAACCCTTTTAAAATACGGCGCATTTTTTCGCGCGGCATTCAAGCAGGGCCTGCTCAACCGCGGCATGCTCTCAGGTCTGTTGTTTTTTCTGTTTATTCTGCTGTTTATATACAACCGCCTGTGGGAAGTTATCGGTATTCAGAACAACAATAGCAGCCTCAACACAATTTACATCTGGTATTTGCTGTTTGCGGAAATGATTATCCTCTCCCTGCCCAAACCGGACCGGGTTTTGACGGATGACATCCGCTCAGGAACCATGGCTTACTATATCAATAAACCGGTGTCGTTTTTTTTGATGCGTTATGCCGAAGCGCTCGGTTCAATGACAGTCTCTTTTTTGGTGATGGGAGGAGTCGGCAGCCTGATGACGCTGGCTCTGACCGGCGTTCCCCCTTTTGAATGGCGTTATTTTCCGCTGATTATCATCATGTGCTGGCTTTCTTCCGCCATCAACGTTCTTTTTTACTGCGGTATCGGCCTCAGCGCCCTGTGGCTGGAAAGCACCCGCACCCTGGCCGTGGCCGTGGAACGTCTGGCATTTATTTTCGGCGGGGCGATTTTTCCGCTGAGTATTTACCCGGACTGGTTCGTGGACATCGCCCGCTGGACGCCTTTTTATTCCGTTTACTACCTGACCATCAAGCTGGTTTACGATTTTTCCTGGACCAACTTGTTTGAGGCGGCGGTTCTGAACAGCCTTTGGACCGTTCTTATCGTCGGCTTTGTCGGATTTGCCTACCACCACTTAAACAAAAAGGTCAATATCTATGGCGGATGATTTTATCAAAACCCTCAAATTGTTTTTCTACATCCAGAAAAGCCATTTTAAAACCGCTTTTCTGAGCGTCGGCGATGCCTTGAGCAATGTTGTCATCATGCTGATAAACAATTTGTCGTTTATTTTCATGTGGTGGGTTATTTTTCACAACAAAGGCAGTATCAACGGTTGGGATTTCAGTGACATGCTGCTGCTCAATGCCGTTATGAACAACGCTTTTGCAATTTTCGCGCTTTTTGCCCGGGGGATTCAGGCTCTTCCCGAATACATCGACAACGGCAGTCTGGACAATTATCTGGTATCGCCGCAACGCCCTTTGTTTATGATAGCAACGTCGGAGTCGACCTTCGCCAACTGGGGAGACTTGCTGACCGGACTTATTTGCTGGATACTCTCCGGCTATACGGATTTGCTGTCCTTTGCATTGATGTTATACGCCAGCCTGTGTGCCGCCGCTGTCTTAATATCCTACCGACTGATAGTCTCCACCCTGGCCTTCTTTGCCGGAGACACCCAAAAACTCGGCGACAACATTTTTATGGCATTCATCACCTTTTCCAGCCAGCCGGCCTCTATTTTTACCGGATGGTACAAAGTAATGTTTCTGAGCATCATTCCTGCCGGTTTCATCTCTCTGATACCCGTTATGCTGATAAAAACAGCGGCTCTGCCCGTCTTTTTGTTCCTGAACGGCGCGGCCGTCCTCAGCATTGTCATCTCAACCGCATTTTTCCGCTTCGGACTGAAAAGATACGCATCCGGCAACCGCTTCGGCGTAAGATAACCCTAAGAATGCTGTTGACAATTAGCTTTGATGTACTAGATTAAAAGTACATTAGATTTTTTGCAGGAAGGACAGGAATATGAAAAAATTTCTTTATATCGTTCTGGTAATTATCGTCTTGCTGATTATTGCCCGTTTGGTGAAAAACGAAGCGCCGACAGCCGAACCGGAAAGCGTGACCGTTGAAGAAACCGTCGTTACGCCGGACAGTGTCGAAAGCGAAATTGACGCCGTTGTTGCCGAACCGGAAAATGCCGACATGCTGGGCGACGGAGAAGTGGTTGATGAAAACATTGAAGAAACCAACCCCGCCGAAACCGCTGACGAAGACGAAACCATTGTCAAAGAATAAGGCTTAAAAAAAGTATCAAAAAAGGCTGTCGGAAGGCAGCCTTTTTTATTGCATTCCGCAAAAAAAATCTTATATATAGTCAAGGATTATATTAATAAGAAAAATCGAATATAGAGTTATTTAAGGAGAGACAAATGAAAGTAGGTATTATCGGCGCCGGATCCGTCGGCTCGGCCACCGCCTTTGCTTTAGTCATGCGCGGTATCGCCCGAAAAGTTGTTTTAATCGATTCTAACGAAAAACGCGCGCAGGCAGAGGCCATGGACATTGCGCATTCCTCTCCTTTTGCCGTTGCCAGCAAAATAAAAGCCGGAACCTATCAGGATCTGGCCGGAGCGGAAGTCGTCATTATCACGGCCGGCGCCAACCAGAAACCGGGAGAAACCAGAATTGATTTGCTGGGACGCAATGTCAAAATCTTTGAAGATATTATTCCCAAAGTTGTGGAAGCCGCACCGAACACCATTTTGCTGATTACGGCCAACCCGGCGGACATCATGACCGAAGTGGCCCTTAAGCTTTCCGGTTTTCCCAAAGAAAGAGTTATCGGCAGCGGCACCGTGCTGGACACTTCCCGTTTCCGGACGCTGCTGGGATATTACCTCGGCGTTTCGCCCAAATCAATTCATGCCAACGTTCTGGGCGAACACGGCGACAGCGAGGTTCTAATCTGGTCCAACGGCGATGCCGGAACCGTCCAGATTGAAAAATTTGCGGAAATGATTGGCAAACCGTTCACGCCGGAAGTCAAAGCCCATATTGACGACTGCGTCCGCAACGCCGCTTATCAGATTATCGAAGGCAAAGGGGCTACTTTTTACGGTATTGCCGGAGCGCTCAGCCGGATTTGCCAGGCCATTTCCACCAATGAATACGCAATTTTGACGGTTTGCTCACATCATGACGATGTTGAAGGGATCAAAGACGTCTGCCTGTCCCTGCCGACGGTTATCGGCAAACGGGGTATTCACAGCGTAATTTATCCCCGCTTTTCCGAAAGCGAAGCCCGCGACCTCAAATTCAGTGCCGAAAAAATCAAACAATATTCGGAAGAAGCCATGGCTCAGCTTTCATCGGATAAACAAAATTAAAAAAATCCGCAAACAAAAAAGGCTTCCGAAATTTCGGAAGCCTTTGTTCTTTTAAAGTATGAATTAGAATTCAACTTTAGCTCTGAGACCGGTGGTGTAATCCTCATCAACATCACCGGAACCGGACAGATAATAATCACCGAACAGACCCAAAGCCAGATTGTCAACCGGATAATAGTCAACTTCGGCCTGAGCATACAGCGCATTGCTGTTCTTGCCATCGGTATTGAAGTCATAACGGAAACCGCCGTCAACAGCCCAGTTTCCGGCATATTTGTGAACACCGGCAAAAGCATACTGGTCAAACTCTCTGTCAGCAGCGTCAATCTGTCCTTCAAAACCATACATCATGTACGGAATCAGGCCTTCGCCCATATCATAACCCAGTTTGATGTCGGCATTGAGAGATTTCTGCCATCTATCATGAGTATTTCTTTTACCAACAAAATCTTTCGGATTAAAGGTAGCATACGAACCTCTGATCTGAGCCAGCAAACCATCCTTGCTCATATTATAAGCAGCGCCGATTTCATAATTGAAGTTATGATCGTTGTTATACTTGCCTTCGCTGTCGAATTCGTTCTCAATAGAACCGAAAACGGCCAGATTGTCGGTCACACCGTAAGTAATTTCTTCTTTGGCCGACCAAGCATCATCCTTATCTTTAGAATGATCATGCTCGGTACGGTTATAAGAAACCGTGGTATCCGAAGCAAAATTACCCTGAGAAGGCAAATAAAACGGATTGGTTAAATCAGCGGCGGCTGCCGAACCGGCAAACATAACGGCTGCTGAAGCTAAGAGCATAGTTCTAAATTTCATCAGGAGTCTCCTTTTTTGTTTAGTCTCTCTCGCGATTTAGCGGTCATCCGCAAAACCGCGATAAGCACATCATATTCGATAAAAGTTAATAAATCAATAAGTTAATTAGCATATTTGCAAATCTTTTGCTTTTCAGTTGTGACTTGCGCTTTAAATGTTTTGGCTTTATAGTGTGGCAAAATAATCATTCAGAGAAGATTTTCATGGCTCAAATCATCACATTCGGCTGCCGCATTAATACCTATGAATCCGAAGTTTTAAAAGAAAAGCTGGCCGCCGTGGACAACCTTATCGTCATCAACACCTGCGCCGTCACCGGCGAGGCCGAACGCCAGTGCCGGCAAACCATCCGCAAACTCCGCAGAGAGAACCCCGCTGCCCGCATTGTCGTAACCGGCTGCGCGGCACAAATCGCGTCGCAAAAATTTGCTTCCATGCAAGAAGTTGATTTGGTCTTGGGCAACCGCGAAAAAAATGAAATCGAAAAATTTTTACAAACACCGCTGACCGAAAAAACCATTGTCGGCGATATTTTCGACTATGATTCCTATGACCGCTACCTGATTACCGGATTCGAAGGACGCCATCGCGCTTTTGTACAAATTCAGCAGGGATGCGACCATCGCTGCACTTACTGCATTGTCCCTTTTGCCCGCGGTCATAACAGGTCCGTACCTGAAGAAGACATTATCCGCCAAATCAAAGAACTCTTGCATCGGGGATTCGCCGAAATCTGCCTGACCGGTGTTGACGCCTGTTCTTATCGTCCGTCATTCAGCCAGCTGGTCAAACATATTCTGGAACAAATTCCGGAGCTGCCGTCCCTGCAATTCGGCTCTCTTGATCCGGCGGCAATTGATGAAGAATTTATCGCGTTGCTGGCCGGTCATCAAAATATTCATCCGTATTTTCATTTTTCCGTGCAATCAGGGGATAACTTGGTATTAAAACGCATGAAACGCCGCCATACCCGCGAAACGGTCATCGCCCTTTGCGCAAAAATCCGCAATGTACGACCGGATGCCGTTTTCGGCGCCGATTTTATTTGCGGTTTTCCAACCGAAACGGAGGAGCAATTTCAAAACACCGTAAAACTGGTCCGCGAAGCCGGCATCGGCAAACTCCATGTTTTTCCGTATTCCGAACGTCCCGGAACCCCGGCTGCGCTGATGCCGCAGGTACCGGTTGAAATCCGCCGGGAGCGCGCCCGCCTCTTGCGTCTTGAAGGAGAAAACATTAATGACTGACTGGCTCCAAAAACTCAAATCCGGATTACGCAAATCCTCTGCCGGTCTGAGTTCCGGCATTGACGGCATTTTCCGCAAACGAAAAATAGACAGGGAAACCCTTGATGAACTTGAAGAACTGCTGATTTGTTCCGACATCGGAACCAAAGCCTCTGCCCGAATTATCAAGAATTTTGCCGCAAAAAAAATGAACAAAGACGCCGGCGACAAAGAAATTAAAATCGCTCTGGCCGAAGAAATTTCAACGATTCTCTCCCCTTGTGAAAAGGAATTCGACCTCCCCGCACGGCCGACGGTCATTTTAATGGTCGGAGTCAACGGCGCCGGCAAAACAACTACTATCGGCAAACTTGCCGCCAAATTCAAACAAAACCACGGATTCGGACAAGAAACATCGCAGATTCCCGCCTCTGATTTAGTGCCGCAGATTCCCGTTAAAACCGTTTTTCCTCAAATATCTTTTATTGCCGGAGACACCTTCCGAGCCGCAGCCGTCGAACAACTCGACGAATGGGGCCGCAGAAACGATATCCGGGTCTATAAGGGCGCGCCGGGCTGCGACGCTGCCGGACTGTGTTTCGATGGCCTAAAAGAAGCCCTGAAGCTGGGCGATGACATTGTTTTTATTGACACGGCCGGCCGCCTGCAAAACAAAACCGGATTGATGGACGAGCTGAAAAAAGTAGTAAAGGTCATTCAAAAAGTTATTCCCGGCGCGCCGCACCACACACTGCTCTGTCTGGATGCCACCACCGGACAAAACGCATTAAATCAGGTCAAAACATTTAAAGAAATGATTAACGTTGACGGCCTGATTATCAACAAACTGGACGGCACGGCCAAAGGCGGAATTCTCGTTGCCGTGGCAGAAGAGACCCCGACACCGGTTTATTTTATCGGCGTCGGCGAGAGAATTGACGACATAAACACTTTTAACGCCAAAGACTTTGCCGCCAACCTGCTTAATCTTTGACGACCTTATCGGGAAAATGCCATGGAAGACTTAATCGGCTTAATAAACACGCCTCAAACGCCCTCTCAAAATGAACTGCCCGAATTTACGGTCAGCGAAATTTCTTTTGAAATTAAAAGATTCGTAGAAACAACCTTCAACAAAGTACGCGTTCGCGGTGAAATTTTCGGAGCAAAACGCGCCGATTCCGGTCACTGGTATTTATCTCTCAAAGATGAAAACGCCGTACTGTCCGCCGTCATCTGGAAAGGTGTCGCACTGCACCTTGCCGTCAAACCGGAAGACGGACTTGAGGTCATTGCTACCGGAAAAATCACCACTTTTGCCGGCAAATCATCTTATCAGCTGGTTATCGAACAAATGGAAATCGCCGGGACCGGCGCGTTGCTGAAGCTTCTGGAAGAACGCAAACAAAAATTTGCCGCCGAAGGCCTTTTTGATGCCGCTCACAAAAAACAACTGCCGTTTTTGCCGCAGACCATCGGCGTCGTTACCTCCGCCAGCGGTGCCGTCATCCGGGACATCATCCATCGGGTCCGCGACCGCTTTCCCTGCCATATTTTGCTTTGGCCGGCTCCGGTTCAGGGCGAAGGCGCTGCCGAAAAAATCGCGGCCGCCGTTGACGGCTTCAACCGGCTTGCCCCGGACGGATTTCCCCGCCGGCCGGATGTTTTGATTGTTGCCCGCGGCGGCGGAAGCCTGGAAGATCTTTGGCCTTTTAATGAAGAATGTGTCATCCGCGCCGTTTATGCCTCAAAAATTCCTGTCATTTCGGCAGTCGGCCACGAAACAGACACCATGCTGATAGATTATGTTTCGGATAAACGGGCGCCGACGCCGACCGGCGCCGCGGAATTTGCCGTTCCGGTCAAAACAGAACTCCAAATGACGGTCAACACGCTGTCAGCCCGCCTGCAAAACGGAATTCTCCGTTATTTTGAAGAAAAACAAAACCGCCTGGAGGGACTGTCCCGGGGAATTCCGAATTTGGAACAAATTCTGGCCGAAGCCTCCCAAAAATTCGACGACCGGATAGAACGGCTGAAAAATGCTTTTGCCAATCTGCTTTCCGGTAAAGCAAACCTTGTTGAGCGTGTTAATCTGCGCCCTTATTACATCAAAAACATTTTTGAAAAAAAGCAAGAAAATTTAAATAATTTAATGCTACGGTTACGCTCGGTATCGGTTGAATCCGTCTTGCAGAGAGGATTCGCCTGGGTTAGGAACGAACGAGGACAAACCGTCTACGACCTGAACCAGGCACAGACATCTTCCGAATTTGAAATTCGCTTTTGCGACGGCAGCCTTACCGCTGTCCCCGGACAAAGGATGAAGACAGCTCAAAAACCGCACAAAAAGACAACCTCTTTAACAGGAAAACAGAATGAAAAACAAACTGATTTATTTGATTTCTGCGCTGATACCTCTGCTGAGCGGGATTAACCGGGCCGAGGCCTTTCAGTTGTGCGGCAAAGCCGCTCAGGGAGAAATCCTGCTCGGCAAAGCTGCCGGAGCCTCGGAAGTAATTTTTAACGCACGCTCCTACCCTGTGGATTCGCAAGGGCGTTTTCTGCTGGCATTCGACCGGGACCAAAACAAAGAGGCCGCGCTGACTTTCCGCGGCAGCGACAATCAGCAACAATCTTTAAAGCTGACCGTTTCGCCGACAGCCTGGGACATCCAAAATCTCACCGGTGTGCCGCCTCGCAAGGTGACGCCTTCCAACAGCGACATGCGCGCCATTGAAAAAGAACAAAAGCTGGTTCGCGCCGGACAGCAAACCATGACCACCGAACCTCTTTGGGAAAAAGGCTTCATTCAACCCGTTCAGGGACGTATCAGCGGCAATTTCGGCGGCCAGCGGATTATGAACGGCATCAAAAAAAATCCCCACGCCGGCATGGATATTGCCGTCCCCGAAGGGACCCCCGTTGCCGCATCGTCTGACGGCATTGTAACGCTTGCCGCGGCAGACTTATTTTACTCGGGTAACGTCGTCATCATTGACCACGGCTACGGACTGCATACAATTTATGCGCACCTTCTGCAAATGGATGTCAAACGCGGAGATCGGGTAAAACAGGGAGATACTATCGGTCTCTCGGGAAAAACCGGACGGGTCACCGGACCGCATCTGCACTGGGGCGCCTCAGTCAACGGCGTCAAATTCAATCCGGTTTCACTGCTAAATATGAACAAAGCCGATGATTTTTGTTTTAATTTATAAACGATTGGGATAATATTCTTACAGACGATGCAACAAAGAGGGCTCTCCGATGGAAAATGCACATAAACAAATAATCTGGGATTCGATTGTCTGCCTGATTGTCGATGATGACAAATTCTCCCGCACTTTTATTAAAACGGCGCTGTATCAAATCGGTATCAAAAACACCAAAGAAGCCAGCAGCACCGAAGAAGCCGCCGAACTTCTGCACAGTTTCAAAATTGACGTCATTCTGCTGGATCAGCAGATTCCCGGCAAAAACGGCCTCGATTTTGCCAGAGAACTCAAAACCGGCAATATCGAAAACGGCAAAAACATTCCCATCATCATGGTTACGGTTGACACCAAGGAAAAAACCGTTTTGGATGCCAAAGCCCTCGGTATTCAGGAATACCTGGTCAAACCGATATCGCCGCTGGCCCTCAAAAAAAGAATCTGCACGGCTTTCGGCATAAAACAGGAACGCGTATAAATATCACCCCTTATTCAATAAAATCAGAGTTTAGGTCATAATGAACTTTCACATTCTTTTTCTCTCCGTCCTTCAGGGTATAACCGAATTTTTGCCGGTCAGCTCTTCCGGTCATTTAATTTTGTTCTCAAAATTTACGACCTTCCCGGATCAGGGACTGGGACTGGATGTTGCCGTCCATGTCGGCTCAATTCTCGCCGTTATGATTTATTTTTCGGAAGAATTGTGGCGCATGTTCAAAGGCCTGCTTAAAACTTACTTTATTCCCACGCTGAGCAACAAAGATGCCCGCACTTTCTGGCTGATTGTCATCGGGACCGTTCCGGTCGTCATTGTCGGATTGCTGCTCAAAGAACACGGCATGGAATGGCTGCGTGACACCCGCATTATCGGCTGGACAATTCTCGGTTACGGAATTTTGTTGTTCATCGCCGACAAATTCGGCCTGACGATTCGCAAAATAGAACACCTGCGGCCGCTGGACGCTTTTCTGATTGGCTGTGCCCAGTGTCTGGCGTTAATTCCCGGAACCAGCCGCTCGGGCATTACCGTCACCATGGCGCGCTTTTTAAGCATGGAACGCCGGGAAGCCGCCAAATTCTCAATGCTGCTGTCAATCCCGGCAATTATTGCGGCAGCCTGCCTTGTAGCTTTGGAAATTTATCAACAGGGCGACATGACTGTTTTTATAGAGGCGATAGACGGGATAACTTACTCTTTCATTGCCTCAATTCTGGCCATTTATGTTGTTATGTGGTGGCTCAAAAAATCGACATTTCTGCCGTTTGTCATCTATCGGATTATTCTCGGCGGATTTTTATTGTTGGATTCTTATGGATATTTAAATAGTTTCTTGACTAATTAAAAAAAAACGTTTATAGAAGTATCCGTTGCCCTGATGGCGGAACTGGTAGACGCGTAAGTTTCAGGTACTTATGGGAGTTTTCCCGTGGAAGTTCGAGTCTTCTTCAGGGCACCACTAAAAAGCCTCCCTTCATGGGAGGTTTTTTAGTGGTGTTTTAAAGTAAGACTTCTCGAACTTCCACAAGTGGAAGTTTGACTACAAGCGAAAGGCATACGGGGGGGTATGCCGGTGAGGGGCAAAGTCCCGAATGAGCGCCGTGCCCTTGAGCCTTAGCGAAAGGTGGCTTCTTCAGGGCACCATAATAAAAACAGACCCCAACGGGTCTTTTTTTATTATGGTGAAAAGAACCGGTTAGTTTGCATATGTCAAATTTGAAATTATCAGCACTTCTTTTAAATTGGTATCGTGACCACGGCCGTGATTTGCCCTGGCGGGTAAAAGGCGGCGCGCATCCGGACCCTTACGCTGTTCTGGTTTCCGAATTTATGCTTCAGCAGACGACCGTCAAAACCGTACTCGGTTATTTTGAAAAATTTATGCGCCGTTTTCCCACTGTTGAAAGCCTGGCGGCCGCAAGCCTTGAAGATGTCTATCTCAGCTGGCAGGGACTTGGATACTATACCCGCGCCCGCTCTCTGCATGAAACGGCAAAAATAATTGTCAATGAATACGACGGCGTCTTTCCCCGCACCAGAGAAACAGTCCTCAAACTCAAAGGCATCGGCAGCTATACCGTCTCAAGCTTTCTTGCCTTGGCTTTCAACCTTCCGGAAACCGTAATCGACGGAAACGTCATCCGTATCATTTGCCGCCTATACAACTTGACCGCACCGACAGACGAAATAATGTCTCTTATCCGCCAAAAGGCAGAAAAGCTGACTGACCGCCGACACCCGGCAGATTATGCATCTGCAATTATGGATTTGGGCGCAACCGTCTGCACCCCCAAAAAACCGCAATGTCTGCTTTGCCCTTGGCAGACCGCCTGCCGGGCAAAAACTTCCCCTCTGCTGGAACAAATTCCCTCCCGCCGCAAAACGGAAAAAAAAGAAAAACCGGGAAACGTTTATCTGATCCAAAATTCGAAAAACGAAATATTTATTCGCAAACGGACAGAAAAAGGTCTGCTTTCGGGACTTTATGAATTTCCCTGGAGCGAAGAAACGACGCCTCTTCCCGGAGCCGGAGATACGGGAAAAACCGTAACCCATGTTTTTACGCATTTCAAACTGACCCTAAGGATTTACAAACTGCAAACAGAAACACCTCCGACAAACGACGGCTTTTTTGCTGCACCGGAAGCCCTGAAATCATACCCGTTTTCAACACTGATGAAAAAAGTACAAAAAGCCGCCGGTTAAATTTTATTTTACATACCTGATAATCAATTTTTTTGATTCTTTTGTGTTGGAAAAAATAAATTTTAAGATTATAATTATAGTGTTATCCCAAAAAAAGGAGGGACACATGGAATATATTGACTCGACTATCGAAAGTCTGAAAATACAACATGCTCGCCTCGATTCAGAATTAAAAGAGGAAGAAAGCCATGTGTGGAAAAATATGATTCGCATTGAACAGATCAAGAAAGAAAAGTTGCGCAAAAAAGATGAATTGCTTCGTAAACTGTTGCAATCATAATATAAAACTAAACTTCTCATCTCTCAAAAAAACGGCCTTCTTGCATGAAGGCCGTTTCCTGTATCATCTCCGTTGAGAAAAAATAGTCCGCCGCGGCTGGGCATTCAGCATCCTCTGAATATAGCGCCCCTGATAAAGATTAATTCCCAGAGAATTTCCCACTTCTACCGCCTGCGGATCATCAATCCGGCACAAAATCATCTTGGCCCGCTCGGCCTTATTGACATAATCCATAAAATGCTTGTCTTCATGAATCACATCCATAAAAGACGGATGCCAGATTATCTTAATCAAATCACAATTCAGATTTTGGCGGTTCAGATATTTCAGTTTGTCCACCGTAATTCCGTCAATGCAGATTTTATAGCCTCTGGCCTGAGCAAAGGCCTTCGCCAGCATAAAAGCCTTAATATCGCTGAAAATATCGGCCAACTGCAATTCCAGAATAACCGACGGTTTCATAAAAGTATTGATATTATCGTCAAACTCCAGAAATTCATCGGAAAGGATGGTTGAAACATTAATATTTACACTAAAATTCCCGGCCAGAGAATTATCGTCATGGCGGCTGATAGTTTCCAAAACACGTTTATCCAAAGTTTCGCTTAAAGACAAAAACAGCCACGGATTCGCCGTCAAATCCACATCCGGTAGCAGCATATCGCGCAAATCCGGTATTGCCACATAGACTTCCTCAAACACCCTCTGCGGCGCAGCCTTGCCGATAACCGCGCAAATGGCCTGCCGACGGATAAAGCTGGAAAAATCTGCAACAGCCAATATTTTCTGAACTTTTGCCAACATTTCCGGCGTCAAAACCCGGCGCAGCCTTTTGCCGGTAGAATTAAACACCGAAACTCCGGACGTCAACTTTGCACCTTTTGCTGCCGAACTGCGTTGACTGCCGTCCTTTGCTTCATCGGAAGAAGTCGCCTGAAGCTGACTGCGAACCATAGCCCGGAAATCCGCGGCACTCTCTTTCAAATCAAAAAAGACGACCAGCCCGCCCTGCTCCAAATCATCAATATCTCGCACGGCAGGATCATCATGCAGCAAAAACCGGATTTTCACCAGACAGGCCTTAACTTCATCATCAAAATTCCGGTTATAAAAAACCAAAACATCATCATTGGGAAGAGCAAAAATTTCGCCTTTTGATTTGCGGACAACTTCTTCAAAAGTTTCCACAAAAACCTGACGCTGCAACAGCTTGGCGCCTTGTTCCTGCAATTTTCCGACTTTAAAACATAATACCTTGAAAAAAGCAATATCTTTTTCGATTTTTTTCATATAATCGAAAATAACGGTATCCTGCCTGACCAGTGTATTTTCCGAACCTCTGATAAAAGAAATTCCCATAACCTAACCCAATACCTTATCCAAACATTCCGGCTGCGAGCATTCGCGGCGCAATAACCCCGACAAAACCCTTTTCCTTTTCAAACACTCGACAACCTTACAATTTTTACCGTCCGGGCAGCCGGAACGGATAACCGCAGCCTCCAGAGCATCGATATACGGCCCCTGAAAAGTATCCATACCGTAGCCGACACCCCACCGCACCGCTTTTTCATCGGTACATTTGGCCAACACCACATTTTCCCGGCCCAGTCCGTCCACCACCTGACGCAGCTCTTCGTTTTGCGTATCATATTCCATCAGCGGTTCCCAGAAAATTTTAACCATATCAGGTTCCAGTCTTTTCACATTGAGCATGTGCAACATATCCGGAGACATCGCGTCAATCAAAAGTTTGTGTCCGCCGCTGTGTAACAGTTCTTTGGCCTCAAAATATGTGTTAAGACTGTTTAAAACATCCATAACCTGAACTTCGACAATAAGTTTTCTGTCATCGTGCAGAAAATTTTTTGCAAAATCCACAAATTCACGGGAAAAAATCGAGCTTAGATTCAAATTCAGGCTAACCTGATCGGGCCAAACCGTCAGCTCTGCGCCGCGAAAGGCCTCCATGGTCTTCTTATCCAAAGCCTGGGTCAGATACAAAAACAACCATTTGTTTCCGGTCAGGTCGATACTGCGATTATACTTGCGGCTCAAATCCTTAACCGCCACAAAAAACTCCTGAAAAACCACCTCAAATTTCTGAGGCGGCGTAATCCGCATCACACTCTGATGTTTAACGATTTCCGCCAAATCAATATTATCCAGATGATCAATAACATCCGTAACCTGCCCTGCTTCCAGAGGCGTACCGGGAAAAACATGTTGAACGTCAGGAGCCCCGTTTTCAACCATATTTTCAATAATCCGGTAAAGGCGGACAAAATCCTCCGGAAAGACGTAAATATGAGCAAATTCATCTGCGCTTTCCGCCAACAGCAGCGGATCGCTTGACAAGCCCTGGCGGATTTTCCCGACTGCGTTATCCACCATTTCGGGATTGATGTTTTTGCCGAGCAGCGCAAAATCGTCATTGCTGAGAACCGAAAGCATCCCCTCGCTGGCACCGACCAAATCGTCAAACATTTTGGCCATGACTTTAACAAACGCCGGATGACGGTTTTTGGGTTTCAACTTGGAAACGCTGACATACAGCACCGAATAGCCCTGAGAATTCCGGGCAATTCGGTTCAGAGCGTCCAGTAAAAACTTTTCATTTGCAAAATTTCCGGCATAGACCATCTGTTCATAAACCTTAACAGCAAAAACATCTGAACTATATAATAACCATGCTTTACCCCTTTAGCAAGCAAATTACCGCAATTGTCCTTCCCAAAATTAAGCCGGCCGCCATTACCGAAAATCACTATTGCCTTTTTGAAACGAAATTTATATAATTTTTTATTATAATTATTTTTAAGCAAAGTGAGGACAGATGGCATCAACAATCAAAGTCTGCATGGGAAGTTCCTGTTTTGCCCGCGGCAACGCCAAAAATCTACAATTAATTCAAAAATATCTGGCGGAAAACGGGCTTGAAGCCGAAGTCGAACTGACCGGCCTGCGTTGCTGCGACAAGTGCTCCAAGGGTCCCAACCTGACCATTGACGGTGTTGAATATAATAATATTGACACCGGAACTCTGCTTGACATTCTGGAAAAACACTTCAAAAAATAAACCTTTCGGCTCAGCATCTGCAATCATGGAATAACAATCATGTCAAACCGCGATTTTCCCCTCTATACCGTCAAAACAGACTGTCAGGACTGTTACAAATGCGTCCGCCGTTGTCCTGTCAAGGCCATTAAAATAGAAGACAGTTCGGCCATGATTGTCACGGATCTCTGCATTGCCTGCGGTATTTGCTACAAAGTCTGCCCGGCCAAGGCCAAACAAATGCGCAATGATCTTCCCCGCGCCAAATTTCTGGTCAAATCAGGCAAAGAAATATATATTTCTCTGGCGCCTTCCTGGGTAACCGAATTCCCCGAATACTCGGCGGAACAACTGATTGCGGCCATCCGCCGGCTGGGCATCCGCGGTGTCAGCGAAACGGCTCTCGGCGCCGAAGAAGTTTCCGCCGAAACCGCCCGGATTTTGGACAAGGCCGATTCTGGACTGTTTATCTCCACGGCGTGCCCGACCGTCGTCGAATACGTCGAAAAATACCTGCCCGAACTCACGCCCAATCTTGTCGGCGTCAGTTCTCCCCTTTTGGCGCACTGCCGCCTGCTTAAAGAAGAATACGGCGCCGGCATCGAGACCATTTTTGTCGGCCCCTGTATTGCCAAAAAACTGGAAGCCGACCGCCATCCCGAGCTGTTAAGCCTGAGCCTCAGCTTTGCAGACTTGCGGCAGTGGCTGAAAGACGAAGACATTGACCCCGCATCACTCAAGCCCGGCGTATTTGACGTATTTGTTCCCCGCCGAGCCAAAGAAGGAGCCGCCTACCCGATAGAAGGCGGAATGATTGAAACGCTCAAACCCTACCCTTCCGCAAAAAAAGCTTACCTCATGCAGCTGACCGGCATTTATAACATTGAGCGGGAACTCGAAAACCTTCGAAATACGGCCTTCAAGCAACCTGTTTTTATTGAAGCGCTGGCCTGCCCCGGCGGCTGTATCAACGGTCCCTGTACAACCGACAGACAATCCGGTCTGGATAAACGAATGGAAGTTCTCCGCAATACCGAATTTGACGACAATGCCGGTAAACGCACGCCTGCCCATGACATCCGCCTCAATTATGCTTCCGATACCGTCGTCGAACCCGAATTTTCCGAAAGCGACATCAAAAAGGTTCTTGCAAAAATCGGAAAATATACGCAGGAAGACGAACTCAACTGCGGCGGCTGCGGCTATGACACCTGCCGCAACTTTGCCCGCGCCCTGCTTGAAGGCAAAGCTGAACCGGAAATGTGCGTTTCTCACATGAAACAACAGGCCCAGCGCAAAGCCAATGCGCTGATTCGCTGTATTCCTTCGCCGATAGTCATTGCCGATGCCAAACTGAACATTATGGAATATAATGACGAATTCCGCGATGCCTTTTGGAACGAGGAAGAACATGCGGATATTTATGATTATGAGAATCTCCGCGGCGCCAACCTGCGAGACTTTATCAATTTTACCAACCTTTTTTCCGCCTCCCTGGATTTGGAACAGGATATTCGCCGCGAACATATCCGTCAGGATGACCGTGTATTCGACGTTGTGGTCTTCAATATAGATAAAAAACAAAGCGTCGGCGGCATCATTGAAGACGTGACCAATGTTGAAATGCACAAAGAACAAATTGCCGCTAAAGCCAAAGAGGTTATTCACAAAAATCTGGCAACGGTCCAGCAAATAGCCTGTACGTTGGGCGAACACATGGCCGAAACCGAGGTACTGCTCCGGTCCATCGCCAAAGATTACTCCTCCGAACAGGAACCGTCCGGACTGACTATCCGTACCAACTCGGCCAAAAGAGAGTACTGAGCATGAACAGTTCGCTTTTTATTGAAATCGGCAGTGCCCAGCAGCAAAAATATGGTGAAGACTGCTACGGCGACACGATTTATTCAAAAAAAATTCCGGAAGAGCAGCGAATTATCTCGATTCTCTCGGACGGGCTGGGCAGCGGCGTTAAAGCCAACATCTTGTCCTCCATGACCACGCGTATGGCCATGAAGTTCGTAGAAAGCCACATGGAACTGTTGCATTCCTCCGAAGTAATGATGGACGCTTTGCCGGTTTGCCAGATTCGCAAAATAAGTTATGCCACTTTTTCAATTGTTGACAGTGAACTGGAGGGCAAAACCCGTATTTTTGAAATGGACAATCCGTCCTTTATGCTGATTCGCGACAACAAAGCGCTCAATGTCCGCTACCGCGAACTCTCCTCTGCCAAGTGGAAAGACCGTACCATTAATGTTTCTCAGGTCACCAATCAGGAAGAAGACCGTATCATCTTAATTTCCGACGGCGTCAGCCAGGCGGGACTGGGCAACCCCAAATACCCGCTCGGCTGGCAACGACAGGGCTGTCTGGATTTCGCCCTGCAGCAAATTCGCAAAAAGCCGCATATTTCCGCGCACGATTTGGCGCATGACATTGTCAACGAGGCTTTGAACAAAGAGGTGGACGGCAAAGCAGGCGACGACATCAGCTGCGTCGTACTTTATTTTCGCAAACCGCGAAAACTTCTGGTTTTAACGGGCCCGCCGTTTGATGAAGACAAAGACCGCGAATTTGCCGAGCTTGTTTCCGATTATGACGGAAAAATTGCCATCTGCGGCGGAACCACAGCCAACATCATTGAGCGGGAACTTTGCCTCAAATGTGAAATTGACAAAACCTCGTTTGACGAAAAAATTCCGATGGCATCGACCATGGAAGGCGTCGATTTGGTGACCGAAGGCATTTTAACCTTGACGGAAGTTTATCGTATGCTAAAAGAAGGTATCGACACGCCGAAACAAAATGCTGCCGTCAGGCTGACAAACCTGCTTTTGGGCAGCGACAAGATTGATTTTGTGGTCGGCACCAAAATCAACGTGGCGCATCAGGACCCCAATCTTCCGATGGAGTTAGAGATTCGCCGCAACATTGTTAAAAAAATATTCAGAATTTTGCAGGATAAATACCTCAAAGAAATCAGCGTCAGATATATTTAGAAAAGGAACGAACCATGGAAAAGATAAAAGTAAAAATTTGTGTCGGAACTTCCTGCTTTGTCATGGGAGCGGCTCAGATTCAAACTCTGGAATTCAATGCCCCGGCCGATATTGCCGACAAAATCGAAATTCTTGAAGAGCGGTGCATGAACCTCTGCAAAGAACTTCATACAAAATACAACCGCGGCCCCTTCGTCCGTGTCAATGAAGAATTGATTGAAGAGGCAACCTACGAAAAAGTTGTTGCAAAAATTCGCGAAGTATTGCAAAAACAATCCTGCAAATAAAATTTAATAATCAATAATAAAAACTACGCGATGTCGCCGTTTTTTGTTAAACAAAGAGTATCGGCGCCCGCAGTTCCGAAGGAATAAACAAAAAAATGCTTATACCCAAAAACAATGCCAACCTGATGCGGACCAAAATACTGATAAAGCTGGTCGAAAGTTATCTGCACGACAAGTTTGACAACGCGGACCGCATTCCGCTCGATCTCCGGCCCAAAGACGGTCCGTCCAGCCGATGCTGCGTTTATAAAGACCGCGCGGTTTTAAAATACCGCTGCATGGCAGGGCTCGGACATTGTCCGGAAGAAGAAACCGATGAGTTAATCAGCCTCAAAGAATACGGCAAACAGGCGCTTGAGCGCACCCATGCCGCCAAAAACAAACTGTCGGTTATTGATATTGCCTGCTCGGCCTGCGTAAAATCGCAATACGTCATTACGGATGTCTGCCGCGGCTGCTTTGCCCAACCTTGCCGGCTTAATTGTCCCAAAGAGGCAATTTCCATCATCAACGGTCGCGCTCACATTGACCCGGAAAAATGCGTCAACTGCGGCAAATGTTACGAAGTATGCCCGTATCATTCGGTTGTCAAAATTCCCGTTCCCTGTGAGGAAGCCTGTCCGGTCGGAGCCATCACCAAAGATGAAAAAGGCAAAGAACACATTGATACCGAAAAATGCATTTCCTGCGGAAAATGTCTGGCTTCATGCCCGTTTGGCGCAATTGTCGAGCGGTCGCAGATTATTGACGTTCTCCGTGAAATCAAAGAAACCGATCACCGGGTCGTTGCCATGTTGGCTCCGGCGATTCTCGGACAATTTCCCGGCTCTGTCAACAATCTGGTGGGTGCTCTGAAACAGGTCGGATTCAGCGACGTTATTGAAGTTGCCGTCGGCGCGGACATCACCACGCAAAAAGAAGCCGCCGAATTTATCGAAAGAATGGAGCAGGGACAAAACTTTATGACCACCTCCTGCTGCCCGGCATACTTCCGTGCCGCACAGGTTCACATGCCGGAAGTTGCGCCGCATGTTTCTTCAACCAAAACGCCGATGTATTACACGGCTGAACTGGTCAAAAAAGAAGATCCAGGCTGCATTGCCGTATTCGTCGGCCCCTGCCTCGCCAAACGCGCCGAGGCCGAATACGATCCCAACGTAGACTATGTGCTGACTTTTGAAGAATTAGGTGCCATTCTGGTGGCTTCGGGCATCAATGTTGACGAATGTCCCGAAGAGCCGTTCAGCAAAATATCCCATGCCCAGGGACGGCAATTTCCTGTCACCGGCGGTGTTGCCGGTGCCGTTGCCAGCCTGATTGGCGATAAAGTTGAAATCCGCACCGAAAAGATTGACGGCCTGACCAAAGAAAGTATCAAGCTGCTCAAGCGTTATGCCGCCAAAGGTTCAGAAAACAACATGCTGGAAGTTATGTGCTGCGAAGGCGGCTGTGTTTCCGGCCCCGGTTGTATAGCTTTGTCCAAGAAAGCTGCCCGGGCTGTTGACGCTTATGCGCAAACCGGCGAGCAACTGACGCCAGAGACCAAAATCGGATAGTCAAAAAAATAAAAATCCCGGAAGTTGCAAAAACTTCCGGGATTTTTTATACAATCAGTCAAATGCCAATTTATCATAAACAATCATTGCCATCTGCATTGACGGTCACCTAAAATTTTTCTCCTTTCTCATATAGACATCCTCACCTTTTTTCTTGCAAAGAAGATTAATATTTAACACAACTGTCACCAGACAATGAGATATAAGTTCCGTTGTGGCAGGAGACAAGGCTGTATCTCGTTCCTCCGCTGGCAACCGAGCAGTCAGGACCTATAATTTGACACTCTTTGCAATAGCCGTTGGCAGGGCAAGAACGTAATGTATAAAAGCATGTATTGGTACAACTCTTCTTAACGCAACTGGTACCCGACTGTTCATATCCGGAGTTGCAGGTCCAGGCCGCACATTTGCTCGGGCAGTCGCTGTAGTAACTCGAGCAGGTGGCATTGGACGGAACACTGACCGCCGTTCTGTTATCGCAGGGATCCGGATTCTTCGACACACAGCTTCCGCTGATACAATCTTCATCACTCGAACATTTATAGCTGCCGCAAGTGTTATAATAGGTTGTACCGTTTCTGACACAAGAATCAGAACCGACATTCCGACAAACACCCCGGCAATATCCCTCGCTGAGAGTATAGGTACAAGTATTCTCAGCAACGCAACTGCTTCCGGATTTTTTATATCCCGAGTTACAGGACCAGGCCGAACATTTGCTCGGGCAGCTGCTGTAATAGTTTGAGCAGAAGGCGTTAGCCGGAACACTGACAGCCGTCACACTGTCGCAAGGATCTTCGGTTTTACACAAATAACAGGTTCCCGAAGTTGCGCCGCAAGAACATTCTTTAGGCGCCGTAGCCGTATAACCGTTGGAGCAAGACGTGCTGTATCCGCTCGGACAATAATAGGTATGACTGTGCGACGGTGCGGAATCACACTTATACCAGGTTTTTCCGGTGCAATTATCATAACAACTGCTTGCCCCGTAAGTACAAGACGACGAAGACGAGTAGTTATATCCCGAACAATTACTGGTACAAGCCGGTTCTTCTTCACAGGCCGTGCATTTCTGGCAACTATTGTAAGAAGCACAGCCGTAACTGCAGGATTTGGAAATTACGTCACAATCCGGATTGGATTTGCACGATGTGCATATTCCGCAGGAATTGGTCGTCGCGCAGCCATAGGGACAGGAGACCGGTGAGGCGTCACAATCTGGATTTTCCGCACATTCCACACATTTTTTACAATCATTGTAAAGAGAACATCCATACGGACAGGAGCGCGACGTCACCAGACATTCCGAACGCATGGTGCACTCATTATACTTGCCGCCGCAGGATTGCCCGCTCGGTTCATATTCTCCAGAACAATTGCTGCTGTCATATTTAAATTCACTTTTGCAGATGCAACCGTCATATTTGCCGCCGCAGGATGTTCCGCTCAGCGTATAATTGCCGCTGCAGTTGGAAGAATCGTATTTAAACTTGGATTTGCAGGCACATCCCGTATAACAGGTTAAGCCATGAACCGGTTTGAGGTCATAGTCGGTACAGTCATACAAATCCAGGTCAACCGACCCCGGAGAGGCATACCCATAGGTCTCGCAGGTCTTTTCAACATCCCCGCCGCCGGGATCCTCATTGTCGGTATTAGTGTTGTAGTCCCGGGATGTATTGTCTTTCAGATAATCGGGCAGC
>CALXLC010000011.1 GCA_944389095.1 uncultured Alphaproteobacteria bacterium
TCAAATGCGAATGCTATATTCTGACGAAGGAAGAAGGCGGTCGTCATACACCGTTCTTCAGCAACTATCGTCCGCAGTTTTATTTCCGGACGACGGATGTAACAGGCAGTATAGAGCTTCCAGCAGGAACGGAAATGGTTATGCCTGGAGATAACATAACGATGACGGTTACGTTGATCCACCCGATTGCGATGAACGAAGGTTTGAGATTTGCAATTCGGGAAGGCGGTCACACGGTTGGAGCCGGCGTTGTAAGCCAGATTATTAAATAAGAGCAAAATCCAACAAGTTTCTTTCGCAAGAAAGAGAGAACGAAAAACTCCCCGCTCGGGTTTCTTCCCGGGTCGGGAGTTTTTCTTTGGCATATCAGAAAATAAGCACTCAGTTCAGTTCTTCGATAATTTTATAAATTCGGCTTTTGCGTTTTTTGGAAAAAGGAGCCGTCGGGTGTTTGTGGGCTATTGACTTGTAATACAGAACAAGAAAAAGGCGGGTTGAATAAGTCAGTCCGAGTTTTTCGTTTTTGGCGTTTTCGATGAGTTCAATGAGTTGATTTTTTGTGATGTTTTCGCGATAGCAAACATCGTCAATCGCGTCCCACTCTTTGTTGCAAAGGCGCATGCTGGTGCGTCTGTTGTTGATGTTGAGTATTTTGTTGGCCAATTTCGTCATTGCTTCTGCTACTGTGCTGGAGTTTGTTCTATAGTTGTATTAATTTAAGAATATATTATATAAATTTAAT
Organism: uncultured Alphaproteobacteria bacterium; assembly: GCA_944389095.1. Taxonomy (GTDB): domain Bacteria; phylum Pseudomonadota; class Alphaproteobacteria; order RF32; family CAG-239; genus CAZU01. The sequence continues at coordinate 743 of CALXLC010000011.1, forward strand.
TTGCAACCAAAAAATGAAAATCAAACAGCGCTGCAGAAAAAGAGTTGCTAAAAGATTGTATTTTCAATATTCTACTGTATTTATAGATTGATTTTTTTATCTATAAATTATGAAAAATTGTGTTGTCTTGGGTTTCTAAAAATTTAAAAGTGTTTTTCAGTGTGTTGAAGCTGCGGCGGAAAATTTGATTATAGCCGATTAAAGATAAAACCGCCGGATTTTTTGAAAGGGAATAAAAAAATATTTTGTCGTTTAATTGTCTTGTTTTGTCTAAAATTGTCGTTGAGGCGAGAGAAAAAAGAAAATTATCCGCGAATCGGCTATTTGACTCAAAGAGAGTCATATAAAGGGATTCGGGGCAGATAAAAATGAAAAAAATGTATTTTTTTGCTTGCAATCTAAGTTTGTCTATGATACAAGGAGCCCACGAGTTTTGCTTAAGGTCCTGAAGCGGGGCTGCAAACTCTGATATAAAACATATCGCAGTTCCTAGTATTCTTTAGGTTTTGCAGAGTTTAACATTTTTAGATGGCAAACTTCTGAACAAGTATTTTGCCGTCTAGTTATAGGAAAAGTATTTAATGATGGATACACAAAACATAAGAATTCGCCTCAAGGCTTTTGACCACCGTCTGCTTGATTTGTCCACAAAAGAAATTGTGCATACGGCCAAAAGAACCGGGGCAAATGTAAGAGGGCCGATCCCTCTGCCGACCAGAATTGAGAAATTTACGGTAAACCGCTCACCGCATGTTGATAAAAAGTCGCGTGAACAGTTTGAAATCCGTACTCATAAAAGACTTCTGGATATCGTAGATCCCACGCCGCAGACTGTTGATGCTTTGATGAAGCTGGATTTGGCTGCAGGCGTAAATGTTGAAATTAAATTATAATCGTTAATGTTGGCTTTCACTTGTGGGAGGTCAACCAATTAAGAAAAGGAAAAACTAATAATGCGTACGGGTCTAATCGCAAAAAAACTTGGAATGTCCCGCATATTTGAAGCAGACGGAACCCATGTTCCGGTAACTGTTTTGTCTGTGGACGGATTGGAAGTTGTCGATGTCAGAACCATGGAGCGCGACGGTTATACCGCCGTTCAGCTCGGAACGGGTTCCGTTAAGGCCAAAAACCTTTCCAAACCGTTGAAAGGACATTTTGCCAAGGCTAATGTTGAGCCGAAAAAGAAGCTGGCAGAGTTCAGAGTATCCGAAGACTGCCTGTTGTCCGTCGGCGATAAATTATCTGTAGAACATTTTGTTCCCGGTCAGTTTGTTGACGTTTGCGGAACATCAATCGGTAAAGGTTTTGCCGGTGTTATGAAGCGCCACAACTTTGCCGGTTTGGAAGCCAGCCACGGTGTTTCCATTTCTCACCGTTCTCACGGTTCTACAGGACAAAGACAAGATCCCGGTAAAGTCTTCAAAGGCAAAAAAATGGCCGGCCATATGGGCGATGAGCGGGTGACCGTTCAAAATCTGAAGGTTGTGGCCGTTGATGCGGACAAAGGCTTAATTATGGTAAAAGGCGGCGTTCCCGGTTCCGAAAACAGCTGGGTATATGTTACCGATGCCATCAAAAAGCCGGCGACCGTTAAACTGCCGATGCCTGCCGGTTTGAAAAAAGCTGATGAACCTGTTGCAGTTAAAGCTGAAGCCGAAGCCTCAGCTGATAATGCATAGAGATTAAAGGATTGAAATGATGAAACAGGACATCTTAAATTTAGATAACAAAAATGTCGGTTCCATTGAGCTTGACGAATCGATTTTCGGTTTGGAAGTCCGTCCCGACATTTTGCACCGCGTGGTGGTTTGGCAACTGGCCAGACTGCAGTCCGGTAACCATAAAACCAAGGGCCGTTCGGAGGTTGCTCTGACCCCGGCAAAGCCGTTTAAGCAAAAAGGCGGCGGCCGTGCCCGTCAGGGTTCCCGCAAAGGAACGCAGTTCCGTAAGGGCGGTATCGTTTTTGGTCCGGTTGTACGCGACCATTCGCACGAGCTGACCAAGAAATTCAGAAAACTCGGTCTGAAGACGGCTCTTTCTGCGAAAGCTAAAGAGGGTAAACTCGTTATTATCGACGAAGCAAAACTGTCGGCTCCCAAAACCAAAGAGCTCCAGAATAAACTGGCAGCCTGCGGCCTGACCAACAGCTTGTTTATCGACGGTAAGGAAGTTGACATGAATTTTGCCCTGGCTTCCAGAAATATCATTGGTGTTGACGTTTTGCCGACTATCGGTGCCAACGTTTACGACATCCTGAGAAAGGATAAGCTGGTGTTGACCAAGGATGCAGTTGTTTGCTTAGGAGAAAGATTGAAATGAGTAAGTCTAAAAAAACAAACAATGTAACTGCCAAAATGTATGATACTCTCGTACGTCCGGTTATTACCGAGAAATCCATGATTTCTTCCGAGGCCGGAAAGGTTACGTTTATGGTTCCTTTGTCTGCTACCAAAGACGATGTTAAAGCCGCGGTTGAAACCATCTTTAACGTCAAGGTAAACAAGGTAAATACAATTCGTCAGTTCGGTAAGGAAAAACGCTTTAAAGGTTATATCGGGCAGCGCTCCGATTTCAAAAAAGCGGTTGTTACCTTGGCCGAGGGTCAAAATATTGATGTTACAACAGGAATATAAGACATGGCATTAAAGAATTATAAGCCCACATCTCCTGGACTTCGTCAGCTCGTTATCGTCGACAGAGGCGAGCTGTATAAAGGTAAACCCGAAAAGACGCTGACCATCGGTTTGACTAAAACCGGCGGCCGCGATAACTTCGGTCATGTTACCAGCCGCAAAATCGGCGGCGGTCATAAACGCAAACTGCGTATCATTGACTTTAAACGTAATAAATTTGACAACGAGGCGACTGTTGAGCGAATCGAATATGATCCTAACCGTTCCGCATTCATTGCTTTAATCAGTTATGAAGACGGCGAAAAGGCTTATATTCTGGCTCCGCAGAGACTGAAAGCCGGCGATAAAATTATTTCTTCCGCCAAAGCGGATATTAAGCCGGGTAATGCAATGCCTCTTAAAAACATGCCGGTCGGTACCATTATTCATAATGTCGAGCTGAAGGCAGGCAAAGGCGGCCAGTTGGTTCGTTCTGCCGGCTGCTATGCTCAACTGGTCGGTAAAGATGCCGGTTATGCTCAGTTGAAACTGAGTTCCGGCGAGCTCCGGGTCGTTCGTGAAGAGTGTCTGGCTACGGTCGGCGCCGTTTCCAACCCCGATAACCAGAACAGATCGCTTGGTAAAGCCGGGCGCAACCGCTGGCTGGGGAACCGTCCGGTATCCCGCGGTGTCGCCATGAACCCGGTCGATCACCCGCACGGCGGCGGCGAAGGCCGTACCTCCGGCGGTCGTCATCCGGTTACTCCGTGGGGCAAACCGACGAAGGGTTATAAAACTCGTACTAATAAAAAGACGGATAAATTCATTATGAGAAGCCGTCATGAAAACAAAAAGAAATAAGGAGAAACGCTAATGACACGTTCCGTATGGAAAGGGCCGTTTGTTGATGGCTATCTTCTCAAAAAAGCCGAGGCTGCAAGATCTTCCAGCCGTAATGAGGTGATTAAAATTTGGTCTCGCCGTTCCACCATGCTGCCGCAGTTTGTCGGTTTGACTTTCGGTGTTCACAACGGTCACAAGTTTATTCCCGTTCTGGTTACCGAAGATATGATCGGCCATAAGTTTGGTGAATTTGCTCCGACCCGTACATTCTACGGTCACGCAGCAGACAAGAAAGCTAAGAGAGGTTAATGATGAGCAAATCTAAAAATGCCAGAAGAGTAGAAGCGAACGAGGCTTTGGCCGTTTGCCATTCTATCCGCACCTCTCCGCGCAAACTGAACCTGGTTGCTCAGTCCATTCGCGGACTGAATGCTTCCAAAGCAGTTGCCGAACTGAGCTTTTCAAAGAAGAGAATTGCCAAGGTTGCGTTGGCTGTTTTGCAGTCGGCTATTGCCAATGCTGAAAACAACCATCAGTTAAACATTGATAAGCTTTTTGTTAAAGAGGCTTATGTTGGCAAAGGTTTAGTAATGAAACGTATGCACGCCAGAGGTCGCGGCAGAGGAGCCCGGGTTTTGAAGCCCTTCTCTAACATGACCATTATTGTTGCAGAGCGCGGGGAGTAAGTCTATGGGACAGAAAGTAAATCCGACAAGTCTTCGTTTGGGGGTTAACCGCACTTGGGATTCCCGTTGGTATGCCGATGAAAAGTATGCCGACTATCTTCTCGAAGACGTTAAAATTAAAAATTTCTTGAAAGAGAAACTGGCTCAGGCCGGCATCAGCAGAATCGTTATCGAACGTCCTGCCAAGAAGGCCAGAGTTACTATTCACTCTGCAAGACCCGGTGTCGTTATCGGCAAAAAAGGTCAGGATATTGAGAATCTGCGCAAAGAGATTCAGAAAATGACGGATTCAGAAGTTCAGTTGAATATTCTGGAAGTCAGAAAGCCTGAACTTGACGCCAAACTGGTTGCCGACAGCGTTGCTCAGCAGCTGGAACGCCGCGTGGCTTTCCGTCGTGCGATGAAACGCGTTATGCAGTCGGCTCTGCGTTTGGGTGCCGAGGGTATCAAGGTTTGCTGTTCGGGGCGTCTGGGCGGTGCCGAGATTGCCAGAACCGAGTATTACCGCGAAGGCCGCGTGCCCCTGCACACTTTGCGCGCAGACATTGATTATGCAACCTCTACGGCTCACACCACTTATGGTGCCTGCGGTGTTAAAGTCTGGATCTATAAGGGCGAAATCATGGCTCACGATCCGATGGCGCAGGATAAAAAATTGGCCGAACAAAAGTAAAGGTAAATAAAAAATGTTGAGTCCTAAAAGATTAAAGTTCCGCAAACAGCACAAAGGCCGTATTCACGGTCTGACCAAAGGCGGAGCGAACTTAGATTTCGGTACCTACGGTTTGAAGGCTCTGACGCCGGATCGTATTACCGCACGCCAGATTGAGGCTGCCCGTCGCGCGATTACCCGTGAGATGAAGAGAGCCGGACGGTTGTGGATCAGAATCTTTCCGGATGTTCCTGTTTCGGACAAGCCGGCTGAGGTTCGTATGGGTAAAGGTAAAGGCTCCGTCGAGTTCTGGGTTGCCAGAGTGAAACCGGGCCGCATCATGTTCGAATGCGAAGGCGTTGACGAGGCTACGGCACGCACCGCTTTTGCTTTGGGTGCTGCGAAATTGCCGATTAAGACCAAGTTTGTTAAGAAATTGAATTCAGCGCAAGGAGAAAAATAATGGTAAAATTAAAAGATCTTCGTGCTATGAGTATTGATGAACTTGAAGCTAGATTGTTGGAATGCAAAAAAGAACAATTTAATCTGAGAGTACAACAATCTACTGGACAATTACAAAATACTGCGGTATTAAGGAACGTCCGTCGTGAAATAGCAAAAATCAACACGCTCTTGACCGAGCGCAAGAAGAATAGTTAGGAGAAAGACTATGCCTAAAAGAATTCTTCAGGGTGTTGTTGTTAGTGATAAACAGGATAAAACCGTTGTTGTTAAAGTTGAACGTCAGGTTATGCATCCTGTTTACAAAAAATTCATCAAGAAAAGCAAAAAGTATGCAGCTCATGATGAAAACAATCAGTTCAAGGTTGGCGATACGGTTCGTATTATTGAATCCGTACCGTATTCTAAGACCAAATGCTGGACTGTAATCGTTGATAACGCCTAAGAGAAAAGGAATTAAAAAATGATACAGATGCAAACCAACCTTGATGTCGCCGATAATTCCGGCGCCCGTCAGGTGCAGTGCATTAAGGTTCTTGGGGGTTCCAAGAGAATGCATGCAACGGTCGGCGATATTATCGTCGTATCGATTAAAGACGCTATTCCTAAGGGACGCGTTAAAAAAGGCGATGTTGTCAAAGCCGTGATTGTTCGCACAGCTTCCGATATTCGCCGTAAGGACGGATCGGTTATCCGTTTTGACAAGAATGCTGCAGTTCTGATTAACAAGGACGGCGAACCGATTGGTACTCGTATCTTCGGGCCCGTTACCAGAGAGTTGCGTGCAAAGAAATTTATGAAAATTATTTCATTAGCACCGGAGGTATTGTAATGCCTAAATTAAAAATTAAAAAGGGTGACCAAGTTGTTATTTTGTCAGGTGATGACAAAGGCAAAACTGGTGAAGTAGTAAAGGCTCTGCCGAAAGAGGGAAAAGTGGTTGTGCAGGGTGTCAATCTTGTTAAAAGACACACCAAGCCCAGCCAGACCAATCCCGGCGGTATCGTTACTAAAGAAGCGCCGATTAATGTCTCCAACGTTGCTTATGCCGATAAGTCCGGCAAAGCTACCAAAATTGGTTATAAAATCGTTGACGGCAAAAAAGTGCGTGTTGCTCGCAAAACCGGTGAAGTAATCGATTAATGGGAGAAAAATTTATGGCAAATTTTGAAACTTTATATAATGAAGTCATAAAAAAATCTCTTGTGGAAAAATTCGGTTACACCAACCCACATGAGATTCCTAAGCTGACTAAAATTGTCCTGAATATCGGTGTCGGCGATGCCGTTACGGACAAAAAGAAGCTGAACAACGCCGTTGAGGAGTTGGCCCTGATTGCCGGTCAGAAGCCGGTTATCACCACGGCCCGCAAGTCAATCGCGTCGTTCAAGGTGAGAGAAGGCATGCCTATCGGCTGCAAGGTTACTCTGCGTTCCACCAGAATGTATGAGTTTCTGGAAAGACTGATTAATATGGCATTGCCGCGCGTTAGAGACTTCCACGGTATTACTGGTAAGAACTTTGACGGCAGAGGAAATTTTGCTTTTGGTATCAAAGAGCAAATTATTTTCCCTGAAATCAATTATGATAAGGTTGAGAACATCAGAGGCATGGACATCTGCATTTGCACTTCGGCAAAGACAGACGAAGAAGCCAAGGCTCTTCTGACCGGCTTTAACCTTCCTTACAAGAAATAAGTGGAGATTTTACTATGGCAAAAACAAGTTCAGTATACAGAAACTTGAAAAGAGCTAAAATGGCCGAGAAGTTCGCTTCCCGCCGTGAGAAGCTCAAAAAGATAGTTATGGATAAAAGCATCTCTCCCGAGGAGAGATTCCAGGCTACTCTTAAATTAGCCGAACTGCCGCGTAATTCTGCAAAGATCAGATTTAGAAATCGTTGCAAGCTTACCGGTCGTTCTCGTGGTGTTTATCGGAAATTCGGCCTGGCTCGCAATGAACTCAGAGAGATGGCCAGCTTTGGCGAAATTCCTGGTTTAGTAAAATCAAGCTGGTAGGGAGATAAAGATAATGTCTATGTCTGATCCTTTGGGCGATATGCTCACACGCATTAGAAACGCACAAAGAGCAAAGAAGAGTGAAGTCGTATCACCTGCTTCTCGCTTGCGTGAAAATGTGTTGGAAGTTCTCAAAAAAGAAGGTTACATTGCCGGATATGAAAGAGTTAACGTTCGTCCCGGCGTTGATGAACTTCGCATTAAATTAAAGTATCATGAAGGTACTTCGGTTATAACTGAAATTTACCGTGTTTCTACTCCGGGACGCCGGGTTTATTCCAGCGTTAAAGATTTGCCGAGAGTATATAACGGCCTGGGTATTTCCATCATTTCTACCCCGTCGGGTGTGATGAGTGACAACGAAGCCCGCAAGGCCAATGTCGGCGGTGAAATTCTTTGTCAGGTATTTTAAGGGAGAAAATGGATGTCTAGAATTGGTAAATATCCGGTTATCGTCCCTGAAGGCGTTACTGTCGTCGTTGGTGAAAATCAGGTTACCGCCAAAGGTAAACTGGGTGAACTGAGCCACGGTTATGATGCTGATCATATCAGTGTCGAACTGAAAGACGGCAAAGTTGTCGTTACTCCGAAAGCGGAAACCAAACAGGCTCGTGCTTTGTGGGGAACGACCAGAGCCAACATCAACACCATTGTCAAAGGTGTCAGTGAAGGCTTTACCAAAAATTTGGAATTGGTCGGCGTCGGTTATAAGGCCCGTGTTGAAGGCAGTAACAAACTGGTTCTGTCTTTGGGGTTCTCTCATGATGTAACCGTTGTTGCTCCGCAGGGAATTAAAGTTGCCTGTGCCAGCCCGACACAAATCAGCATCTCTGGTGCGGATAAACAACTTGTAGGCCAGCTTGCCGCTGAAATTCGTGAATACAGAAGACCCGAACCCTACAAAGGAAAGGGCGTGAAGTATGAAGGCGAATATGTACGCCGCAAGGAAGGCAAGAAGAAATAAGGAAAAGATTAAATGAGTACGCCAAGAGAATTATTTCAGAAAAGAAAAGGTCGTATCAGATCTGCTCTGAAAAAGGCTGCAAACGGAAAAATGAGATTGTCCGTTTTTCGCAGCGGAAAGCATATTTATGCTCAAATTATTGACGATGTCAAAGGCGCAACCGTTGTTTCCGCGTCAACTCTGGATAAAGAAATCAGAGACAACGTTAAAAAGTCATCGACGGTTGAAGCTGCCAGCTATATCGGCAAAGTTGTTGCCGAACGGGCTGTCAAGTCCGGTGTCAGCGAGGTCGTTTTTGACCGCGGCGGTTATATCTATCACGGTCGTGTCAAGGCTTTGGCTGATGCCGCTCGTGAAGCTGGTTTGAAGTTCTAAGGAGTTGATGAAATGGCACAACAAGCTGCAGATCGTCGTAATAAGACAGAAAAGAAAGATGAATTGGTCGAGAGACTGGTTCATATCAACCGTGTAGCCAAAACCGTTAAAGGCGGGCGCACCATGTCCTTTGCCGCCGTCGTTGTCGTCGGTGATCAGAAGGGCCGCGTCGGTTACGGTACCGGTAAAGCTTCCGAGGTTCCGGAGGCTATTACCAAGGCTACCAATGAAGCTAAAAAGAACATGGTTCGCATCCCGCTGCGCGAAGGCAGAACCCTGCATCATGATATTGCCGGCCGTTTCGGTGCCGGAAAGGTATATCTGAGAACGGCTCCTGCCGGTACCGGTGTTATTGCCGGCGGCCCGATGCGCGCTATTTTTGAAGTTCTCGGTGTTCAGGACGTGGTTGCCAAATCTATGGGGTCAAACAATCCGTATAATATGATTAAGGCGACTTTTAACGCTCTGGAAGGTATCAATTCGCCCCGCATGGTTGCTGCAAAGCGCGGTAAAAAGGTTGGCGATATTGTAAGCCGCCGCGAGAATTCAAACGCAAAAATGGCTATTGAGGAGGCTTAATCATGGCGACGAAGAAGACTATTAAAGTGACGCAAATCGGCAGTCCGATCGGTCGGCCGGCTGTTCAGAAAGCAACCTTAATCGGGCTGGGTCTGAACAAAATGCATAAGACTTCTGAACTGGAAGATACTCCGGCAGTTCGCGGGATGATTAAGAAGGTCAGCCACCTCGTCCGCGTTGAAGAATAGAGGAGGAATTTGTCAAAGGGTTGTTGTTCTGTTTGAGTGTTGCAGATAGCACGGATGTTTCGAAAAGGACGGCTTTTAACCCTTTGACAAGCCTGTTGCTAATATAGATTTAAGGTAGAAAAATCATGAAACTTAATGAAATTAAAGATAATGAGGGCGCCAGAAAATCCCGTAAGCGCGTTGCCCGCGGTATCGGAAGCGGTTCCGGTAAAACTGCCGGCCACGGCCAGAAAGGACAAAAGTCCCGTTCCGGTGTTGCCATTAACGGTTTTGAAGGCGGTCAGATGCCGATTTACCGCAGATTGCCGAAACGCGGTTTTAAAAATCCGTTTGCAAAAGAGTTTGCCGTGATTAATCTGGATACCATTCAGAAGGCGATTGATGCCGGAAAGCTGAATGCAGCCGATATCACCATTGAGTCTTTGGTTAATGCCGGTCTTATCGGCAAGACTTTGGATGGTGTTCGTCTGCTGGCTCGCGGCGCAATTACTTCCAATGTTACCATCAGCGTCAATTCGGCTTCCAAGGCTGCGGTTGCGGCTGTGGAAAAGGCCGGCGGCAAGGTAAATGTTGTCGCCTAAGGCACGTTGAAACTTTTTTCTTAAAGGGCGGGTGAGAAACCTGCCCTTTTTATATTTTATGAAAAATTTTGCTTTATTGGGAGGCGCATGGGCATGTATTTTATTGTTAAATAAAAAAATCGTTTTATTAGGGTGGTGTAAATGGATAAATTAGTTGAATTAATTTTTTTTTAGTGTATTAATATCTTAGCTTAATGGGGCTGTCCGGCCCCTCATAATTGTTTTAAATGAAATGATAAGGAAATAAAAATGGTTTCACTTGCAGAAAAAATGGCGGCAAATCTTGATATGTCGGCCTTTGGCAAAGCTGAAGAACTGAAAAAAAGATTGTGGTTTACAATTCTGGCGCTGATTGTGTTTCGTTTAGGGACATTTATTCCACTGCCTGGAATTGATCCGAAAATTTTAGCGGAAATCTTTGCTCGGAATTCCGGTGGTATTCTGGGAATGTTTAATATGTTTGCCGGTGGTGCTTTGGAACGTATGACGATTTTTGCATTGAATATTATGCCGTACATTTCTGCTTCCATTATCATTCAGCTGGGGCAGTCGGTTGTTCCTTCCCTTCAGGCTTTGAAAAAGGAAGGGGAGGCCGGACACCGCAAGGTTACTCAGTACACACGTTATCTGACGGTTTTAATTACGATTATTCAGGGCTACGGAATTGCTGTCGGTTTGGAAGGAATGACCGGATCCGCCGGTTTGTCGGCAGTGATTATGCCCGGTTTCGTTTTCCGCTTTACGACAATTGTTTCTCTGGTCGGCGGAACAATGTTTATCGTCTGGTTGGGTGAGCAGATTACCAAGCGCGGTGTCGGAAACGGTTCGTCACTGATTATTACCGTCGGTATTATTGCCAATATTCCGACCGCATTGGCTCAGACTTTTGAGCTGGGACGCGTCGGTTCAATGTCGGCCGGGGTTATTCTGATGCTGTTGGTTATGGTTTTGGCTTTGATTTATCTGATTGTTTTTGTTGAAAGAGCTCAGAGAAGAATCGTTATCCAATATCCGAAGCGTCAGGTTATGGGGCGGATGGCAGCCAGCGAAAGTTCTCATCTGCCGCTGAAAATCAATCCGACCGGCGTTATTCCTCCGATTTTTGCCAGCTCGTTGCTGCTGTTGCCGATTACGATTGCCAATTTCAGTGCGGAAAGCGGTCCTTCCTGGGTGCAGAGCCTGAGCCAGATGCTCGGACACGGTCAGCCGCTGTATCTGGGGTTGTATGCCTTTTTGATTGCCTTTTTTGCCTTTTTCTATACAGCGATAGTCTTCAATCCGGAAGAAACGGCGGAGAACCTGAAAAAACACGGCGGTTTTATTGCGGGTATCCGTCCCGGTAAAAATACGGCGGAATATCTTGATTATGTGATTACCCGTTTGACCGTTCTGGGGGCGGTTTATCTGGTCGGTTTGTGCATCTTGCCTGAAATTTTAATCAGCAAGCTGGCTGTGCCCTTTGTTTTGGGTGGAACAACCCTGCTTATCGTGGTTCAGGTGACGATGGATTTTGTCGGGCAGCTGCAGTCGCATCTGATTGCCTATCAGTATGAGTCTCTGATTAAAAAGGCTTCCCTTGCTCACAGGAAAAAACGCTAATGAATAAAAACGGTTTGGGATTGCATATTGTTTTTACGGGGGCTCCCGGTTGCGGTAAAGGTACGCAGGCCCGGTTGCTGAAAGAACGGATTGCCATTCCGCATTTGTCTACGGGCGAAATGCTGCGGGCAGAAGCGGCCAAAGGGACCCCGCTGGGACTTGAAATCAAGGCTCTGATTGATGACGGAAATCTGGTTCCGGATGAAATGATTATTAAAATGTTGTCGCAGCGAATCGATGAGGACGACTGTAAAAACGGTTTTATTCTGGACGGTTTTCCCAGAACCCTGCCGCAGGCGGAGGCTCTGGAGGATATGTTGTCCAAGAAGGGAATTACCCTGGATGCGGTTATTGAAATCCAGGTTCCCGATGAGATTATTATGGAGCGTATTTTGGGGCGCTATGCCTGCATGAAATGCGGTCAGGGGTATCATGATAAGTATCAAAAGCCCAAAGTTTACGGTGTTTGCGACAAATGCGGCGGAACGGATTTTTATCGGCGAATCGATGATAACCGGGCAACGGTTCAGAATCGACTGGTTAATTACCGGGCGCTGACATATCCGACAATTCCGTATTTTGAGAAAAAAGGGTTGTTGCGCTGTGTGGACGGGACAGGTTCTATTGAAGCCGTGGCCAAAAAAATTGACGCTCTGCTGGCAGTGGCTTAGCGCAAAAACGATAGTTTTTTGAAAAAAACGCATTTTTTCGCAATTTTTATAAAATCTGTGGTTGACACAACGGAATTTTAGCCTATAATCCGGCTTAATTTTGAAAAGTGGTGATCAACTTTTTGAATGTGATAATTAATTAAATGATGGAGAGTTAATTTGGCTCGTATAGCTGGTGTTAATATTCCCAGTGCCAAGAGAATCGAAGTCGCTTTGACTTATATCTATGGCATTGGCAGAAAAACTGCTCAAGACATTTGCGCTAAATCCGGAGTTTCCGTAGACCGCCGCGTCCATGAACTGAGTGATGAGGAAGTTGCTAAAATCCGCGATGTAATTGATCGTGACGTTGTGGTTGAAGGCGAACTGCGCCGTGAAATCGGTGTTAACATCAAAAGGTTGATGGATTTGGGCTGCTACAGAGGTTTGCGGCATCGTAAAGGTTTGCCGGTCCGCGGTCAGAGTACCAAACAAAATGCCCGTACCCGTAAAGGCAAACGCAAGACTGTTGCTAATAAGAAGAAATAAGGTAGGTTGTTAAATGGCAAAAGCAGTATCACAACGTATTAAAAAGAAAGAAAAGAAGAATATTACGGCGGGTGTTGCCCATGTAAATTCTACTTTCAACAATACAAGAGTTACAATTACAGACGCTCAGGGAAATACCGTTGCCTGGTCTACCGCGGGTGCGCAGGGTTTTAAAGGTTCGCGCAAATCGACTCCGTATGCCGCTCAGGTTGCCGCTGAAGAAGCCGGCAAGAAGGCTCAGGAACATGGTATGAAGACTCTGGAAGTCGAAGTTAAAGGACCTGGTTCAGGCAGGGAATCTGCCATCAGAGCTTTACAGGTCGTCGGGTTTACCATCACGACAATTCGGGATGTTACGCCTATTCCTCACAATGGATGCCGTTTGAGAAAAAGACGTCGCGTTTAGTATTTTTTTAGTCTAGGATAGTGAGGCTTCGGCCTCACGGTCTTTTTGTTTATCAATTTTGCATATGCACTAAAATAGAGGACATACCAGTGATTCAAAAGAATTGGCAAGAACTTATTAAACCGACTAATTTGGAAGTTTCTGCCCTGGAAGGGGAAAACAAAGCCAAAATAGTGGTTGAACCTCTGGAAAGAGGTTTCGGCTTAACTCTGGGTAATGCGCTCAGAAGAGTATTGCTCTCCTCATTGCAGGGCGGTGCCGTTACCAGTATTAAGATTAACGGCGTGCTGCATGAATTTTCGGTTGTTCCCGGTGTGAGAGAAGATGTTACCGACATTGTCCTGAATATTAAGGGGGTGGCGGTTGCCGTTCACAGCGAAGGTCCGAAGACCATGTCTCTGAAAGCCGAAGGCCCGTGTGAGGTTACCGCGGCCATGATTGAGACGGGGCATGATGTTGAGATTAAAAATCCGGATTTGGTTATTTGCAATCTGGATGCCGGTGCCAAACTGAACATGGAACTGACTGTCGGAACCGGAAAGGGTTATGTTCCGGCTTCTTTGAACAAACCGGCAGACGCTCCCATCGGATTGATTGCCGTTGACGCAATTTATTCTCCGGTCCGCAAGGTTTCTTATAAAGTTGAGAATACTCGTGTCGGACAGGCAACAGACTATGACAAACTGACCATGATTGTTGAAACGAACGGTGTTGTTTCTCCGGAGGATGCGGTTGCTTTGGCGGCCCGTATTCTGCAGGAACAGTTGAAGCCGTTTATTAACTTTGATGAGCCGGAAGCAGAGGTTGAAGCTGAAAAAGAAGAACTTCCGTTTAACCGCAACCTGCTTAAGAAAGTTGAGGAGCTTGAGTTGTCCGTTCGTTCGGCCAATTGCCTTAAGAACGACAATATTGTTTATATCGGTGACTTGGTTCAGAAGACCGAAGCCGAAATGCTCAGAACTCCGAACTTTGGTCGTAAATCTTTGAATGAGATCAAGGAAGTTTTGGCTAAAATGGGTATTCATCTGGGGATGGATACACCGGGCTGGCCGCCTGAGAATATTGAAGAGCTTATCAAAAGAGTTGATGAGCATTTCTAATCAAGGTTGACAGAATAACGGGTGATTTGTGACGGAACTTATAAATCACCCGTTTTTTTGTGGGCGACTATATAGGAAGCATTTTTTGTTGTTCTTAGTTTTTATCTCTAAATTTGCGTAAAGCTTTGCAATAATTTAGAAAAAAATTGCATTCGAGAAATTTTGCAGATTGTATTTTGATGAGAAATTTGCGGAAGATTTAGAAGCGTTTGGCTTATTTAAAGCTTGCATTTTGAAATCTTCTGTGTTAGAAAAGCTTCGAATTTAGTGAGACTCATGCATGAGCGCGCTGGCGAATCGCGTGGTGAGGCTCTTGTTTTTATCCGGTCTGTCCTGCAGGCCACAGAGAAAATGAAAGGAAAATGTCATGAGACATGGAATGAAGCATCGTAAACTGAATATGGATACCAATGCCCGCAAAGCGTTGTTTTCTAATTTGACGGCGGCCGTATTGACCCATGAACAGATTAAAGTTACACTTCCGAGAGCAAAAGAACTGAGAACCTTTGTTGATAATATGATTACCCTGGGTAAAAAGGGTCAGCTTAACAACCGCAGACAGGCCCTGGCATTCCTGCGTGACAACGAAGTCGTTTCCAAACTTTTCTCTACTTTGGCAGAGCGCTATAAAAGTCGTAACGGCGGTTATACCCGTGTTTTGAAGGCCGGTTTCCGTTATGGGGACTGTGCTCCGATGGCTATCGTTGAGTTGGTTGATCGCGATGTCAATGCTAAAGGCGCTAAAGATTTGGCTCGTGTAGCCGCAGAAAAAGCCGCTGCTGCCGAAGCTGAAAAAGCTGCCGCCGAATCGAAGTAACAGAAATTATATTTTCTGAAAGCCGCTCTGAAAAGGGGCGGTTTTTTTTTATGTTTTTTATTTTTAATTTGACAAATGTATGGCTGGTTGCTAGCCTGGCGGCGTTTATTAAATTTTTTATGTTATTGTTATGTTTATTTTTAGTTTTTTTAAGAAACTGCCGCTGAAAATTCTTTACAGTGACGGAAAAGTTTCTAACAGGTATTATTTCTGGAAAAAGCCGGTTGCGCTTTTGTGCTGCGGTTTAAAAATCAATTTGGTTGACAGTCCGACAAAAATGACACATTCCGATGCGCGTTGCTATGTAAAAAGACTGCAAGATGCCGGACAGAATTGGCGCTTGCCTCTTAAAGAGGAGTGGCTCAGTTTGTGCGGAAGCAGAGATGCTTTTAATGCGACGGTTGCTTTTTTGAAAAAATGCGGGGTGTCGGTGGACGAACTGAAGGAAGATTGGTACTGGACGGGAACACATTCGTCTTTGCCGGGTGAAGAAAAGTTTTATTTTATAAAAGTGTACGGCAGAGGGGCTTTTATGCCTAATTTTGAGGGATATCCTTATTGGGTGAGAATGGTTGCGGCAATTTGAGTGCAAAATCGGAAAAGCGAATCGAAAAGGTTCGCTTTTCTTTTGTCAGATTGACGTCGGAAACGGTTTGTGCTAAACCTGTTTTTGAGAAGTTTAATTATTAAAATAAGAATTATGGAAAATGTCTTTGTTTGGGCGGATTTTTCTTTGGGAATTTCTGCAGCCGCTCTGGTTTTGAATGCGGCATTGTTTGACGGGAAAAGACGGACACGCTTGGTTTGGCATGTGTTTGCAGCTGTGGCATTGGCTTTTGCGGGATACTGCAGTCTCAGATATATGACTGTTTCCGACCGAGTGTATGAGTGTTTGTTGCCGGCAGTTGTTTTGGTTGCGGCGGCTGTGCTCTTCTGGATTTACAGACTATGTCGGCTGGGCATTGCTTATCGGGCGGATAGTTTGGAAAAAGCTGCCGTTTGGAGTATCGTTTTACTGTTTTCTTTGACAGCGATTGGTGTTGTCGGCGTCAAATCCAGTCTTTTTTATGGTGATAACTATATCAGTTATCATGACGAAAAAGGAAGCCATATCGCCGGCAGTGTTCGTTTGACCAAGAACGGCGCTTCTTCCGTGATTGTGATTCCCAAGAGCGGTTTTGAAAAACGACTTGATGCGGAAGAAACGGAACTTTTGACGGACATGTTGTCGCTTGCGTTGGGTGAACAGGTTGTTTCGAAAGACTTTTCACTGCTGTTTAAGAACGGAAAAGTTTTTGATTTGGAATACGGTTCGCGGCGGCTGAAGGTCAGGGCTGAGAACGTGAAAAATCTGGCTCTTTTTCAGATGGAATTATTTCTTGGAAGACAAGGACTTTAAAAGCAAAAAGCGGAATCTCCGAAAGATTCCGCTTTTTGGTTTAAGATTACAGATTGTTAATCGGTTATTTCCGCTTCGTAGGCATAAACAATCCGGGTGTCTTTGTCATCTTGTTCAACGCTCAGCTCACAAACCAAAAGTTTGTCAGCTTCCTGAAGACTGTCAATTATGTCTGCAGGAATGTCTTTTAACAGAATTTTATCTGTGTCATTGCGGCAGAGCATGCCGGATTGATTTTCAATGTCCAGGTTGAACGACGGGTCAACCGGCTCGCCGGGACGGACATACAGCAACAGCATGACTTCGTCTTCGTCGTTAATCAAAAAGTCGTAAGTTTCAAATTCTTCGGCGGACATTACTTTTTTCATCCTTAAAATTTCTAAACGCGTTTTTATGATATAACCGTCAGAAATAATTGCAAGCTTTATTCCCATATTATTAAAGGCCGCCTCAATAGTATCTGGGGGAAGCAATGAGACGGCCCGCAAAACTTATCAGCTAAGTTTGTAATTTGATGATAACGGGTAAAAGTTGAAGAAATGTTAACAGGTTTGATTATTCGGATGAAATTTGCGGTAAAAGCGATTATACTTCGGCAGTATAAGGAGGCGGACTATGCGTGCACTTGACAAATTGATTGAATTGTTTAAATGGCCGGTTGCCGTTTATATGTTGTTGTCGCTGCCGGCGTATTTGCAGTCGCTGTCTTATTTTAATTTTATGAATATTCGCTATATTGTTTTATTCGGCGGTTTTTTTCTGTTTTTTATCTCCCGCAGCATGATGGACGGTTCGGTTAAGACAAATATGGAAATCGCCGCGCATGAAATGACGCATGCTTTTTTTGCGTTGTTGACGCTGCATAAAGTTCAGGGAATCCGTGTCGAAGGGGATAATTCCGGCGGCAATATGTCTTTTGAAGGCGAGGGAAACTGGCTGATTGTGATTGCTCCGTATTTTTTCCCGCTGTTCGGGTTCTTTTTTATGATTATTATTTCCTTTTTTGTGAGTATGACCAATACGCATTTGCTGATTAACGGCATTATGGGCTTTTTTATCGGCTATCATCTTGATACGGTCGGCTCGCAGATTCATGAGAAGCAGACCGATTTGCCAAAGGTTTCTTATAAATTTTGCGCCATGTTTTTGCCGTCGGCGAATCTGCTGATGCTGGGGGCGATGCTGGCTTTTAACACTCAGGGCTGGAGCGGCGTTTCCAAATATTGGAATTTAATCGGCTATCTGAACGGCCGCAATTTTGACTGGGTCAACCGGATGTTAGGCAATTTGTTCTAAAACGATGGCATCGGCGTCAAGACGGTAGCGGATGCCGCAGGGCAGGACGCACCGGCGCGGAAAGTGTCCGAATGGAAAGTCTTTGATTACCGGAATATCAATGTTTTGGGCAAAAGCGTCAATCACTTCGTTAACCGTACCGTGTGTATCGGCGTTTGAGGTGCATTCGCTGAACCGGCCGAAAATAATTCCTTTAACGTCGCCAAAATCAGGGTGCATTTTAAGTTGCGTCAGCATCTGGTCTATTTTATAAGGCGGTTCACATTCGTCTTCAATCAGCAGCAGCGTCTCTTTTAGGGAAGGGAAATAAGGCGTTCCCTGCAGTTGCGTGATACAGCTCAGACATTCTCCGAGTAAAATTCCTTCCGCTGAGCCGCCGTTGAGGGTTTGTCCTTCGCTACAGCGGAATTTTTTTCCTGACAGAATATTTTGCAGGCTTTGGCTGACCAGTGGGTGGATGGTCCGGCCGCGAAATTCGTATTCCAGGGAAATGCCGGTAACGAAGGGTTGCCCGGTTTGAGCATAAATTCCCAACTGTAAGGTTGTCGAATCGCTGAAACCGAAAATCGGTTTGGGATTGGCACGAATTACTTCGTAGTCCAGCAAAGGCAGAAGTCTCAGTGAACTTGCTCCGCCGTGTGCGGCAAAGAGGGCCTTGATTTGCGGATTGCGATACATGTCCATGATGTCGCGGGCTTTTTCCGTATCCGAATTTGGAGTCAGCCGGAGGCCGGTCAGCGCAGTAGGTGCCAAAACGGTTTTTAGTCCCAATGCGTGAAGATATTCAAGCGGGGCGTCCAAATTCAGGCTGCTTTTTTCCGACAATACAATTGACGGTGAAATGATGCCGACAGTGTCTCCGGGAGTTAAAAGGCTGTTCATTCAGAGCTCCCTGACCAATTGTGCGCTGAAGTCAGGCAGGGAATTGTCGTGAGCCCCCATAATGACAATCCGGTCGCCGGGCCGGGCGTTGGCAAGAATGAATTTGCGGGTTTCTTCCCGTCCGGGAATGAAGAAAGCCTGAGAGTGACCGTTTTCTTTAATTTTATTAATGATATTGGCGGAACTGATACCGACATCCTGCGGGGTCAGTTCATAAATTTCCTGCATGATGATAATGTCTTCCGGCGAAAGAACACGGGCAACGGCTTCGGCTACTTCATCACCGGTATTCACGGCCGAGAAAGGCGTATGCGGCTGATAATAGGCAATAACCCGTCCCGGATAGTCTTTGACTGCAGACAGAGACGCTTCTATTTTGCTGGGGTTGTGGGCAAAATCGTTAAAGACAGAGATGCCGTTGGTCGTTCCCATGGCTTCCAGCCGGCGTTTGATGCCGCTGAAACCTTCCAAGGCTTTTGCGGCGTCAAATTTATCTATTCCGAGCATCATGCAGGCGGAAATGGCCGCCAGCACGTTGGCAACGTTGAATTTTCCCAACAAATTGAGGCGAAAACTCCGGCCGTCTATTGAGTAATTGATGCCATGATCAACCGCTTTGATGTTGTATGCAAAAATATCAGCCTGCGAATCCTTGAGAGAAAAACTGAAAGTTTTTTTGGACGATTTAAGTTTTTTGGTCAGCGGGCAGTCATAGTTAACAATCAGAGCATGTTGGACGTGCGATGCAAAAGTGCTGAAATATTCCACCAGTTTTTCCATGCTGGTATGGTCGTGCGAAATGTTATTGACAATTCCGATGTAGGGAAAATATTTGCAAATGGAACCGTCGCTTTCGTCAGCTTCAATAACACAAATGTCGCTTTCGTTGTAAATGTAGTTGGGCAATCCCGGTTGGTCTTGATAATTGCGGAGCATGCCGCCGTTTATCATGCAGGGCTTGAGGCCGAGGCGGTCAAGAATATAACCGATCATGGCCGTTGTTGTCGTTTTTCCCGCAGTGCCGCCGACGGCAATGCCGTGTGCGTATTGAGAAAAAATTTCCTGCAACAGATCAGAGCGTCTTTTGATCGGAATATGGCGGGCGCGCGCCGCTTTGATGTCGGGATTGTTTTCGTCAATGGCGGCGGAGGCAACCAGACATTCCATGTCGGCGGTGATGCCGCTGCCGTCCTGAGGGATGATGTTCAGGCCGACGCTTTCCAAAGCGCGGCGGTTGGACTGGTCGATGCCGATGTCAAAGCTGTGATCGGAGCCGTAAACCTGATATCCTTTTTTTATCATAATTTGTTCAAGAGGGCTGATACCGTTTCCTGAAGCCCCGATGAAAGCTATTTTTTTCATTTTTTTAACGTCCTCGGTTGTTTTTATCGTTTATAAAGCATCGAGCGTTTGTTTTTCAACGTTTCGCAGGATTTTTAAATTTTTATAGTCGATTACTATATAACTTTTTCCGTCGCCGTCAACATTTACGGCCAAAGCAGCCCCAACATCTTTGTTGTCAAACGTGGAATACAAAACGGCGGTGCCGCTTTGAAGCTGGCTCAGAAAATCGGGGTTGCCTATCGGCGCGCGTTCTTTTATAACGGCGGGGCGGCCGCGTTCATCCTGCGTTTGTATTTCTATTTCGGCCGGTGTAAAAAATTCCTGAGCATTGCCGTATTTTTTGGCAAGCAGGTCGGAATAAATGTTGTAAAGACGCATGACTTTTGAGGCGTCCGGCGTATCTTGCTGCGGCGTGCTGTAAGCGATAATCCGCCATAATTTGTCTTCTTCTCCGAAGGTCAGGTTAACCTGATCAAAGTCGGCGATGCTTTTGGGCAGGCGCTGTGCCGAAAAACTGTTGACGTAGTCTTTTTCTTCTATCGGCGTCAGCTCAACGCCCTGGGTTTTGATTTGTTCGGCGGTGGCGCCCCAAACCAATCCAAAGGGGGCGGCATTGGCTTGTGCGGCTATCGGCGATTGGGCGGCTGAATGACGCTGGCGGCGCAGTTTGGGAAAGTTTTGCTGACGGAGATTTTGCGGTTTGGCATCCAGCAGTTTTCGGGCGGCATCCTGCGCGTTTTCAACAGCTTCTTCATCAGCCGGAAGCTCGGCGTCGCCGCTGATGAGGATATCCCGGGAGAGGGTTCCGGAAGACTGGGCGGCGGCATCGGAAATCGCCGCCAATGAAAAGAGAAGTGTGAACAATAAAACTTTTTTCATGTTTTTTTCCTTGCCTGCAAAAAATTAAATTGAACAGTGTTCAGGTTTTGATTATTATAATGGCTAATTGCAAATATTTTATTAAATAATTAACCCATCTTTTTTTCAAGACAACAGGGTATCACAGATGGATGAACGGGATTTGAGGCTGAAGGCTTTTGTTAAAGAAAAAGTACGTGCCGGGCTGATGGAAACGGGGCGGCGGCTGGTGGTGGAAAAAGGCGTCGATTTTCTGACCGCGCGCAAACTTTCGGAAGCTTCCGGCGTATCGGTGGGAACCATCTATAATTTGTTTGCCACAATGGAGCAGTTTATTGAGGCGCAGAATATGCAGACGTTGGACGAGGTGTTTGAGCTGATGTCCATGGTTATTGAAGACGCCAACCCATATATCAATATCAGCCGGTATGTCGATGCGTTCAGCGGTTTTGTCCTCAATAACGGCAATTTGTGGCAGCTGTTGTTCCGCGATCATTTGTTCAGAACGCAGGCCGGACGTTCTTTTGCCTACAGCCGAAAGATTAAACGAATCGAGAAACTTATTGACCGGCAGCTGGAAAAGATGTTTGACAGGTTGTCTTATAAGGAACGGCGTTTGTCGGCCAAGGTTTTGGAAATGTCATTGTTCGCGCTGAGCGGTTTTTTGGCGGGGAATGTCTGGGATGATTTGCGTGATGTTAACAAAAGAAATATCAGCGGTCTGCTGCTGAATACCTATCTGGCCGGTCTGGCAACGTTGAAAAAGGGATAAAAAATGCTGTACGATGTTTATTATAAATTTTTGAGCATTATTAACAGTCCCGAGTTTTTAAGGGGATTTTTTGATAACCGGTTTTATCTGATTTTGCTGGTTATATTGCTGATGCGGGTGAAATATGCCACCTATCAGAGCATGTGGCTGAGCGCTCTGGTCAATATTCCGGGAACGGTGCTGCATGAGGCGATGCATTATCTGGTGGGGATGATTTTGAATGCCCGTCCCTGCAATTTTACTCTGCTGCCCCGGCGCGGCGAGGACGGTTCCTATGTTATGGGAAGCGTTGCTTTTCGTAATGTGACTTTTTATAATGCGGTTCCGTCGGCCATGGCGCCGTTATTGCTGCTGCCCATCGGTTTTTATATCAATCGTTATGTTTTGCCGCAGCTGCCTCCGACTTTTTTTAATTATGTCGTTTATGTGCTGCTGCAAACCATTATTATTGAAAATGCCGTGCCGTCCGGTGCCGATTTCAGGGTGGCAGGCATGTATGTGACGGGAATTCTGCTGTACGGTTTTGTTTTTTTGTCGTTGTTTTTGATGTTGTAAAAAAAATCCGCCTTCAGGCGGATTTTCTTTGTTATTTATTCGGTTCGGAAACCGGTGTCGCCGGCCGCTGCATCATCAGGGGCATTTCCTGTTTTTTGCCTTTGACTTCCAGTTGAGGATTAACGAAAGCGGTTGAACCTTTTTCGTAAAAATAAAATTCGCGGCGGATATTGGTCTTGTCTTGGATGGAGAGCTCATTCCATTCTTTTTCCGTCATGCCGTAAGGGTAAGTTTCCTTCGGCTGGCCGGCACAGGCGCCGACCAGAGCAACCAAACCAAGCATAAGAATTTTTTTCATTTGATGCTCCTTTCTGTTTAAATTTTTACTGAAACACAGTATAGCACGATTTCTGCGGCCGGGCTACATGATTATCCGGTTATTGACAATATTTATCGGACTTAACCGATTCTTTAGAATCTCGGAGTAGGATACCGGCATAACAGACTTCTGCCGCGGGCTGTACGGCCGGCGGCGTGTTATGCAAATTTATGGATTAACAACAAGGGAATCGACAGATGATGAGCTTGAAAAAAATCGGCGGACTGGCAGCGGCCTTTCTGCTAACCATGGGCTTCCTGACCGGAAGCGCTTCGGCGTCTGAGATTGACCTGAATATTCCGTCGCTTGACGTGATGTATACCATTTTCGGGCATGCGGTTTCGGGATCTCAGATTTTGATGTACGGCATGGTCATCTGTGCGCTGGGTATGATTTTCGGATTTTGGGAATTTCTCAAAATCAGAAAAATGCCGGCACACGAATCTATGCTGCGGGTTTCCAATACGATTTATGAAACCTGCAAAACCTATATGCGCCAGCAGTCCAAACTGCTGCTTGTTCTGGAGCTGTTTATCGCAGCCTGTATCTTTTATTATTTCTATTACCTGAACAGCACGCCGATGTCCAAAGTTCTGACCATTCTGATGTGGTCTGTTTTTGGAATCCTGGGATCTTTTGCGGTGGCCTGGTTCGGAATGAGAATTAATACATATGCCAATTCCAGAACGGCGTTTATGTCGCTGCGCGGCGAGCCGTATCCGGTTATGAGCCTGCCGCTGCGTTCCGGAATGTCTATCGGGGTTTTGCTGATTTGCGTTGAATTGGCAATGATGATTACCATTCTGTTGTTTGTTTCCCGCGAAAACGCGGGTGCCTGCTTTATCGGCTTTGCCATCGGCGAATCGCTGGGCGCTTCGGCTTTGCGTATTTGCGGCGGTATTTTTACCAAGATTGCCGATATCGGTGCCGATTTGATGAAAATCATTTTTAAGATTGATGAGGACGATGCCCGTAATCCGGGGGTGATTGCCGATTGTACCGGCGACAATGCCGGCGACTCCGTCGGTCCGACCGCCGACGGGTTTGAAACCTACGGCGTGACCGGTGTGGCACTTATCAGCTTTATTGTTTTGGGCGCGGGGATGATGTATGCGCCGAACGGAGAGCTGGCTCTGATTGAGGGCGGAGTTGATTTGCAGGCCCGTCTGATTGTGTGGATTTTTGCCATGCGGCTTTTGATGATTGTTACTTCAATCGTTGCTTACTGGCTCAATGCCAAGGCTTCTGCTGCTATTTTCGGCAAAAAGAAATCGTTTAATTTTGAAACGCCTCTGACTTCCTTAATCTGGCTGACCTCTCTGATTTCAATCGCGGTTACCTTCGGTGTTTCGTATCTGATGATTGGTGAAATCGGTGATTTGTGGTGGAAACTTTCGATTATCATTTCCTGCGGTACGTTGGCCGCGGCTTTGATTCCGGAGTTTACCAAAATCTTTACCTCTTCAAAATCCAAGCATGTGGAAGAGATTGTCAACGCCAGCCGAGAAGCCGGTGCTTCCCTGAATATTATTTCGGGTATTGTGGCCGGTAACTTCTCCGCTTTTTGGCAGGGACTGGTTATGGTCGGCTTGATGGCGGTTGCTTTCTTTACGGCTCGGACCGGTCTGGATGCCTATATGGTTTATCCGACAGTGTTTGCTTTCGGTTTGGTGGCGTTCGGTATGCTTGGCATGGGGCCGGTGACGATTGCCGTTGACAGCTATGGTCCGGTTACCGACAATGCCCAGTCCGTTTTTGAACTCTCTCAGATTGAAAACATTAAAGGCATTAAGAAAGAAATTGAGAAAGATTACGGGTTTAAGCCTGATTTTGAAGGCGGAAAGCATTATCTGGAAGAAAATGACAGCGCCGGAAATACTTTTAAGGCCACAGCCAAGCCGGTGTTAATCGGTACGGCGGTTATCGGCGCGACAACCATGATTTTCTCAATCATTCTGCTGTTGAAGCTTCAACTTAACCTGCTGGCTCCGGAAGTGCTGTTCGGCATTATTCTCGGCGGCGCGGTTATCTACTGGTTTTCCGGTGCTTCAATGCAGGCGGTTTCCACCGGTGCTTATCGTGCGGTTAATTATATCAAGAAGCACATTAAGCTGAATACTTCCAAAGCCGCCTCGGTCGAGGACAGCAAAAAGGTGGTTCAAATTTGCACGCTGTATGCGCAGAAGGGCATGTTTAACATTTTTATCGTTATCTTCTCGTTTACGATAGCGTTTGCCTGTTTTGATCCGAGTCTGTTTGCCAGTTATCTGATTTCGATTGCCGTTTTCGGTCTGTTTCAGGCGCTGTATATGGCGAATGCCGGCGGCGCATGGGATAACTCCAAAAAAGTGGTCGAAGTCGATTTGAATGAAAAAGGCACGCCGTTGCATGATGCCGCGGTTGTCGGTGATACGGTCGGAGATCCGTATAAGGATACTTCTTCCGTGGCGCTGAACCCGATTATCAAATTTACCACTTTGTTCGGTTTGCTGGCCGTTGAAATGGCCGTGGCCGCTCCGAAGTGTGTTTCGTTTGGTTTGGGAATAGCCTTTTTCCTGTTGGGATTGATTTTCGTCTGGAGATCTTTCTATCGGATGAGAATTGAGCCGATGCAGTAAATAACGGCGGTTCGCACGAAAAGGGAAGAATTTTTTTCTTCCCTTTTCTTTTGTCAAAACAAATAGTTAAAATCATTTTGAAATACGGTGTTTGCAAAGATGTTTTTTTGTGCTTGACAAAAAAAATCAGAGGATTATACCTTATGCCATAACATTTATAATGTATAACTTATTTTGTGAAATATTAACCCGGTTTGAAAGATAATTACTTTCCCTAAGGCCGGATATTTACTAATTTTTTAATTTTTTATAATTATGGAACAGAAAACAAGAAGAAGTTTGGAAGAAACTTCACATGTGAAAAGACAACGTGTGGCAACCGAAGCACTGTATTATGCAGCTGCAAACAACAACATTCCGATTTGTACGGGGGCAGTTGCCGAGCCTCGTCGTTTGACAATGGATATGGGGCACGGTATGAGACAGGGATTTTGGGTTTATCAAATTCCTTCGTCAGACAGAACATCTTTGCTGACTTTTGATATGGTTACCGGAGAGGTGCATATTTTTCCGTACGATGCTGACAAACAGATGACGGAGTTGCCGGTTGTTCAAAGAATGCCGTTGGCTAATCCTGAGACAAACTGTGCGCTATTTGACGGGTATTTTCGCCCCAGACGCTGGTATGTCTTAGAACCGTATTTGGTTGCGGGAGATTTGTTTGACGCACAGCGTAAGAGAACGAAACTGTTGCAGAAGTTTGCCGATGAAGCCGGGATTGAATATACGGATGATCATCGTGCCAAACTGGCTGAAGTAGGTGGTCAAACTTGCTGGTCTTTGTATATCAGGGATAACAAATATGTTGTTTGCTATCTTGACGGAGAGACGTTTGAAGTTGTCGACAAGGCGTCTGTCTGGGTATTACAGCAGCGGGTTGCAGATCGGAAAATTCGTGATTATGCGAAGAAATGGCATCTTAAATCTTCTGAATCAAAGCCGTTGATTGCCAAATATAAAGGCGTTGACAGCTGGGTGTTGTTTTGTACAAAAGACGGACAAGAGGGGTTTATTGTTTGCCCAATTCGTCCGGAGTGTGGCATGACACATGTGGCATACAATGATAAGGATTTGGTATTTTGGAGTGATTTCTCCAAATATCAGGAAAAATCCTGCAGCTTTAGCTATGAAATAGGCGAGCTGTATTTCAGAGGCGTATCATGGCTTGAATTTGAGGCTATGGATGTTGTCATTGTAAAGCAGTAATCTAAGCTTTGTGAAGGAGAGGTTCTAACGGTGGTTAGAACCTCTTTTTTTTGTCAAAAAATGCTTGACAAAGATAAAAAAACAGAGTATTTAAGTGCTCGATTTTGAATTAGTATATTAATAATTTTACATAATTTTGGGTTTTGAATTTCCGGCTTTTTTTATAATAATTCTCTTTAGCTATAGCCGGGTGGCTCCATTTTAGTTGTGAAACCGGAATGGAGTTTTTCAGAAAAGACTTTTAGTTTCTTGTTCCATAAGATAATTGTTTGTATTTCGTTGTGAAATGCAGTGCAAACGTTTTTATGAAAGAACAGTACAGAGCCCTGCTGAGAAGCACGGCCGTTGAATTTTAACCACATATCAAGGACCTTCCGGATTTTGAAAACCGGAAGGTTTTTTAATAGTTTTTTTCGAGCGGGCAGCTGCCGTCAATCTGATGGTCCAGGCGGTTTTCCCGAAGTCCCGCCGGGTCCTGGTGAATAATAATTTGGGCCGCAGGGTATGCCTGACGCAGTTTTTCTTCTACATTGTCTCCGTATTTATGTGCCTGATTCAGTGTAAGGTTTCCATCCATTTCCAGGTGGAGTTCTATCATATATGAACCACCCAAGTCACGGGTGCGCAAATCATGCATGCCGAGGATGTGGTCGCAGGAGAGGGCAATTTTGCGAATATTGTCGCGAATTTCGTCGTCTAATTCCTTGTCAAGAAGAAGGGCCAGGGCTTCTTTGGCCAGTTTGTAGGCATTAATTAACAGGTAGGCGGAAATAATGCAGGCGGTCAGCGTGTCAAACCAGACCGTTCCGAAAAATTTGACGATTAACAAGGTAAAAATGATGGACAGGTTGCTGATGACGTCAACAGCATAATGCGCCGCATCAGCATGGATTGCCTGGGAGCGGGTGAGACGGGCGACGCGCTTTTGGTACCAAATCAGGCAGATGGTCAGCAACAGGCTGACTATCATGACCATCAGACCGATACCTGTTTCTGTCAGCGGCCGGGGAACAATCAGGCGATGGATGCCGTCGTAAAGAATAAAAATGCCTGAGCCGGCAATAAAGGCCGTTTGAATCAGGGCGCTGAGCGCTTCGGCTTTTCCGTGTCCGTAACGATGTTCGGCGTCTGCCGGACGTGACGAATACCGTACGGCAAAAAAGGTGATTGACGAGGCAAACAAGTCGGCCAGGCTGTCGACCATCGACGATAAAACCGAGAGGGACGCCGTATAGAAAACGCCGGTAGTTTTGATGATAATCAGCGTTGCGGCCAAGCCGATGCTGGCGGCGGCGGCCCTTTTTTTTAAGCGGTTAGTCTGTTCGGCTGTCAAAGAGGGCATTGTCAATTTTTTTCAAATCCTTATCTGTTATGGCATAAAAGATGTTTTTGACGTAGTCGGCAAATAAGGTGAGGTTGGCATTGCTGTTTGCCGACAGTGCAAAGTTGTAATGCAAATACGGTTGCCCGTCAACGCGATAAAAGCCGATTTCAACACGGTTGCCGCCTTCAAAATCGATTTTTAACGTTTTATCCGGGTGAATAAGTTCCGAAAAGTTAACGGCCTTGTCAAGACGGGTATTGAGCATTACTTTGGCCAGATTGGCGAGCGTGTCGGTGTCTTCGTCACCCTGAGCGGAGGCCAGCCTGCCAAACCGCAGATTCCAGACAGTGCTGTATGTCCAGTCTCCGGGGTTCAGCGACAAATCAATTAAATCAAGGCTGACCAGCCATACCTGAAATTGCTGGTCAAATTTGATGTAGGCTCCTCTGGCGCCCCGTCCCAAATCAACATCGTAGTTTCCGACATCAAAAGAGGTCAGCAGCCGTCCTTTGTCGCCGCTCAGTTCAATCCGGACCGCTTTGGAACCGGGTGTTCCGGGCGGCGTTAATCCGAACAGGGACAATTTGCTCAAATCGGATGATTTTTTCTCGTAATAAGAGGCTTCCAGCAGCGCGCTGAGAAAGCTGCGAATGCGTTCCTGATAGACTAAAAATCCCGGCGCTTCCCGGAGCTTCCAAAGGCCGTCTTGGAGCGTGAAATGCAGCGTCTGTTCGTTATTGCGCAAGGTTATGGCACGGATATCGTTAATCTGTCCGGCCAGTTTGGAAAAGACAGCTTTCCCTTCATAGTCAGGGGCGCCGGAAAGATAATTGTCCAGCCGCGCAGACAAACTGCCAAGCAGCAGTAAAGTCAGAGATATTCCGCCTATCAGGGCAAAGCGCCGGTCAACTTTCAGACGCGGGGAGACGGTTTGCGGGTGTCTGAAAGCGGTTTTGTAAAACATAAACAGCAATCCCAGAAGAATAAGCAGAGGCAAGGCGTAAATGTTGATGAATTTAACCCAGGCGGCGGTTTTCCTGATATCGGCATTTAATTCTTTGCGGATGTTGAACAGCTCTTGCCGCTGCGTATCCATTGTTCGGCGGATGCCGGCGATGACGGCAAGTTCGTCCGGCGTAAAAGTTCGTCGTTCTTCAAAATTCTTTTTGTTCCAGATTTCTTGAAGGCCCAGTTTGGTTTTTTCAATGTTGTCGAAAATGTCTTTTTCTTTTATTTTAAACTCACGGAGTGCCTGTTTGCGCCGGTTTTCCAGGTCTTCAAAGGTGCGCGAACGGATGCTTTTGCCGCGCAGACCGGTCAGCGTGTCATCGCCGAGCAGGGTATCCAGCGCATTGAAAACAAAGTTGGCATTATCAAGAATCGGAACAGAGTAGTTGTTTTCCAGAATGGTTTGGTGGATTGTCCAAAAGCTGTCATAAAGTAAGTCGCTGTCGCCGACAACAATCAGGTCATAAGGTTTTTGGCGATTTTTGCTAATGACCCGGGCGGCAATGTATTTGGGGTTGGCATCTTTTTCAAAGTGGCGCAGGATTTCGGCCGGGTGTATTGCATTATAAACAACATCGGCAGTCATCAGCTGGGAATTGTCCCCGGCCTCAAGAAGGGGGATAAAGTAGTTTTCCGCATTCGGCAGCGGGGTGAAAACCGAAGCGGAGGTCAGCATCATTTTTTTGAGCAACGAAGTGGTTTTAAAATCACGGTTAAAGCCGTTTCCGGTGATGTAAAACTGGATAAGGTCCTGCGTGAAATTCGGATTGCTTTTGTAGTCCAGCGTTGCGTCAATGGTTGAGGAGTTGCCCAAATCGGCCACGGCCAGTTTGTCGTGGAATTTGATGCCCCAGCCTTCCGGCAGGTTGCCTAAGTCGGAAGGTTTGAGTTCCTGGGTGGCAGGGGAAAAAATACGCGGCGCTTCGGCGGCAATATCCATAAACAGCAAAATTTTTCCGCCTTTGTAGCTGAAATCCTGAATTTGTTTCAGCAGCCGGGGACTCAGCTCCCGGGGATGGGCGATAAGCAGAACGTCGATGTTGCCCAAGTCGGGAGAGGTGTTGTCGATGGTGATGACGTTATAGAATTTTTGAAGACGCTTGATGATTTCCCATTTGGACGTTACCACGTTTTCGATGATGTCTTCAAACATCGGCAGCGAGGTGATGAGGCCCAGGTTCTTTTTTTGGTGGTTGAGCAGATAGACGGCTTCGGTCAAATCTTGTTCCAACAGCTCTTTTCTTTCCAGCGGAAAAAAGGAGATGACCTGCCGGCGGTCGGTTTCGTCGGTCAGCGTCAGTCCAAAATAAGCGTTGGTGTTGCTGTCTATAATCGGCAGCGGTTGCAGGCCGGCGTTCAGAGCCCGGTCTTCTATGTTGCTGAACGGTTCGGGGTTGTATATCCGAAACGAGAATTTGCCGTCGGAAAGCGCCGCATACTGCTGAAGCATCAGGCGTATCTGGTCAAACATCAGGCGGACTTCCGGGTTGCGCTGTCCGAGAATGGGCGAATAATAGAGTTTGGCCAGCACCGGTTCGGGGAGCCGTTTCA
Organism: uncultured Alphaproteobacteria bacterium; assembly: GCA_944389095.1. Lineage (GTDB taxonomy): Bacteria > Pseudomonadota > Alphaproteobacteria > RF32 > CAG-239 > CAZU01. Next base: position 30,958 of record CALXLC010000011.1, read on the forward strand.
GAATTTTGCGGGTGGAATCGGTGAGGGTAAATATTTTTTCATCGGTGAAATCAAAACGAATCCGGCGCAGCAGATTGTTGGCCAGCAGATTAACGCCGCAAAAACCTATCAGCAAGAACGCGAAAATCAAAATGTAATAGCCGCGACGGTTGGATTTGAGCCAGGCGGTGGTTCCCGAGGTTTTGAAACTGACAATCAAAACCGTGGTGAAGTTGAACAAGATTATCAGCGAGGCAAAAAAGACAATATCCCGCGCCTCAATTAAGCCACGGATAATGGTGTCAAAATGGGTCAGAAAGCTGAAAGAGGCAATCATGTCAATGATTGAAAACGGCATGAAACCGCGGAAAAATCCCAGAACATATTCAACACCGGATAAAAAGAAAATCAAGTTGGCGATGACCGACAAGACCAAAGCGATAACCTGATTTTTGGTCAGGGCGGACATGGTCTGGGAAATGGCCAGCATGCAGCCGGCAAGCAAAAAACTGCCAAGATAGCTGATTAAAATTACCGTATTGTCCGGTTGGCCGAGGATGTTGACGGTTATCCAAAAAGGAAAAGTCAAAATCAGGGCGACAGCGCAAAACAGCCAGGAGGCCAAAAATTTTCCCCAGACCAGCGCCGTGACGGATACCGGCATCGTAATAATCTGGAGGATTGTTTTGGTGCGGAATTCTTCTGCCCAAAGACGCATCGAAATTCCGGGAAGAAACAAAAGATACAGCCAGGGCTGATAAATGAACATCGGAAGCAAATCTGCCTGGCCGCGGGTCATGAAATGGCCGAAATAAACGGCAAAGGAACCATTTAAAACCAAGAAGCTTATCAGGTAAACATAAGCCAGCGGAGAGATGAAATAACGGTAAAATTCGTTTTTGACGACTACTGACAATTTATTCATTTTTCTTCTCCCGTCAGTTTTTTGAAGACGTCTTCCAAAGAGGCAGCCCGGTTTTTGCGCAAAATCTGATCCAGCGTGCCGTCGGCTTTTATTTCACCCCGGCTCATCAGGATAATTCTGGTGGCGATGGTTTCCGCCTCATCCAGCAGGTGCGTGGAGATGATGATGGTTTTGTCCGGCGCCATGTCGCGTATCATTTTGCGGATGTGTTCTTTTTGATTGGGATCAAGTCCGTCCGTCGGTTCGTCCAGCAAAAGAATCGGAGGGTCCGACAACAGGCTTTGGGCAAAACCGACCCGGCGCAGATAGCCTTTGGAAAGGGTTTCAATTTTTTGAGTCCAGATGTCGGTAATTTTGGCATCCGCGGCAATTTTTTGCAACCGTGTCTTTTTTTCTTCTTTGAAGAGACCGCGCAGTTCCGCCATATAACTTAAAAAATCTTTGACGCTCATGTCCGGATACAACGGAGATCCTTCGGGCAAAAAGCCGATTTGGTTTTTGGCGTCCAGCGGTGCCGAACTGATGTCTCTGCCGAGGATTTTTATTTCTCCTGAGGTCGGTGCCAGATAGCCTGTTATCATGTTCATGAGGGTCGATTTTCCTGCGCCGTTGGGGCCCAGCAGGGCAATGACTTCTCCCTGATATGCCGTGAACGAAATGTTTTGGGCCGCCCGCAGCAGCCCGAAATTCTTGCACAGGTCAATGATTTCTATTGTCGCAGCCATGTGTTTCTCCCGAGAAAGATGCTGCCAATATAAGCTTAAAAGTTAAAAATATCATGAATCCGCAAGATTATTTGTTTATTTCATATAAAACAATGGCTGCAGCGACGGAGACGTTCAGGCTTTCAACGTTTTCGTTCATCGGCAGTTTGACGGTGATGTCGCAATTTTCTTCAATCAGACGGCGCATTCCTTTTCCTTCGGATCCCATGATGACGGCGTTTTTTCCGCCTTTGCGGAGCCGGTCGACCGACATTTGGGCATAGCCGTCCATGCCGATAATCCAGAAACCGGCTTTTTTGAGTTGTTCAACGGCTCGGGAAAGATTGGTGACCCTGCATATGGGCAGGTGTTCAATCATGCCGGCAGCAGCTTTGTCGAGAGCGCCGCTTTCGGCCGGGGAATTTTTATCCTGCAAAATCAGTGCCAGAGTATTAAAGGCAACCGCAGAACGAATGATTGCGCCGATGTTTTGCGGGTCGGTTACCTGATCTAAAATCAGAATATGACAATTTTCTTTTCCGGCGGCTCGCTCTATTACTTCCTCAAGGCTGACGGCGGGCAGTTCCTGGCAATAAAGGGCAAAACCCTGATGGACGGCCTCCGGCGGCAAGAGCCGGTCAATCTCTTTTTTTTCAACGATGTTGAGTTGCGCCGGATTTATCAGATTGCGGATTTCGGGGGCGTTTTCAGCCGTGCAGAGCAGACGGCTGATACGACGTTCGGGATTTTTCAGGGCGGCGATAACCGCATGCCTGCCGTAGATAATCAGCGGCGCTTTATTCGGGGTCGGGCGTTTATTTCTTTTTTGCATCAGATAATCTTTCTTAAAATGCCGTTATGTTGCTTCAGAAGTTTTTCTGCGTCTTTTTTGCCGCATTTTTTGATTCCCATGACGCAGGCGGTTTTGACTTTGTTGTCCGCGGCTTTTAGAAGTTCGGCGGCTTCGCCATAGGAAATGCCCGCAATTTCCGAAACGAATCGGCGGCCGCGATCAATCAGTTTCTCGTTAACCATTCGGACGTCAATCATGTAGTTTTGGTAAACTTTACCAATGCGAATCATGGCGCCGGTGGAGAGCATGTTGAGAATCATTTTCTGGGCGGTTCCCGATTTCATGCGGGAGGAGCCGGTTATCGCTTCTTCGCCGACAACCGGATTGATGAAAATATCCGAAAACTTTCGGAGTTCGGCTTCGGGATTGGAACTGATGCCAATGGTTTTGCAGCCGCGTTTCTGCGCTTCTTCCAGTACAGTGAGGACATAGCGGGGGCCACCGTTGGCCGAAATGCCGACGACGATATCTTTGGGACCGGGATTAAAGTTTTTCAGGTCTTCAAGCGCCAGTTCCGCGCTGTCTTCGGAATTTTCAATCGAAAAACGGAGTGCCCTGTCGCCGCCGGCAATAAAGCCGTTGACCATACCGTGTTCCACGCCGAAGGTCGGCCAACATTCGGAGGCATCCAGAACACCAAGACGTCCGCTGGTTCCGGCGCCGAAATAAGCCAGACGGCCGCCCTGCAAGAAAGCCTGCGCGATTAATTCAATGGCCCGGCCAATCGGTTCCAACTGGGTTTCGACGGCGAGGGCGACTTTTTTGTCTTCATTGTTGAGCGTGCGGGCAATCTGCTGCGAATCCATTAAATCAATATCAACGGTGGCGGGGTTTCTTTTTTCGGTCAGGGCCAGTTTGGACATGCCTTTCGTCTCCGGAATTATTTTGTTTTGACTCAGTGTACTGTGAATTAATTAAGAATTATATAAAAAATGTGTTGACAATGACGCCAAAATGCTATTATTTGCAATGTAGTGATTTTACTATAGGATAAAAATCCTCATTCCTTGATTTTGGATAAAATGGAGGGGTGGCAGAGCGGTCAAATGCAACGGACTGTAAATCCGTCGACTTTCGTCTACGATGGTTCGAATCCATCCCCCTCCACCATTTTTAGGGATCAGGTCTTGATGAGAGGCAGATTAAGCGGGTGTAGCTCAATGGTAGAGCAGAAGCCTTCCAAGCTTATGACGGGGGTTCGATTCCCCTCACCCGCTCCATTTTTTCTCCCCTTCATCTGGAAACGTCTTAACAACATAAACAAGGTAGGATATTTAAACAATGGCAAAAGAGAAATTTGAGCGGACGAAGCCGCATTGCAACATCGGGACGATAGGTCACGTAGACCACGGCAAGACGACGTTGACGGCAGCGATAACGAAAGTATTGGCGGAGCAGGGCGGAGCA